>JBOGDL010000533.1:0-6338 GCA_050701815.1 Micromonosporaceae bacterium | reverse complement strand
GAAACGCGATCAGCGGGTGTGGTCGAGGACCAGCTTGCCGAAGACGTCGCCTGCGGCCATTTGGGCGAACGCTTCCCGCGCCTCAGAGAACGGGCGGACTGAGTCGATCACGGGCCGGACCCCGGTGTCGGCGCACAGCTTCAGCAACCCGGCCAGTTCCTCCGGCGTGCCCATGGTCGCGCCGAGGATCTCCTGCTGGAAGTAGAAGAGCCGGCGTAGGTCGATCGCGGGGCGGTGGCCCGAGGTGGCGCCGGAGACCACGATCCGGCCGCCGGGCGACAGGCTCTTGATCGAATGCTCGAAGGTCGCCTCGCCCACGGTCTCGATCACCACGTTCACCCGCTCCGGAAGCCTCGCGCCCGGCTCGAAAGCGGTGGCGCCGAGTTCGCTTACCCGTTCCCGTTTCGCGGCGTCGCGGCTGGTGGCGTACACCTTCGCGCCGAGGGCGCCCGCCAGCACCACGGCGGCGGTGGCCACCCCTCCCCCGGCCCCCTGCACCAGCACGCTCGTGCCTTCGGTCACCTGGCCCTTGGTCACCAACATCCGGTACGCGGTGAGCCACGCGGTCGGCAGGCAGGCCGCCTCGGCGTACGAGAGCTGCTCAGGTTTTGGCACCAGATTCGCCGCCGGCACGTGCACGGTTTCGGCGAACGTGCCGGGGAACTGCTCCGAGAGGATGCTGAACCGGCCGTTGTCGATCACCACGGGGTAGACCACCACGGGCTGGCCGTCCGGCCCGAGGCCCGCCGCGTCACAGCCCAGGATCATCGGCAGCTTCGCGGCGTCCAGGCCGACCCCGCGTAACGACCACAGATCGTGGTGGTTCAGCGAGCTGGCTTTGACCTGCACCGTTGCCCAACCCTCGGGCGGCTCGGGGTCGGCGATCTCCCCCACCTCGAGCCCGGCCAGCGGGTCGTCTGGGTTGATTCTGGCTGCATACGCGGCACGCATGTGCCGCACGCTAGCAGTGATCCACGACGATGGCAGTGGATCAGGTCACCGGCCAACGGCAGTAGCGGCGGCGTGCGCACGCGACGCAGAGCAAACGAGCGGGGCTGGTGATCACACCAGCCCCGCTCAAAGGCTTGTGGGGCGCAGCCCCACGACTCACATCAGGCGTCGGCCTTGGATTCGCTCTCCTTGGTCGCCACCTCGGTCTTCTCCTCGGTGGTTGCCGAGGACCTCACGTTGGGGATCCGCCCGGCGATGTCCACATCAGATGGGCTGGCCGCCGCGAACGCCGGCTCCTGGCGCAGCTCCCGCATCAGGCCCCAGCACACGCCCACCATCACGAACAGGAACGGCAGCGCCGCGATGATGGTCAACGTCTGCAGCGCGAGCAACGCGTTCTCGCCGCCTGCGTACAGCAGAACAGCCGCCACGGCCCCGGTCAGGACGCCCCACAGGATGACCACCGAGTTGCTGGGCTCCAGCGCGCCCCGGGACGACAGGGTGCCCATCACCACGGAGCCGGCGTCGGCCCCGCTCACGAAGAACAGCGCCACCAGGATGATCACCACGATGGCGCTCAACGTGAACAGCGGGTACTGGCGGAGCACGTTGAACAACGCGGCCTCAGGTGGCGCCTCGCCGCCCTCGGAGACATCCGTGCCACCCAGCTGCTGGCTGATCGCGGCGCCGCCGAGGATGGAGAACCAGATGAAACTCACCAGGCTCGGGACCAGCACCACTCCGACCACGAACTCACGAATGGTGCGGCCACGCGAGATCCGGGCGATGAAGGTGCCGACGAACGGGGTCCAGGAGATCCACCAGGCCCAGTAGAAGATGGTCCAGCCGGACAGCCAGTCCGCGCCGCCGAAGGCGCCGGCCCGCGAGCTCATCGGCGTGAACTCGAAGAAGTAGCCGCCCAGCGACTCGGTGAACGTGTTCAGGATGAACACCGTCGGCCCGACCACGAACAGGAACGCCAGCAGCAGCACCGCCAGCACCATGTTCGTGTTGGACAAGAACTGGATTCCTTTGTGGACCCCGGTCACGGCGGAGATCACGAAGCAGACGGTGAGCACCGCGATGATCAGGATCGCGAGGCCGGTCGACTTCGGGACGTCCCACAGGTCGTTCAGACCGCTGTTGATCTGCAAGGCGCCGAGGCCGAGCGAGGTCGCGGAGCCGAACAGGGTGGCGAAGATGGCGAAGATGTCGATCGCCTTGCCAGGGCCACCCTCAGCGCGCTTGCCCATCAACGGCAGGAACGCGGTGCTGATCAGGTTGGCCTTGCCCTTGCGGAAGCAGAAGTACGCCAAGGCGAGCCCGACCACCGCGTACATCGCCCAGGGGTGGAAGCCCCAGTGGAAGAAGGAGTACTCCATCGCCAACTGGGCGGAGTCCTTGGTGTTCTTCTCAGCGAGCCCCAGCGGTGGTGCGCCGAGGTGCGCCAGCGGCTCAGCGGCGCCCCAGAACATCAGGCCGATGCCCATGCCGGCGCTGAACATCATCGCGACCCAGGACACCGTGCTGAATTCGGGTTTTTCGCCGTCGGGGCCCAACTTGATTCGGCCGTACCGGCTCAGGGCCAGGTAGGCCGCCAGGATCACGAACCCGATGCTGGCCAGCACGAAAACCCAGCCGAAGCTGGCGATCAGGAATTCTTTGGCAGTGGTGGTGACATCGCTCAGGTTCTGCGTCGCGATGATGCCCCACATCACAAACGCCGCGGACACAGCTGCGGCGGTCCACAGCACGACCGGGTCGATCCCGGGCCGCGATCTGGCGACGTCAGGCATCATCGGGGGTGGATCTGAGGAGGCGGACATATTTCAAGGTCCTTCCGTTATTCATTCCGTGTTTCCGGGGGTGGCGGCCGGAAGTTCCCGCACCTTATCCAGATCTGATCTACGAAATCGATACCGGTTTGCGGCTGCTGGGGGATCTCTCGGTCAGATCGCCGCCATCCCGGCGTTGTGACCTCGTCGTCAACACGCCGTGAAGCCACTCAGTCACCACTCTGTGACGAGCTCGGTTACCGGGTCGTGACATATTCGGCCATCGCGTCCAGCAGCCACCGCGCAAGATAGTCCGCGAACGACGCCCGCACCAACAGGCGGTAATGGCAAGCCGCGGTCTGATGCAGGATCACCTGAGCCTTGGCGACCATGGTCTGGGCGCACGCCCCGGGCCCGAACCCGCGCGGGTGCAGATCCAACGAGCAGCCATGCTCGAGCACGTCCCGGGCGTGTGGGCCCGCCAACGCGAGCGTCGTGCGGTGCGCTGAGACGTCCACCGCCGACGCTTGGCCGAACCCGGCCGACCGTACCCCGCCTGCCAGCTCTGACTCCAGTCGCGGCTGTGGATCGGGCGCGTCGGTGATCAGCCACCAATCCGGGCCTAGCCACAGAGCGTGACGAGACCCATGCTGTACGGCTTCGCCGGCGCGCTCCGGAAGGGTGAGCCCCAGGGCCTCCGACAACCGGGCTCGCACCCCCGCCACCGGCTGCGCCCGCACGTCGATCAGGGTGCGAAACGGCAACTCGGCGAGCGTCACCTCAGACCCTGAGCCGGCGGCCAGCTCGTCAACCAGGTGACTCAGCGGGCTGCGGCGGGCGCCCGGGTTGGCGCCGGGGTTGGCGCCCCGTCGATCGGTGAGGTGCTCAGCCGTCACGGCGGGCTCCTTCCGGGTCGTAGAAGACTGGCCTGACGATGGTGACTGGCGCCACGTCCGCGCCGTTGACCGCGGACAGCACCTCGCCGTGCCGGGACCCGCCGTCGACCACCATCGCCAACCCGAACGTGCGCCCCAACGCCGCGGATCGATAGCTCGACGTGACATGCCCCTGCATCGGGATCGGCTCGCTCCTGTCTTCCGGGCCAGCCGAAGCCCCCAGGTCGGCTGCGGCAACCAACTGGGCGCCTTCGGCGAGCAACACGTCCGGGTCCTGCGGCAGCACGCCCACCAGTTGCTTGCGTCCGGGCCGGGCGGTGTCCGGCCGCTGGTGCGAGCGCCGCCCGATGAAGTCGGGTTTCTGCTTCGACACCGCCCACCCCATGCCGAGATCGTGCGGTGTCACGGTGCCGTCGGTGTCCTGGCCGACGATCGGGAAGCCCTTCTCCGCCCGCAGCACGTGCATCGTCTCGGTGCCGTACGGGGTGATCCGGTACGGCTCGCCCGCCGCCAGCAGCGCCTCCCACAGCGCCAGCCCGTGCCACGCCGGGGTGTTGATCTCGTACGCCAGCTCACCGGAGAAGCTGATCCGGAACACCCGTGCCGGCAGCCCCGCGACCTCGGCGTCCCGGAAGGTCATGAACCCGAACGCCTCGTTGCTCACGTCCAGCTCGGGCGCCAGCTCGCGCAGCACGTCCCGGGATCGGGGGCCGACCAGCGCCGCGGTGGCCCAGTGATCGGTGACCGAGGTGCAGCGCACGTCCAGGTCGGGCCACTCGGTCTGCAGCCACTCCTCCAGCCAGTCGAGCACCGCTGCGGCGTTGCCGGTGGTGGTGGTCAGCAACCAGCGGTCCTCGGACAGCCGCGATGTGGTGCCGTCGTCGAAGAGCATCCCGTCGGCGCCGCACATCAGGCCGTACTTGGAACGCCCCACCTTGAGGGTGGAGAACACCCCGGTGTAGATCCGGTCCAGGAACTCGCCGACGTCGGCGCCCTGCAGCTCGATCTTCCCGAGCGTGGACGCGTCCATCACCGCGACGCCTTCTCGCGCGGCGCGGCACTCGCGCAGCACCGCGTGTTCCAGGTCCTCATCCGGCAGCGGGAAGCACCAGGGGCGTTTCCACTGCCCCACGTCCTCGAAAGGCGCCCCCCGCGCCAGGTGCCACGGGTGCATCGGGGTGACCCGCTCCGGGTCGGCGAGCCGGCCCCGGTCCCGTCCGGCCAACAGGGCGAAGGACACCGGGTGGTACGGGGGGCGATAGCTGGTGGCGCCGACCTCGGTCATCGGCCGCCCCAGCAGACCAGCGAGCACACCCACGGTCAGCACACTTGAGGTCTTCCCCTGGTCCGCCCCGGTCCCGATGGTGGTGTGCCGCTTGACCAGCTCGCTCGAACGCATTCCGGCGGCCAGCGCCTCGCGCACGTTGTGCAGCGTCACGTCCCGTTGCAGGTCGACGAAGCAAGGAACCCCCCGCTGCGCCACGCCGGGCTCCACACAGAAGAACGCCGCCGGGGGCCGCACCGGGGCGACGTCTGTCTCTTCGCGTAGCAGCGCGTCCGGCGTCGCGGGCTCCACGGATGGCATGGTGATCGGGGCCGCGCTGGCTGGGGCGCCGTCATAGCCGGCGTCACGGCACGCCAGCAGCCCGCGCTCGGCGCCCTCCGCGATCGCGGCCTCCAGCTCGTACGTGCCATTCGCGGCGCCCGCGCTGCGCTCCTGCTGCGCCGAGCTGCTCGGCACGAAAGCCGCTGCCGACTCCGACCAGGCAAGCGTGCCCCCGGACTGGCTGAACAGGTGCACCACCGGGTTCCAGCCGCCGGACACCGCGAGCAGGTCGCACGCCACGGTGCGGCTGCGGCCGACCGGACGCCCGTCGCTGTCCAACGCGGAGATGTGCGCGCCGGTGAGCACGCCGTCAGCGTCCGCTTCAGCGCCCACCACGCCGACGCCATCTCGTACGTCAACCAGCTCCGCGACGTCGACCCCGGCCGCGGCCAGGTCGGCTGCCGCCCGCACCACGCCGTCATGCGCCCCGAACACGACCGCACGGCGACCTGGCAGCACGCCGTACCGGTTGGCGTAGCCGGCCGCGGCGCCGGCTGACATCACCCCTGGGCGGTCGTTGTCGCAGAACGCGATCGGACGCTCCAGGGCCCCCGTCGCGAGCACGACCTGAGCAGCGCGAATGTGCCACAGCCGCTGCCGCGCCAGGTCCGGCGGCGCCGCGTCGCCCAGATGGTCGGTGCGCCGCTCGACCGCTATCAGGTAGTTGTGGTCGTGGTAACCCACCACCGTGGTACGGGTCAGCACCCGCACCTCCGGCATCGCCGCGAGCCGCCGACCAGCCTCCGCGACCCAGTCAACGGCCGGGCCGCCGTCCAAGCGAGCCCGGGACGCGAGCAGCCCGCCACCCAGCTCGGATTGCTCGTCTGCCATGATCACCCGAGCGCCGCTGGCGCCGGCGGCCAGGGCGGCGGCCAGCCCCGCCGGGCCGCCGCCCACCACCAACACGTCGCAATGGGTGTGGGTCTTGTCGTAGCGGCGGCGATCCGGGGTCTCGTCGAGTTCGCCTTTGCCGCGCAGTGAGCGGGCCCGCAGCCCGTCGTAGACCTCGATCTGGGTGGCCCGCGCCATGGTCTCGCCGCCGCCGGAGTCGATGTGGACGTACCCGTTCGACTCCTCACCGCCCAGCCCGTGCACACCACGCGGACGATC
>JBOGDL010000532.1:0-6423 GCA_050701815.1 Micromonosporaceae bacterium | reverse complement strand
CTGTCCTCGCTGGTCACCCGCGCCACCTGCCCGCCGAAACCGGCGTCGGCCAGCGCCGCCAGCACCCCTTCGGAGACCCCGCCGGTGCGCCGGGTCTCGTCAACGATCAGCACCCGCCCGGTCGACTCGGCGTGCCGCAACAGGTCGTCGACGGGCAACGGCGCCAGCCAGCGCAGGTCCAGCACCCGGGCGTTGACGCCGTCGTCGGCCAGCCGCCGCGCGACGCGCAGGCTCATCCGCACCCCGTTGCCGAAGCTGACCAGCGTCAGGTCGGCGCCGTCGCCGTGCACCCGGGCGCGACCCAGCGGCACATGACTGGCGTGCCACTTGGCCGGCGGCGGGTACGGCGCCAGCCAGCCGTTGTCGCCCTCGGTGTGCAGGTCCCGGGTGTGGTAGAGCGCGATCGGCTCCAGGAACACGCAGACTGAGCCGTCCGACTCGGCCGCCGCGACACCGCTGCGCAGCAGCTGGGCGGCGTCGTCCGGCAACGCGGGCACAGCTATCACCAGGCCGGGGATGTCGCGGAGCGAAGCCACCGCGTTGTCGTTGTGGAAATGCCCACCAAACCCTTTCTGGTACGCCAGCCCAGGCACCCGGACCACCAGCGGGTTGCGGTACCGGCCCTGAGAGAAGAACTGCAACGTCGCCGCCTCGCCTCGCAGCTGGTCAATCGCGTTGTGCAGGTACGCCAGGTACTGGATCTCCGGCACTGGCAACAACCCCGACAGTCCGGCCCCGAGCGCGAGCCCCAGAATTGACTGCTCGTCCAGCAGGGTGTCGAACACCCGCGCCGGCCCGAAGCGTCGGCGCAGCCCGCGGGTCACCCCGTACACGCCGCCTTTGCGGGCCACGTCCTCACCGAAAACCAGCACCTCGGGGCGGCTCGCGCACAGGTCGAACAGGGTCCGGTTGATCGACTGCGCCACGGTGAGCGGACCTTCCTCCTCCGGCAACGTGCCGCCGAACACCGCCCACCGCGCCGAGGCCGAGGCCGCCACCGCGGCGGCGCGTGCCACCCGCGCCGGGCGTCGCGGCGCCAGCGGGGCCATCACCTGCGGGGCGCTGGTCAACCTGGGGTGGTGCAGCACCTCGGAGGTCACCTCGGCGACCAGGGCCCGCATCTGCTCGTACCGGCTGATGGTTTGCTCTGGGGTCAGCACGCCGCCGGTCACCGCGATCTCAGCGGTACGCAGCAGCGGGTCGCGCCGGTAGTCCGCGGCGACCTCCACCGGGGTGCGGTATCCCAGCTCCGCGTCCGAGCCGGCGTGGCCGAGCAGCCGCGTCATCGACAGGTGCAGCAACGCCGGGGCGCGGCGGGTCCGCACGAACGTCGCCGCCTCCCGAGCCGCCTCCCGCACCGCGACCACATCTGACCCGTCCGCCGCGAAGTACGCCAGACCCGCCCGACCCCGGTGCGCGGCGGCGATCCAATCCGGCGGGGTGGGGACGCTGATGCCGAGCCCGTTGTCCTCGCACACCAGCAGCAGCGGCAGCGGAACCCGCTGGTGGGCGCAGTAACAGGCGGCGTTGACAGCGCCGGCGGCGGTGGAATGGTTCGCCGAGGCGTCGCCGAAGCTGCACACCGCCACCGCGTCCGGCGCCCATTCGGAGGCGACGCCGAGCTTGCGGGCGCGTTCGATGGCGTACCCGACTCCCAACGCCCGGGGCAGGTGCGAGGCGATGGTGGAGGTCTGCGGGATCACCGCCAGATCAGGGTGCCCGAACACCTTGTGCCGCCCACCGGCGATCGGCTCGGCGGCGGCCGCCAGCAGGCCCAGCAGCACGTCGGCGATACCTTGCCGCAGCCCGCGGTGCCCTGCCACGTGACCGGATCGCGCCGCCTGGGCGGCCCGAGCCAGGTAGAAACCGCCGGAACGGTAGTGCAGCAGCGCAGGATCATCGGGACGCAACGCTGCCGCCAGCCCCGCGTTGGCTTCGTGCCCGGACGAGCCGATGGTGTAGTACGCGTGCCCCTGGCCCTGCAGCTCGCGGGCCGCGAAGTCCAGGTGGCGGCTGGCCAGCTGCGCGTCGAACAGCTCCAGCAACTCGTCGGGATGGTCGACAGCGGGGCCCGGGGGCGCCGGGACTTCAAGAGCCGTGACCTCAAGAGCCAGGACCGATTCGCGGAAGTGCCGATCGAGTTCCTCGGTCATTGCTCGCTCGCTCCTGAAATGGGGTTGTCGGGCGGGCGTCCGATCTTCACTCAGGCAGCCGGAAGTCCAGATCCGGCACCGGTTCGGCGACATCCATCTGCGCCTTCTGCAGCCGACCCGAGTAATCCCAGTTCATCGACTGCCAGCGGGTGAACTGGTCCAGCACCCACTGCCCCGACAGCCGACCCCCGTTGCCGGACTTGCCGTTGCCGCCGAACGGCAGATGCGCCTCAGCCCCGGAGGTGGAGTTGTTGACGCTGAGCATCCCGGCGCTGATCCCGCCGCGGTACCGGAACACCTCCTGCGGGTCGGAGGTGTAGATCGCGGCTGACAGCCCGTACCCGGGGGCGTTCGCGAGTTCGATCGCCTCATCCAGGTCCCGGTACGACGTCACCCCCACCACCGGCCCGAAGGTCTCCTCGCGGAACAGCTTGTCGTCCGGACGCAGCCCGTCCACGATCACCGGGTGGTAGTAGAGGCCGTCGGCGGGCTCGCCCACGAACCCGGTCCGCGGGCTGCTCGCGGAGATCCGGCCGATCGCCGCTGAGCCCGACACCCGGTGGTGGTCTTCGATCCAGTTCAGGTAGCCCTGGTACCGGTCGGCGAACCGTTCGTTGATCATCGGGCCGTACAGCACCTCCGCGAACGGGTCCCCGATCGCGGCGGCCTCGGTCGCCTCGGTGAACCGGCGGAGGAACTCGTCATGCACCGACTCGTGCACGATCGCGGTGCCCAGCGACGTGCAGCGCTGGCCCGCGGTGCCGAAGCCCGAGAACAGGGCCGCCTCCACCGCCAGGTCCAGGTCCGCCGACGGGGTCACCGTCATCGGGTTCTTCCCGCCCAGCTCCAGGCACGGCGTCTGCAGGTGCCGGCCGCACAGCTCCCCGATCGCGGCCCCCACCGCGCTGGAGCCGGTGAAACCGACCTTGTGCACCAGCCCCTGATTCAGCGCCTGCTCCAGCCCCGCGTACGTGGTCGCGCCGTCCGCGTGCACCAGGTTCAGCGCCCCCTTCGGGATGCCGGCCCGGAAAAACAACTCCGCCAGCGCCTGCGCGATCGCGGCCGAGTACTCGGCCGGCTTCCACACCACCGTGTTGCCGGTCAGCAGCGCGGGCACGATGTACCAGGACGGCACCGCGACCGGGAAGTTCCCCGCTGTGACAATCGCCGCCACACCCACCGGGTTCCGGTACGTGAAGAGCTGCTTGTCCGGCATCTCGGACGGGACCGTCTGCCCGTACAGGCGCCGGCCCTCGCCCAGGAAGAAGTCGCAGGTGTCGACGATCTCGCGTACCTCCCCGAGCGCTTCCGCGTACGGCTTGCCCACCTCGCGGGTGACGATCCGGGCCAACGCCTGCGCGTTCGCCTCGACCAGCCGCCCGGCGTACGCGACAGCCCGCCCCCGCAACGGCGCCGGGGTGGCGGCCCATTCCCGTTGCGCGGCCTGAGCGGCCCGGCAGGCGGCGACAAACGTCTCCGCGTCCCCGAGTGACACCTCCGCCACCGTTTCCGTGACACGGGACGGGTTGCGTGAGGTGATCACACCGCCGGGGGCGCCGCTCACCGGATCGCCGTTGACAACGCACCGCACCGAGATCGTTTCCTGGCTCATGGGGCCATCCTGCCGCGTGGCCCATCCGCTGCGGTAGGGCCGCCCGACCCTGTCCGCCACGGCGCCAGCTCCCACTTGCCGTGTTGATCAAGAGGTTGGTGACGTTGATCAAGGGGTTGGTGATGCGACCCGCCGGCGACACGCGCGACAATCCCTTGATCAACACTGACGGGCGGGTGGTGGGAGTGGGTGCGGGCCGGTGGCGGGCCGGCCGCGGCCGGAGTTGGGGCCGGTGACCGTGGTGATGTCATGCTTCAAGTCTGTCGACTAGGGTCTGTCCGGCCGATCTTGGTCGAGCGAGGCCGTCTGGGTCCGCCGCAGCCGGCTGAAGATCGGCCGGACAGACGGCTAGGACACGCCCTTAGGGGGTGGCTGTGAAGACGTACCAGGGACCTGAGGATTGGCCGCGGTTGCGGGCGAGCCTGGAAACCAGCGTCGACACCGGGGGCCTTGCCCGGCTCGAGCAGGCGTGGCAGTTCGCCACGGCGGCGCACCGGGGGCAGCGGCGACCGGCCGGTGACGCGTACGCCCAGCATCTGTCGGAGGTGGTGAGGATCCTGGCGGACACCGGCGTGACCAACCCCGACCTGCTCGTCGCCGGGGTGTTGCATGACGTGCTGGAAGACACCGACGTCAGCCGCGACGAACTGGCCCAGCGCTTCGGCGCCAAGGTCGCCGAGCTGGTCGAGCAGCTGACCCAGTCCCAGGAAGCCGCGCCGGGGCCGCAGGAAGCCGCGCCGGGGTCGGCCGACGCGCGAGCCCGGTACCTGGGGCGGTTCCGCGATGCCCCGCTGGCCGTCCAACTGGTGAAGCTCGCCGACCGTTACAGCAACGTGCAGCGGCTGCACACCCATCCACGGGTCAGCAAGCAACGCAGCTACTACGCCGAGACCCGCGAGCATTTCTTCCCGATCGCCGCCCGGCAGCCAGGCTTCGCCGAGCTCTACCAGGAGTGGGCCGACGCCTACGAGTACCTCGCCGAGGACGCGGTCGACACGCTCCTGGTCGCGGACCAGGTGGCTGCCGCGTACCACCGCGGGCAAACCGACAAGAGTGGTCACCCGTACATCGGGCACCCACGGGCGGTGGCGGGTCTGGTGCAGCAGGCCGGGGGCAGCCTGACGCAGCAGATGGCCGGCCTGCTCCATGACACGGTGGAGGACACCGCCGCGACCCTGGACTCGTTGCGGGAGTTGGGGGTTCCGGCGGACGTGCTGACGTTGGTGGACGCCCTCACTCACCGCCCCGGTGAAGCCCAGCCGGGTTATCTGGCCCGGATTGTCGACACCCCGGGCGCGACCGACGTGAAGCGGGCAGACATCGCGCACAACGCCAGCCCGGCCCGGCTGAGCCAGCTCGACCCCGAGACACAGCGGCGTCTTTCCGCCAAGTACGCCGCCGCCACAGCTATCCTCGACCAGCGCTGACAACGACCTCCGGCGATCGTCCCACCTGGACCTGCCGTCCAGCCCAGACAGCGAAGGGTGGACGCGCTTCTACGCGAAGGAAGGTGGACGCGCTTCTACGCGAAGGAAGGTGGACGCGCTTCTACGCTGGGGAACGTGCGCGGCTGTGCTTTCCTGAGCGGTGGGCCGCGGCTCGGCAGGGTGCAGATCTGCGGACGTCGGCAGCGGACCGGTCGGGCACAGCGCGGAAGGGGCGAGGTCCGGTGTTGATTTTGCTGGCTCGCCTGTACGGGCGGATAAGGCCGCTGCGCCCCTGGCTGGCGCCCGCCGTGGTGGCGCTGTTCGTGTTCGTCACCGCGTGGCCGCTGCTGGTGCTGACCGAGGGCGCCGGCAGCCCGATCGTGGCGCCGTCCAACTACTGGTGGTGGTTCGTGGTGAGCGCCACCACGGTCGGGTACGGCGACTTCTTCCCATCCTCGGCCGCCGGTCACGTGGTCGGCGGCTATGTGATCGTCGGCGGGATCGTCGCGCTGACAACGATCTTCACCAATCTGGCGGCAGTGCTGGAGAAGGCGAGGGGACGCCGTATGCATGGCGCCGTGACAGTGTCCGCATCGGGCCACACCGTGCTGTTGGGGTACACGCCTGGGCGTACCGAACGGATCGTGGATCAGCTGCTCGCCGAAGGGGGACGGCAGGTCGTGCTGGTCGCGGGCGACGACGTGACCAACCATCCGATGGCCGAGCGTGAGGTCGAGTACGTGCGAGGCGACCTGGCCGACGTCGACGTGCTGGAACGCGCCGGCGTGCCCCGAGCCAGGGATGTGCTGATCGACGTCGGTGACGACAACGAGGCGCTCGCGGTGGCGGTGGCGGTGGACCACGCCAACCCCGGGGCGCACCTGGTGGTGACGCTGCGGAACATGGCGCGGGCCTCCCACCTCAGTTACGTCAGCCAGGCGATCCGGTGCGTGCAGTGGCACAGCCCGTACCTGGTCACCGAGGAGTTGGAGTCCCCGGGGATCACCGAGGTGTACGCGGACCTGATGAGGTACGGCGGGGCGAACACGTACTCGGCCGTGTTGCCCGAGGTGGGCGAGGTGACGTTCGGGGATTGCCAGGTCGCGTTGGGACGCGAACTGGGGGCCACCATCTTGGCGGTGCGCACCGGCTCGGAATTGCTGGTCAACCCGACCTGGAGCACCTCGCTCGCCGCGGGTGTGGTGCTGTACTACGTCCATTCCGAACGCCT
>JBOGDL010000531.1:0-2531 GCA_050701815.1 Micromonosporaceae bacterium | reverse complement strand
GCCCGCGAGGTCACCCGCCGCCGAGGTGCAGTGTCCACACTCGACATCGGGGACATGGCTGAAAGACTGGCGCCTGATCACAGGCAGATGGTGCATGACTGCATGGTGCAAGTACGCACCGCTCAGGATGCGAGCCCCATTCGTTCGCACAGACCACGAAGTTCGACGCCGCCCGCAGCACGCTTCGACCGTTCGAGCAGACTTCGCACGGTCTCTTGCACCAGCGGAGAGGCATGGATGCGCACTGGCGCCAACCGCTCAGCGTGCAACAACATCCGGATCGCGTCCCGATCCCGCCGGGTCCTGGCGAGCGCTCGCCCAGTGTCAGTCCAGTAAGCGACTTGGCGGCTGACTGACAGCCCCGCAGCTTCGGGGTCAACGGAGCGGGCAATCTCGACAGCACGGCCCGGTTCGCCGCCATCGACTTCCATGGAGATCTGCCAAATCTTCGTGTTCGCGGGCCCGAACATCAGACCGAGACGGTGGCTGTCACCCGTCCGTTCGGCCAAAGGTGCAGCTTGGTCAACCCAGGACTGAGCGCTGTCGCGATTACCCAACGCGAAGGAGGCAAACGCGCAGCTTAGATAGAGTTGTCCAAGCATCTCGGGGCCGGCCCAATCGTCAACATGCGGCAACAACTCGGCCGACTCGCGCTCGGCGAGCGTGAGGGCCCGCCGAAAGGCGCCGCAGCCGCTCGCGGCATGGACACGAGACCAGGTCGTCAGTCCCAGAAGAACCTGATCTTCGAGGATCTCGGCAGCTTTCCGGCCCTGCTCGGCAGCCAGCCATGCCTCGGTCGGATAGCCGATGTACCGAATGATGAACGACGCGTGGTCAGCGGTCCGGGCGAAACATCTCAACGCGGTTTCACGGTCCGGCCCGTGGGTCGCCGCATGCAGCTCTCGAAACAGGTTGGGCAGCAGCCGAGCGGCGCCGGTGTAATCGCAACGTAGCCGCAGATCCCCGACCAGTTCTGCTTCACGTTCCAGTTGCGCTATCGGACGCGCCGCGCATGTGGCCTCCTCAGCGAGGTCGACCTCTATCAGGGTCTGGAGAATCGCTTGGGCGGCGGCCTGAGCGTCAGCGCCGTCCCGGTCGGCTGGTGTCCCAGGCTGGCCAGTGAGCTGCGTGACTGAGCATTCCAAAGCCGAGGCGATATCAGCGATGAGGAACCGATTGTCGGCGCTCATCAGGCCACGTTCCACACGTGACCAGGTGGAGTGGGATACGCCTGCTCGGTCGGACGCAAACCGGATGCTCCAGCCACGTAGCTGTCGCCGGGTCTTGATCCGCTCACCGATAGTGGGGTCTGGGCTGGCACGTCGTGGCATAACCATCTCCCAGGGGGTGTCTGGGCAGGACCCTGCCTGTGGCGGCACCGTCACGCTGACCGTACCGCAGAGACTGCGGGCTGATTGACGATCAGAGGCCGCCGAACGCGTCGGGGCGAACCAGGTAAGCGTCGCGGACATCTTTGGCGCCAGGAACACCACGGGATTCCATGCCAATGATCACCTCTTCGACCCGCCAATAGTTTGACGGCACGAGCCGGCCAGAAGCGATCGCGTGCAGCGTCACTTCGGCTGCCTCATCGGGCGCATCGGCGCCCAGTAGCGCCAGGGCTAGGTCAAGGCGAGCAGATGCCGCCCGGCGGGGCCTGGCATGCCCATTCTCGCCGGACTCCAGACGCGTGATGGCCTGTCGGGCGTAGCCGACCGCTGCGGCGTCGCCGACCCACGACAACGTGGTTGCCGTGTACGCGAGCGCCTTCGCTGGGTCGTACTGGTAGTGGTGCTCGGAGCGGTCTGGCGGCGTCAACGGCGACACCAGCGCGTGCACCCGGCTAATGGCGTCGTACGTTCCCGCGCGGTCGCCCAGCCTTGCCAGCGCGCGGCCCTCCTGAGCCGTAGCTTGAATGAACGCCGAGCCGCCGCGCGGCGCGATCTCCTGCGCGGCCCGTGACAGTTCCAAGGCATGGCCCTTGTCGCCCTCGGTGAGGGCGTCCCACGCCGCTGTCTCCAAGCACCACGCCTCGATTTCGGACTGTTCACCATGCCTCGCCATCTGTCGCGCCACTCCCAGCCGTGATGCGGCAGCCGGCCGTTGGCGCAGGTCGATGTGCAGGGTGGCGGCCAGCAACGACAGCCACCCACCAGCGACGATAAGCCTGCGGTGCTCATTCAAGGTTTTTCGCATTTCCAACAACCGGGCCACGTAGCCCAGGTGCCGCCGGACCCGCTCCAGCAATTCCACTGGCGGCGTCGTCGGGTACGCAGTTGCGAGATCGTCAACCACAGCTTCCAGCTGGGCCAGCGTGTCCGCGCCGACGTCACTTGCGGCAACGCGCCGAGACAACTCAAGTGACTGCTCTTCATCGTCATGCGTCGCCGGCAAGGGCCCTGCAGCCGGCGCCGACACCTCGGAAACCAGTCTTGCCAACGCGCCATCCGCGTCCAGCGCGTCATCGAGACGCCTAGCGGTGTCGGCGCTTGGGGACTTCCGACTGTTTTCCAGATCCGACAGCGTGGATT
>JBOGDL010000530.1:0-21954 GCA_050701815.1 Micromonosporaceae bacterium | reverse complement strand
GTCCTGGCGGTGGCGGCGGCGGTTTCCGCGGCGGTCCTGGTGGCGGTGGCGGTCCTGGTGGCGGCGGCGGTGGTTTCCGCGGCGGTCCTGGTGGCGGTGGCGGTCCTGGTGGCGGCGGCGGTGGTTTCCGCGGCGGCGGCCGGCCGGGCGGCGGAGGTCGCGGACGCGGCAGCACCGGCGGCGCTTTCGGGCGCCCTGGAGGCAGGCCCGCTCGTGGTCGCAAGTCCAAGAAGCAGCGTAGGCAAGAGTTTGACAACCTGTCCGCGCCGGCGATGAGCTCTGGCGCGCCGAAGGGGCAGGGTCAGACGATCCGGCTGCTCCGTGGCGCCTCGCTCTCGGACTTCGCAGACAAGATCAACGCGAACCCCGGTTCGCTGGTCCAGGAGATGTTCAACCTGGGCGAGATGGTCACCGCGACTCAGTCCTGCACTGACGACATGCTGTTGCTGCTCGGTGAGCACTTGGGCTACAACGTGCAGATCGTCAGCCCGGAGGACGAAGACCGCGAGCTGCTGGCCCAGTTCAACATCGACCTCGATGAGGCGGTGGATTCGGAGCGGCTGGTCAGCCGGCCTCCGGTGGTGACCGTGATGGGCCACGTTGACCACGGTAAGACGAAGCTGTTGGACGCCATCCGCAAGAGCGACGTGGTGGAAGGCGAAGCCGGCGGCATCACCCAGCACATCGGCGCGTACCAGGTGCATGTGGAGCATGAACGCAAGGATCGTGCGATCACCTTCATCGACACCCCTGGTCACGAGGCCTTCACCGCGATGCGTGCCCGAGGAGCTCAGGTCACGGACATCGTGATCCTGGTGGTGGCGGCTGACGACGGTGTGATGCCTCAGACCATTGAGGCGCTCAACCACGCCAAGGCAGCCAACGTGCAGATCGTGGTGGCGGTCAACAAGGTCGACCTGCCAGGCGCCAACCCGGGCAAGGTGCGCCAGCAGCTGACCGAGTACGGCCTGGTCGCGGAGGAGTACGGCGGCGAGACCATGTTCGTCGACGTGGCCGCGAAGCCAGGCATCGGCATCGAGGATCTGCTGGAGGCCGTGCTGTTGACGGCTGACGCGGCTCTGGAGATGACCGCTCCGGTGGACGGCCCGGCGCAGGGCAAGGCGATCGAGGCTCACCTCGACCGCGGCCGTGGCCCGGTGGCCACGGTGCTGGTGGAGAAGGGCACCCTGCGGGTCGGCGACTCGATTGTGGTCGGCGACGCGCATGGCCGGGTGCGGGCGATGCTCGACGAGTTCGGCAAGCAGGTGAAGGAGGCCGGCCCGTCCCGTCCGGTGATGGTGCTGGGTCTGACTCAGGTGCCGGGCGCCGGCGACACCATGATCGCGGTCCGAGAGGACCGGGTGGCGCGCCAGATCGCCGAGCAGCGACAAGCACGTGAGCGCGCTGCGCAGCAGGCGGCCAGCCGTAGCCGGGCGACTCTGGAGTCGATCCTGGAGAAGATCAAGGAAGGCGAGAAGACCACGCTTTCCCTGGTCCTCAAGGGTGACGTCTCCGGTTCGGTGGAGGCCCTGGAAGACGCGTTGGTCAAGATCGACGTTTCGGACGAGGTCCAGCTCAAGATCATCCACCGGGGCGTTGGCGCCATCTCCGAGAGCGACGTCAACCTGGCGACCACGGACGACTCGATCATCATCGGCTTCAACGTGCGGCCTGATCCCAAGGCGAGGGAACTGGCCGAGCGTGAGCGCGTCGAGATTCGCTACTACAGCGTGATCTACCAGGCGATCGAGGAGATCGAGGCGGCGCTGAAGGGCCTGCTCAAGCCGGAGTACGAAGAGGTCGCGCTCGGTTCCGCCGAGATTCGCGAGGTGTTCCGTTCCAGCAAGTTCGGCAACATCGCTGGCTGTATGGTCACCTCCGGGATTCTGCGGCGCAACGGGAAGGCGCGCCTGGTCCGCGACAGCGCGGTGGTGGCGGAGAACGTCTCGATCGCCTCGCTGCGTCGGTTCACCGAAGACTCGACCGAAGTCCGTGAAGGCTTCGAGTGCGGTCTGACTCTTGGCAACTACAACGACATCAAGGTCGGCGATGTCATCGAGTGCTTCGAAATGCGGGAGAAGCCTCGGGACTGATTGCTCCAGGCGGACGCTGGCGGGGCTCGTGTTCTGCGTGACATTGTCGCGCAGCCGCGGGCCTCGCCGCGTTCGCTTCTGGTTCCGACAGGTGTCGGCAGCGGGCAGCGAGCCTGTCCGCTGTGTGGCCGCACGAGGAGGCGTCCATGTACACGGGCACAGCTGTTTTCGATGTCTTGCTGCCGTCCGACTCGCGGTCTCTGAAGGCCAAGCGGTCGTACGTGCGGCCAGCCCTGGCCGCGCTCCGCAAGCTGGAGCTCTCGGTCGCGGAAGTGGGCGCCTTGGATCGGCACGGTCGTGCGGAGCTGGGGGTGGCCGCGGTGGGCGCCGACGCCGAGCATGTGCGCCGGGTGCTCGACTCCTGCGAACGGGTGATGATGGAGCGGCCCGAGTTGGAGCTGCTCAGCGTCCGCCGACGACTGTACGGCGACGACGATTGACTCGAGCCCGTCGGAGTTGTCCGCCGTTCGTCACGATGGCGTGTCCCGAAGGCCGATGTGCCAGTCGGCTTCATGCGGGGCCTGGACGACGTGAGTAATCTCGAGGGCGCAGTGGCGCAAACAAACGGACATGAGGAGCCAAAATGACCGACACCGCCCGGGTACGGCGCCACGCCGAGCGGATCCGGGAACTGGTGACAGTGGCCTTGCGCAAGCAGGTGAAGGACCCCCGCGTGGGGATGGTGACGATCACAGATGTGAGGCTCACCGCGGACCTGCGAGAGGCGACGGTTTTCTACACGGTCTACGGAGACGCCGCGGAGCATGAGGGTTCGGCAGCCGCTTTGGACAGTGCGAAGGGGCTGCTGCGAAGCGTGGTGGGCAAGCGGCTGGGGTTGCGCCAATCGCCGTCGATCACCTTTGTGGCTGACCGGATTCCGGATCAAGCGCAGCACATCGACGAGCTGTTGGCGAAGGCGCGGGACGCCGACGCTCAGGTGCAGCGGATCGCCGCGGACGCCCGGCCAGCGGGCGAGGCGGACCCGTACCGGGCCGAGCGTGACGATGAGAGCGCCAGCGACGACGCCGAGGCACGATCGTGACGCCGCCGGTGTCGCCGTGGTGTGAGCATCTGACCCAGATCCGAGATGTGAGCCTGGGGTGACATCAAGCGCGGAGTGGAATCGCGCCTTGACGGCGGTTGTCGAGGCAGAGCGGCCACTGCTGGTGTGCCACGTGAACCCTGACGGGGACGCGCTGGGAAGCATGTTGGGCTGTGCCTTGGCGTTGCGGCGGCTGGGTCGCCCGGCGCAGGCGACGGTTCCCGGCGAGCAGGAGCTGCCCGAGGTCTTCCGGCAGCTGCCCGGCACGGAGCTCTTGGTGGCCCCCGAGGACGCCGAGCCTGACCCCGACCTGTTGCTCACGTTCGACGCCGCGAGCGCCGAGCGACTCGGTGAGTTCGCCGAACGGTTGAATGACGTGAAGCATGTGGTGGTGGTCGACCACCATGCCACCAACCCCGGATTCGGCACCGTCAACCTGATCGAGCCTGCCGCTTCGGCCACCGCGTTGGTGGTGGACGAGTTGCTGCGCCGGCTCGGTGTGCCGATGGATCAAGAGATCGCGGAGTGCCTGTACGTCGCGCTGACCACGGACACGGGCTCGTTCAAGTATCAGGCGACCACGCCGGAGGCGCACGAGTTCGCGGCCAGGCTGTTGGCGACCGGAATCGACCAGTACGACATCAGCCGCCGGCTGTTCGACGCCCGCCCGGTTGGGGCGCTGCGGGTGTTCGGGGATGCCTTGGGTCGG
Organism: Micromonosporaceae bacterium; assembly: GCA_050701815.1. Classification (GTDB taxonomy): domain Bacteria; phylum Actinomycetota; class Actinomycetes; order Mycobacteriales; family Micromonosporaceae; genus WHSM01. Next base: position 18,110 of record JBOGDL010000530.1, on the reverse strand, counting down.
ATCAGTTTCGAGGCTGAGGCCGCGGCAGGCACTGGCTTTGTCTGGACGTACGCGACCCTTGAGGATCTTGATCGTCACCAGCAGCCAGCGCACGTCCTGGAGAGTCTGATCGACGTGGTGCGCAGCGCCGACGAGGCCGATGTCGCCTGCTTGGCCAAGCAGGTGGCGGTGGGGGAGTGGGCGATGTCGCTGCGCAGCCGAGGCGCCGTTGACGTGGCGGGAGTCGCGAGCGCGCTGGGAGGCGGCGGCCACCGGTACGCGGCCGGCTTCACCGGCCACGGCGAGCTTGACGAGGTGATCGCGTCCGTGCGGGTGCTGCTCGACGCGCATCTGGTGGGCGGCTGATCACGGCAAGGCGGGCACGCCGAGACAGCGGGGTCGACAGCTGGGGGCGGACCTGGGTGTCCACAATACGAGAAAGTAACGCCGAGTTGTGGAATCGTCGCTAGGGTGGCCGTAATGCGTATCGTACGGATCATCCTTACTCGCCGCGGCAGGGCCTGAACGGGCCGGCATCCTGTCGCGGAGGATGCCCCGCTGGCCGTGATCTACGATCCCAAGCTTTCCAGGAGCCGATGAGGCGGTGCGTTGGCTGCCCGTGATCCGGGTTGCCAGCTCGCCGGATCGAACACCCTCTCGATCCGGCATCGACTCGCAATGAGTCGCCACCGCGACGCCGTCAAGGCCTGCCAATCACCGTCAGACCCGACGTGAGCACCGTCGACTACCGAGGCGCGCAAGGGCCACTTCTGGCTTGTGCGCCACGACGAACCGATGAGCCAAATGGGCCTGTCCGGGCCCAGTCGAGGTGACGTAGGAGAAGTCATGCCGACCACATCCAAGAGCAAGAACCGGGTCAGCCAGCAGCGCGCGTCAGCGAGGGAAGAGCAGCGGCAGGAGGCTGCGCAGGCAGTGCAGCGCTCACTGGACCGGCGCGGCTAGCGCTGGCGGAGCTGGTCGCGGCCCGCGTCGCGCGGATCTAACCCGCAGCAGCCGCTTCCCCCGTTGCGAACAACGCCTCGGTCGCCGGGGCGGGGAGTTCGCACGCCGGCGGGGAGGCGGCTTCTGCTTGTCCCGACTGTCCATGTGCCAGCGCTCCGAGCCATTCCGGCGCGTGGGTGAGCCGTGTGAACGATCCGGCTCACGAGTGAGGTGTGTAAGGCCTCAAACCTCTTCTATTCGTTACGCGGCAATGCCACCATGGTGCGGTGACCGCAGTCCAGCCGAGCCAGCAGGAGGCGGCGCCGTCGTTGCGCCGGATCGCGTCATTGGCGGCGCCCGCGTTGGTGGTGCTCGCCGCCGAACCGCTCTACGTGCTGGTCGACACGGCTGTCGTGGGGCATCTGGGCCGGGTCCCGCTGGGCGCCGTCGCGATCGGCGGAGTGGTGCTGTCGGTCGCCACGATCCTGGGCAACTTCTTGGCGTACGGCACCACGGCGCGCGCCGCCCGGCTGTACGGCGCCGGCCAGCGGGAGGCCGCGGTCAGGGAAGGGGTGCAGGCATCCTGGCTCGCCATCGGCTTCGGCTGCGGCTTCATCCTCGCCGCGCAGCTGCTGGCGGGGCCGGTTGCCGCCGCCTTGGCTGGGGGTGGTCCGGGCTCGGAGCGGGTCGCCGCCGCGGCTGAGGAGTGGCTGCGGATCGCGTCGCTGGGAGCGCCCGGGATTCTGCTCTCCCTGGCGGGCAACGGTTGGATGCGCGGGGTGCAGGACGCCGCCCGGCCACTCCGGTACGTGCTCGGCGCGAACCTGCTCTCCGCGGTGCTGTGTCCGCTGCTGGTGTATCCGGCCGGGCTGGGGCTGATCGGTTCCGCGATCGCGAACGTGTCAGCCCAGTTGGTCTTGGCGGTGCTGTTCCTGCGTGCCCTGCGCGCTGAGCGGGTCCCGCTGCGTCCCGCGCCCGCGATCCTGCTCGCGCAGCTTGGCATGGGGCGCGACCTCGTGATCCGCACCGTGGCCTTCCAGGCCTGCTTCTTGTCCGCGGCCGCGGTGGCGGCCCGATTCGGGGCCGCTGCGCTCGGCGCCCACCACATCGCGTTGCAGTTGTGGTTCTTCTGCGCCCTGCTGCTCGACTCGGTGGCGATCGCGGCGCAGTCGCTGGTGGGGGCGGACCTGGGCGCGGGACGGGTGCGCTCGGCCAAGGGCGCCGCGGCGAGGGTGACGTGGATCGGGGTGGGATGCGGGGTGCTGCTGGGAGTGGTGATCGGCGTCGGGGCGGGGCTGCTGCCGCGGATCTTCACCGCGGACGCCGCGGTGTTGCGGCAGGCCGAGATCGCGTGGCCCTGGTTCGTCGGGATGATGCCGCTGGCTGGCGCGGTGTTCGCCCTGGACGGGGTGATGATCGGCGCCTCAGATATGCGCTACATGCGCAACCTGATGCTGGTCAGCGCGCTGGGGGTGTTCCTGCCGGCGATCTGGCTGGCGTACCTCGCCGACCTGGGTCTGGCCGGGATCTGGGCGGGCCTCGCCGTGTTCGTCGCGGCCCGGCTGGCCGCCCTGCTGGGTCGGCTGGCAACCGGACGCTGGGCGGTGCCCGGTGTCACCAGCAGCCGCTAGCCCGTCACCTGCAGACCCTAGCCGCGGAGGCTGCGTGAGCTGGCTCTGTCAGGTCTGACAGGCTTGCTGTTGTGAGCCTTGACGAACGAGTTGCCCAGCCCCTCAGGTCGGTGGCCGGGCTGACAGTGGTGGACAAGCCGCCGGGCCTCACCTCGCATGACGTGGTGGCCCGGGTGCGGCGGATCGCCGGAACCCGTCGGGTCGGCCACGGCGGCACGTTGGATCCGATGGCGACGGGTGTGCTGGTGATCGGGATCGGCCGGGCAACCCGGTTGCTCACGTACGTGAGCGGCAGCGACAAGACGTACACCGCGACGATCCGGCTGGGCGTGACAACGGCCAGTGACGACGCCGACGGCGAGCAGCTCAGCCGCGCCGACGCGAGCCAGGTGACGGAGGAGCAGGTGCGCGCCGGGCTGGCCCCCCTCACCGGAGACATCGAGCAGGTCCCCAGCTCGGTGAGCGCGATCAAGGTCGCCGGCAAGAGGTCGTACGCCCGGGTCCGAGCCGGTGAGCAAGTGCAGTTGAAGCCGCGGCCGGTGCGGGTGAGCAGGTTCGAGCTGCGCGAACTGCGCCGGCCCGAGCCGGACCTGCTGGACTGTGAGGTGCTGGTGACCTGCTCGGCCGGCACGTACGTGCGCGCGCTGGCCCGCGATCTGGGCGCCGGGCTTGGAGTCGGCGGCAGCCTGATGGCGTTGCGGCGGGTGGACGCGGGGGTGTTCAGCCTGGCCGACGCGGTGCCGCTGGCGGAGTTGGAGGACTCCGGTCGGGGGTTCCTGTTGTCACTGAGCGAGGCGGCTGACCGGCTGTTCCCGCGGCGGGATGTGCCGGAAACCGACGCCGCCCGCCTCTCCCACGGCAACCCGTTGCCGGCGGTGGGGATGCCGGGGCCGTACGCGGTGTTCGGGCCTCGAGGCGTGATCGCGGTGGCGCGGGAGCGCGACGGACTGGCTCGTCCGGAGGTGGTGCTGGCCCCGGCGGATCTGGCTGAGGCCGGAAACCCGGGGGAGGGGGCGTGACCGCTGCCCCCGCGGGGAGTCGTCGGTCGCGGTGCGATCCTGGGGAGGGCTCAGGGCGGGCGGCGCGTGGTCCGGGGCACGCCGGCAGCGGACGCGTGACCGAACCCGTATCGATGAGGTTAGACCTCCGGAAGCCGCACCGGTCCTTGCGTGGGGCGAAGTCGCGGCATGGCAGGGTTCACCAGGGGTAATCGGCTGGAGGGGATATGCAGCGTTGGCGTGGATTGCAGCGCGCGCCCAGCGGCTGGGGCCGTTCAGTGGTCACCATCGGGGTGTTCGACGGCGTGCACCGTGGGCATCAGCAGATCATCGGACACGCGGTCAAGCGCGCCGCTGAGCGGGGGCTGCGGTCGGTGGTGGTGACCTTCGACCCCCACCCGTCCGAGGTGGTGCGCCCCGGCAGCCACCCGGCGATTCTGTCTGAGCCGGCCCGCAAAGCGGAGCTGATCGAGCGACTCGGCGTGGACGTGCTGTGCGTGCTGCCGTTCACCCCTGCGTTCAGCCGGCTCTCCGCGGAGGCGTTCGTGCACGACGTGCTGGTGGAGCACCTGCACGCCGCGTTGGTGGTGGTGGGGGAGAATTTCCGGTTCGGGCACAAGGCGGCGGGTGACGTGGCGCTGCTGAGCAGGCTCGGCCGCAGCTTCGGGTTCGCCGTGGAAGGCGCCCCGCTGGTGGGCGAGGAGGACGGCGCGATTCTCAGCTCCACGTACATCCGGGCGTGTGTGGACGCGGGCGAGGTGGCCGCCGCGGCCGGTGCGCTGGGGCGGCCGCACCGGCTGGAAGGTGTGGTGGTGCGCGGCGACCGTCGGGGTCGCTTGTTGGGCTACCCGACGGCGAATCTGATGTGCCACCCGCACGCGGCGGTCCCCGCCGATGGCGTCTACGGGGCGTGGCTGGTGCGGGACAAGGCGGGCGACCGGTTGCCGGCAGCCGTCAGCATCGGCACCAACCCCACGTTCGCCGGCGAGGAGCGGCGGGTGGAGGCTCATGTGCTCGACTTTCACGAGGATCTTTACGGCGAGCGGGTGGCGCTGGATTTCATCGCCCGGCTGCGGGACATGCGGGCGTACGACACGGTGGACCTTCTGACCGCTCAGATCGAGCGCGATGTCAGCCAGACCCGGGCGCTGTTCAAAGATTGACAGGTGCTAGCCTTGCCAGTACGCCGAGTAATCGGTGCGATCTCGCATGCCTGCACGGCGCCGTGGGGCGAGGTCGGCGCGTCAGTGCCCGCCGGGCACGGCACCGCAGCTCAGCAATTCGCTGAGCACCGCGCGCCAGTGGCTCAGGGGCGCCAGCTCCGAGCCGCGGATCAAGCAGCCGCCTGCGAAGCGGAAGATGGATAGGGAGAAATGGCGCTCGAAACCAGCGAGAAAAACAAGATCATCTCGGAGTACGCCACCGGAGAAGGCGACACCGGCTCACCAGAGGTCCAGGTCGCGGTGCTGACCCGACGGATCAAAGACCTCACCGAGCACCTCAAGCAGCACAAGCACGACCACCACAGTCGGCGTGGTCTGCTGTTGCTGGTGGGCCGCCGACGCCGGCTTCTGAAGTACCTGAGCAACGAAGACATCAGCCGCTACCGTTCGCTGATTGAGCGACTCGGCCTGCGGCGTTAAGCGTCGAACCTCCTCCCCGTGCCTAGGCTTGGGGAGGAGGTTCGCTATTGATGGTCGGCGCAGGTGATCGAGCGGAGTAGGTCGCGCTCCGGTCCTCGGTAGTGGTCCCCGGGTGGAGAAGTCCCCGGAGACTTCGATCGAAGACCGGCGCGGAGCAGCTCCGGAGATCCTGGCGTCGCCGAATGTCAGCTCGACTCGTCGAGCCGCACTAAAAGGAGCAACAGACGCCATGACACAAACCCAACAACCAAGCGCGCTCGGCGAGCACATCAGCCGCGCGTCGATCGACAACGGGACCTTCGACGCTCGCGAAGTCGTCTTCTCCACCGGCCGGCTCGCGCAGCAGGCGGCGGGCAGCGCTGTCGCCCGGCTCGGCGACACCGTCGTGCTCTCGGCGACCACCGCCAGCAAGCAGCCCAAGGAGTTCCTGGACTTCTTCCCGCTCACCGTCGACGTGGAAGAGCGGATGTACGCGGCCGGCCGGATCCCCGGCTCTTTCTTCCGCCGCGAAGGGCGCCCCAGCGAAGAGGCGATCCTGACCTGCCGTCTGATCGACCGGCCGCTGCGTCCCAGCTTCGTGAAGGGGCTGCGCAACGAGGTCCAGGTGGTCGAGACCGTGCTGGCGCTGGACCCGGCCCACCCGTACGACGTGGTGGCGATCAACGCGGCGTCGCTGTCCACCACCCTCGCGGGGCTGCCGTTCTCCGGCCCGATCGGGGCCACCCGGATGGCCCACATCGAGGGCCAGTGGGTGGCGTTTCCCACGCATCAGGAGCTGGAGCGGGCCACCTTCGACATGGTGATCGCGGGCCGGCTGCTGCCGGACGGCGATGTGGCCGTGATGATGGTGGAAGCCGAAGCCACCAACAACGTGGTCGGGCTGGTTGGCGACGGCGCCTCGGCCCCCACGGAAGACATCGTGGCCAGCGGTCTGGAGGCGGCCAAGCCGCACATCGCCGCGCTGTGCCGGGCCCAGAGCGAGCTGGTCTCGGTCGCGGGCAAGGCGACGACCGAGTTCCCGGTGTTCGCCGACTACGCCGATGACGCGTACGCCGCGGTCGAGTCGGCGGTGGCGAACGAGCTGGCCGACGCGCTGCAGATCGCGGGCAAGCAGGAGCGGGAAAACGCGCTCGACCGGATCAAAGAGTCGATGCAAGAGCGCCTGGCCGAAGATTTCGAAGGTCGGGAGAAAGAGCTCTCCGGCGCGCTGCGTTCGCTGACCAAGAAACTGGTGCGGCAGCGGGTGCTGCGCGACGAGGTGCGGATCGACGGGCGAGGCCCGAAGGACATCCGTCCGCTCTCCGCCGAGGTGGACATGCTGCCCCGGGTGCACGGCTCGGCGCTCTTCGAGCGTGGCGAGACCCAGATCCTCGGGGCCACCACGCTGAACATGCTGCGGATGGAGCAGACGCTGGACACGCTGTCGCCGGAGAAGGCCAAGCGGTACATGCACAACTACAACTTCCCGCCGTACTCCACCGGAGAAACCGGGCGGGTCGGCTCGCCGAAGCGTCGGGAGATCGGCCACGGTGCGCTCGCTGAGCGGGCGCTGATCCCGGTGCTGCCGAAGCGGGAGGACTTCCCGTACGCGATCCGACAGGTCTCCGAGGCGATCAGCTCCAACGGATCCACGTCGATGGGCTCGGTGTGCGCCAGCACCATGAGCCTGATGGCGGCGGGGGTGCCGCTGGCGGCCCCGGTGGCGGGCATCGCGATGGGCCTGGTCTCGGACGAGGTGGACGGCAAGACCTCGTACCTGGCGCTCACCGACATCCTGGGCGCCGAGGACGCGTACGGCGACATGGACTTCAAGGTCGCCGGGACCCGCGACTTCGTCACCGCGCTGCAACTGGACACCAAGCTCGACGGCATCCCGTCCGACGTGCTGGCTGCCGCGCTGCAGCAGGCGCGGGACGCTCGGCTGACGATCCTGGACGTGATGAACGAGGCGATTGAAGAGCCTCGCGAGATGTCGGTGCACGCGCCGCGGGTGCTCGCGATCAAGATCCCGGTGGACAAGATCGGCATGGTGATCGGGCCGAAGGGCCAGACCATCAATGCGATCCAGGACGAGACCGGCGCCGAGTTGTCCATCGAGGACGACGGCACGATCTACATCGGCTCCGTCGACGGCCCGTCCGCGGAGGCCGCCGTGGAGCGGGTCAACGCGATCGCCAACCCCCAGATGCCCAAGGCGGGCGACCGGTTCCTCGGCACCGTGGTGAAGACCACCGCGTTCGGCGCCTTCATCTCACTGACGCCGGGCCGGGACGGCCTGCTGCACATCTCCAAGATCGGCGACGGCAAGCGCATCGACAAGGTCGAGGACTACCTCAACGTCGGCGACAAGGTGGAAGTCCAGATCGCCGATATCGACCAGCGCGGCAAGATCTACCTTGACAAGGCAGGCGTGGAAAGCGCGGCCACACCGGTCCGTCCGCCCCGATCCGAGGGCGGGGACGAGTCGAAACCGCCGCACGACAGCGAGCCCGAGCGGGGCGGCGACAGCGACGGCGAAGGCGAGCGGCACCGTCGTCGTCAGCGTCGTCGGTGAGCCAGCGAAACGGCGCCACGCCCGCGTCGCCCGATCCGGCGGCGCGGGCGGCTGGGGCGGCGCACACGCGCACCATCACGGCGGACCCGTTGCGGGGCGTGGTGCGGCGCACCGTGCTCGACAACGGCATGCGGGTGCTCACCGAGGCGATTCCCGCGATGCGCAGCGCTTCGTTCGGGGTGTGGGCTGGCGTCGGGTCTCGCGACGAGACCCCCGCCCTGGCTGGTGGATCTCACTTTCTTGAGCATCTGTTGTTCAAGGGCACGTCCCGGCGGGGCGCGTTGGAGATCGCCGCCGAGCTGGAGGCGGTGGGCGGTGAGACCAACGCCTTCACCGCCAAGGAGTACACCTGCTACTACGCCCGGGTGCTGGACCAGGACCTGCCGTTGGCGATCGACGTGGTGTGCGACCTGATCGCCGACTCCGTCCTGGCCGATGAGGACGTGGAAACCGAGCGGGGCGTGATCTGCGAAGAGATCGCCATGAACGAGGACGAGCCCGCGGATCTGGTGCACGACCTCTTCTACCGGGCGATGTTCGGTGACCACCCGTTGGGTCGTCCGATCTCGGGCACCGCGGGGAGCATCTCCGCCATGACCCGCGACCAGCTGATGAGTTTCTATCACCGCCACTACCTGCCGCCGGACCTGGTGATCACGGCCGCCGGAGGCCTGGACCACGACGTGGTGGTCGCCGGGGTCCGCAAGGCGTTCGAAAACGCCCCAAGGTTCGCCCAGTCAGGTGCGCCGGCGTCGCTGCGTCCGGCCCATCCCGCCGCGCCGGTCACCCACGGGGCGCGGGTGCACAACAAGGACAGCGAGCAGGCCAATCTGCTGTTGGGCTGCCCCGCGTTTCCCCGCCGGGACGAGCGCCGGTTCGCGCTCGGCGTGCTGAACAACGCCCTGGGCGGCGGCATGTCCAGCCGGCTCTTCCAGGAGATCAGGGAGAAGCGCGGGCTGGCGTACTCGGTGTACTCCCACACCACCCAGTACTCCGACATCGGGCTGCTCGGCGTGTATGCGGGATGTGCCCCGGGCAAAGTCGACGAAGTGCTTTCACTGGTACGTGAGCAGCTCGCCGCAGTCGCCTCGGGCGCCCTTGCCGACGGGGAGATCGACCGCGGCAAAGGCATGCTCAAAGGCGGTCTGGTGCTGGGCCTGGAGGACACCGGTTCCCGGATGAGCCAGCTCGGCAAGGGCGAGCTGCTGCATGAGGAGCTGCTCAGCGCTGATGACCTGTTGCAGCGGGTGGAGGCGGTCACCGTCGATGACGTGCGGGTGGTGGCCTCAGAGGTCCTTGACCAACCGATGTCGTTGGCCGTCGTCGGACCCTTCTCCGACCGGGACTTCTCTGCGGTGATCTCCTAGGTCTGTCCTGTCTCAGACGACCAGACCCTCGACTGACGCCACACAACGCACTGACTGAAGGCTGAACCTCCCGACAGGCTGGTGACACCATGAGCGAGGCGACGAGCCCGCAGCAGCAGATCCGAGTGGGCGTGCTCGGCGCGGCGGGACGGATGGGCGCGGAGGTGTGCCGCGCTGTGGACGCCGCCGACGACATGGCGCTGGTGGCGGTGATCGACATTGGCGACCGGTTGGCTGGTGTCTCCGAGGCCGGCGCCCAGGTGGTGGTCGACTTCACCGCCCCGGACGTGGTGATGGACAACCTGCGCTGGTGTGTTGACCAGGGCATCTCCGTGGTTGTCGGCACGTCCGGCTTCACCCCGGAGCGGGTCAGCGAGGTACGTGGCTGGCTGGAGCACAAGCCCGGTGTCGGCGTGGTGGTCGCGCCGAACTTCGCGATCGGCGCCGTGTTGGCGATGCAATTCGCTGAGCGCGCGGCCCGCTACTTTCCCTCCGTTGACGTCATCGAGATGCACCACCCCGGCAAGGTGGACGCGCCCAGCGGCACCGCGTTGCGCACCGCGGAGATGGTCGGGCAGGCACGCTCGGCGGCTGGCCTGGGGCCGGCGCCGGACGCCACCACGTCGGAGCTGCCCGGCGCCCGGGGCGCCGAGGTGCAGGGGGTGCGCGTGCATTCCGTGCGTTCGGCGGGTTTGACCGCGCACCAGGAGGTGCTGTTCGGCAACGTGGGGGAGACCCTGACGATCCGGCACGACTCGTACGACCGGGTGTCTTTCATGCCCGGCGTGCTGCTCGCGGTGCGGGAAGTGACGCGCCGCCCGGGGCTCACCCTCGGCCTGGAGCATCTGCTGGACGGGTGACCAGACGTGCGCGACCGGCTTGGGGCGTGGTCGGCTTGCGTCGCCTCGACGGCTCAGTGGTGGTGCTGGTGGGCCACCGCGTGACCCCTGCCCCTGCTGATCAGCCACCGGTTCATCGGCGCCGTGATCACGAACGCGATCCCGAAACCCAAGGCCAACGGGCCCCAGAACAGCCAACTGGTCAGCCCCGCCTCCATCGCCCCCGGCGTCGCGACGATCACGGCGTTGTCGACGAGTTCCATCACCGCGATGGACGCGGAGTCGGCAGCCAACGCGACGGCGATGGCCGCTTTCAACGCCAGGCCCGCCCGCGACACGTTGACGATGGTGAGCAGGTACCCGAAAACGAACGCCAAGGCGATGGCGAGTGCGATCGCGGGGAGGGCGGGCCAACCGAGGGCGGTGGCGATCACCATCCCCAGCACTTCGCCGATCACGCAGCCGGTGAGGCAGTGCGACGTCGCACTCACCGCCTGCCGGGTGAGAGATTGCGCTGACCCTGCCGTCCCCGCAGCCATGTGCTTCAGCCTAGCCACCGGCGGGCAGCCTCACCGAGCGCTGGCGGCGCGCCCTGCCGTCGGGTGAATCAACCTGAATCGCGAGGGATCCCCGCATCGTCAGGGTTCTCCTCGAGGCTGACGTGCAGTCGGGTCTGCGGGGCGAGCACGCCCTCGATGTCCAGCGCCCGGGCCGCGCCGTCAGGTTCCCAGCCCGTCGAGGTGAGGAACTTCGTGGTGGCGTCGTCCTTGTCGAACGCCCAGGCCAGAACACGGGTGAAGCCGTGTCTTCTCCAGGCGTCGACAGCGGCGGAAAGCAACCGGCTGCCGTGCCCGCGCCGCCCCCAACGCGGCTCCACCATCAGGTCGGTGACCGCCGCCGTCGAGGGCTCGGGCGCCGGCTCATCCGGATCCAGGGTGGTCTCATCGGCCGGACCGCTGGCGACAAAACCCACCATGTGCTCCGGGACGCCCTCAGCCTGCTCGATCGCCACCAACACCTGATGCCGCGAACTCGGGGGATTGGTGATCGCCGCACGCCATTGCTGCGCCAACGAGGTCACATCGGCCGTGGCAAGCGCGTGCTCGACCGCGAACTGCGGAATGAAGCGAGGGTACGCGGTCTGCCACGTGACATGCTGAACCCGCGCGATCTCCTCGGCGTCCTCGGCACGCGCTGGTCTGACATATCCGAGCGCCATGCCCGCCAGGCTACGCAAGCCCGGATCGGTCGCCGCGGCCCACCTCGGTCGCGACACCTCCCCCGGCTGTGGCGCGCGGCTCGCTCGGGCTGTGGCGCGCGGCGCCGGGGTCAGGCGTCAAGCTGGCTGAGGCGTACCTCGGGAAGGTCGATCTTGTCGTGCTGACCCAGGCTGATCAGCTGTTTCGCCCCGTCAGGTGCGAACCCTCGGGTGCGGTAGGCGCTCAGCGCGCGAGCGTTGCCGTCGAGCACCCAGATCCGGATCGGGGTCAAGCCGGCGTCGCGGAGTCCATCCAGCGCGGCGTCCAGCAGCAGACCGCCTGCGCCACGCCCCCAGTGATCAGGGTGCACGTAGAGCGCGTACAGCTCGCCCTCGCTGTCTGTGGCCAAGTCGCCAGCTGACCAGCCCCGCTTGTCGCCCGCTCGGCCGGGGCCGAAGTTGGCGAACCCCACCACGCTGCCGGTCGCGACCTCCTCGGCCACCAGGCCGCGCACGTGCGCGAAGTCGGGGCGCCCCCAGGACTCACGCCGCTGCCGCGCCCGCCAGGCCGGGTCCTGCGCCGCCAGGAAGTCCGCTGGCATCAGGCCCTGATATCCAGCTTGCCAACTCCGCACATGGACCTCGGCCAGCGCGTCGATGTCGTCCTGCCGCTGTGGCCGGACCAGAAACTCGGGCATCTGCACAGTTCAACCCAGAGCGCGATCCGTGGTCCACCGGATTAGCGTCGGGCCCAGCCCGGCTCAGCCGCCGCTGACGCCCGGGGACGTTTGTCACACCGTTCCGCTAGCCTTCCGGGCGATGGCCGCAAAACGCGAAACTCTCTCCCTCGCTCAAGCCCGCCGGGTCGCCCTCGCCGCGCAGGGCTTCGCCGAGCCGCGGTCGGCCGGCTCGGCTGACGTACGCCGGCTGCGCCGGACCGTGGAGCGGCTGGGGGTGCTGCAGGTCGACTCGGTCAACGTGCTGATGCGGGCCCACTACATGCCCGCGTTCAGCCGCTTGGGGTCGTACCGGGTGGCGGATCTCGATCGGCTCGCGGGTCGCTCGCCGCGCCGCCTCTTCGAGTACTGGGGGCACGAAGCCTCGCTGCTGCCGGTGCGGCTGCAGCCGCATTTCCGCTGGCGGATGGCGCAGGGCCACCAGTGGGGGGTGAGCAGGTTCCGCGCCGAACGCCCCGACTTCGTGCGTTGGGTGCTCGCCGAGGTGCGCGAGAAGGGCCCGATGACGGCCCGCGAAATCGAGGATGACGCGCCCCGCCGTAAAGACCACTGGGGTTGGAACTGGAGCGATGTCAAAAAAGCCCTGGAATGCCTGTTCTGGGAGGGCGAGGTCACCGCGGCGCGCCGCAACGGCAGTTTCGAGCGGGTGTACGACGTTTCCGAGCGGGTGCTGCCCGCCGAGGTGGTGAACGCGCCCACCCCGGATCGGGCCGACGCGCACCGTGAGCTGATCCGCACCTCGGCGGCCGCGCTCGGGGTGGCTGTGGAGAGCGACCTGCGAGACTACTTCCGGCTCAGCGCCGCGGGCACTCGGCCCGCCGTGGCCGAGCTGGTCGAAACCGGCGACCTGATTCCGGTGACGGTGGCGGGTTGGCGTCAGCAGGCGTACCTGCATCGAGACGCCCGGATCCCGCGTCAGGTGCGCACGGAGGCGTTGATCAGCCCGTTCGACCCGTTGATCTGGGAGCGTTCCCGGGCGGAACGGCTGTTCGGGTTCCGCTACCGCATCGAGATCTACGTGCCCGCGCCGAAGCGGGTTCACGGCTATTACGTGCTGCCGTTCCTGTCCGGGGAGCAGCTGGTGGCGCGGGTGGACCTGAAGGCCGACCGTAAGGCAGGCGTGCTGCGGGTCCCGGCCGCCTGGGTCGAGCCCCACAGCGCAAACGGGGACACCGCGGCGGCGCTCGCCGGGCAGTTGCGACGGCTCGCTGAATGGCTCGGCCTGGAATCGGTCGCCGACCCCGTGCGGGGCGATCTGGCGGAGCCACTGCGCGACGCGTTGGCAAGCCGTGGGTGACGGCGTACGGGCGCGTCTTGGGTACGGTGATCGCATGGGTCCATCGATCGGGGCGCCATCGGGCGAGCGTCCGCAATCCCAGCTGAGCGACGGCCACTCCACGCAGCGGTCCGCGTGGCCTGAGCCGCACCCAGCTGGGCCCGCCGGCTTCGGCGGGACGCCAACCCAGCCCGGGGCTGGGTCCGCCGGCTTCGGCGGGGCGCCGACCCAGCCCGGGAAGAGGCATCGCCTCGCGGAGGGTTTCAGCTGGCTCTGGAGCCGGCTCATCGCGCTGTTCGCGATGCTTGCCCGCTTACGATGGTTCGCCCCGTTCGCGGTGCTTGCCGGTTTCGCCGCCTTCAGCGCGATCTTTTTGATCAACGACCCCACCGACGGGCAACCCGAGCTGTACTCGGGATGCGCGCTCAAGGCGCTCACCGGGTTTGACTGCCCGGGCTGCGGTGGCACCCGCGCGTTCTGGTACCTGATGCACGGCAACCTTCCGGAGGCCGCGCAGCATCACATGTTCGCGGTCTTCGCGGCCCCGATCCTGGTGTATCTGTACCTGGCCTGGGCAGGGCGCCGGGTGCTCGGCAGGCAACTCCCCAGCCTGCCAATCTCCTCAGGAATGGTCGCGGCCTTTTTCATCGGCTGGGGCGCTTTCACGGTGCTGCGCAATCTGCCGTGGGAGCCTTTCACGTACTTCTACGTCTGACCCCCGGCGGGCTCAGCGCCCCCTGGCGGCGTTCTCCGCGCCTTTCGTGCTGAAGACGCACGCGGCGGCTTGTGCGGCTTGCCAGGGGCGCGCTGAGTCCCGCCGGTTTGCTTGCCTGGCGGTGTTCCTCCGCGCCTTGCGCGGCCACGTCGGCCGGTGCGGTTAGGCTCAGCGCAGTCAGTTGCCGGACGAGACCGCTGGAGGCGAAAGACGTGCCGGAGATCGTGTCGCCGCAGGTGAAGCTGGTCGCGTGGACCCAGTTTCACGCGCCGGAGGAGGTGCCATGGTCCACCGACGCCGATGGGGGCCAGGCGCTCGCGGAGTTCGCTGGACGGGCCTGCTACCAGTCCTGGAAGAAGCCCAATCCGGCCACCGCCAGCAACGCCGGCTACATCCGGCACATCATCGAGGTGGGCCATCTCTCGGTGCTGGAACACGGGTCGGTGACGTTCTATCTGACCGGGATGTCCCGCTCCCTGACCCATGAGCTGATCCGGCATCGGCACTTCTCGTACAGCCAGCTGTCGCAGCGGTACGTGCCGGAACGCGACGCCGCGATGGTGGCCCCGGACGTGATCGCCTCGGATCCCGAGCTGGCCGCCAAGTTCGAGGCCGCGGCCGACGCCTCGCTCGCCGCGTACAACGAGCTGCTTGAGGGTTTGGAGAAGCGGTTCGCCGGAGTGGAGAACGCCACCTTGCGCCGCAAACAGGCCAGGCAGGCCGCCCGCGCAGTGCTCCCCAACGCCACGGAGACCCGGATCGTGGTCACCGGCAACTATCGCGCCTGGCGGCACTTCATCGGAATGCGAGCCACGGAGCACGCGGACGTGGAGATCCGGGCGCTGGCGGTGGAATGCCTGCGGCAGCTGCAACGGGCAGCCCCGAATGTGTTCGCGGACTTCGTGATCTCCACGCTGCAGGACGGCTCTGAGGTGGCGTCCAGCCCGTACGTCCACGAAGGCTGAGGCTCTGGCCGCGGGTGGCGCTCACTCTGTGAGCGGGGTGGATGTCGGGATAAATTCCCGCGGGGCTGTAACACCGCCGTTGTCCTCATCGATGACCCTTATGAGAGTCCCGTGACGTTCCGGACCCCCGACCGGTGCGTCGCGGGACTCCACCTTTTTTGGGCCCGCACGCGCCACGCCATGGGAGCGTCGGGTTGGCTTCCGCGTGGCGGTCTTAGCCGGTCGGGTCCGCCGCGACGGGTCAACCGCCGACCTCACCGCCGCCGTCCGCTAGGTTGGTGCCATGGTGTCCGACCGTCTACGGCCTTTTGGCCGGTTACTCACCGCGATGGTGACTCCCTTCGGCCGCGATGGAGCTCTCGACCTCGATGGCGCTCAGCGCTTGGCGGATCACCTCGTCGACGTACAGCGCAACGACGCACTTGTGATCAACGGGACCACCGGGGAATGCCCCACCACCACGGACGCGGAGAAGTTCAGCCTGCTTCGGGCCGTGATCGAGGCGGTCGACGGTCGCGCCCAGGTGGTGGCGGGCGTCGGCACGTACAGCACCGCGCACACGGTGGAGCTGGCCCGCGCCGCGGAGAAGGCCGGCGCGCACGGCGCGCTGGTGGTGACCCCGTACTACAACAAGCCTCCGCAGTCCGGCCTGTTGGCGCACTTCCACACCGTCGCCGACGCGACAGACCTTCCGATGCTGGTGTACGACATCCCGCATCGTTCGGCAGTGGCCGTGCAGACCGACACCATGTGCCGGCTTGCTGAGCACCCGCGCATCGTGGGTGTCAAGGACGCCAAGGGTGATTTGGCGGCGACCTCGTGGGTTATCCGGCGCACTGATCTGGCGTACTACTCCGGCGATGACACCCTCACCTTGCCGATCATGGCGGTGGGCGGTGTGGGGGTGGTCGGCACGTCCACCCACCTCACGGGCGCGGGCACGAAAGAGATGATCGAGGCGTACGAACGCGGCGACGTCGCCGAGGCGCTGCGGCTGCACCAGGCTTTGCTCCCGCTGTTCACCGGGATCTTCCGCGCTCAGGGCGTGATCTTGGTGAAGGCCGCGATGCGCGCCCTGGGCCTGCCGGGCGGGCCGGTGCGGTCCCCGTTGGTCGACGCCACAACTGAGGAGATCCAACAATTGCTGATTGACTGCAGAGAAGCCGGCGTCGAGGTTCCCGAGCAGGAGTTCGCACGGTGAGCGACGCCCGCGGAGAGCCAAGTCCGCCCCCGCCACTGCCCGCTGGCGCGCTACGGGTGACACCGCTGGGAGGGCTGGGCGCGATCGGCCGGAACATGACCGTCTTCGAGTACGAAGGTCGGTTGTTGATTGTCGACTGCGGCGTGTTGTTCCCCGATGTGGACCAGCCTGGTGTCGACCTGATCCTGCCTGACTTCGCCCCGATCGCGGACCGGCTGGACGATGTCGAGGCCCTGGTGCTCACGCACGGGCATGAGGACCACATCGGCGCGGTGCCGTACCTGCTCGCGCTCAAGCCTGACATTCCAGTGGTGGGCTCGCAGTTCACGCTCGCCCTGGTGGAGGCCAAACTGGCGGAGCGCCGGATCGAGCCGTACACCCTGACGGTGCGAGAGGGGGACACCGAACGCCTGGGAGTGTTCAGCTGCGAGTTCTTCGCGGTGAACCACTCCATCCCGGACGCGCTGGCGGTGGCGATCCGCACCAGCGCCGGCACCGCGTTGCACACCGGCGATTTCAAGCTGGACCAGCTGCCGTTGGATGGGCGGGTCACCGACCTGGCTGGCTTCGCCCGGCTCGGCGCCGAGGGTGTTGACCTGCTGCTGTCGGACTCCACCAACGCGGAGGTGCCCGGCTTCGTCACGTCCGAGCGGGACATCTTCCCCGTCCTGGATGAGCTGTTCCGCACCGCGCGGGGCCGGATCATCGTGGCCTCGTTCGCCTCCCACGTGCACCGGGTGCAGCAGGTGCTGGACGCGGCAGCGGCGCACCGCCGACGAGTGGCGCTGGTGGGGCGCTCCATGGTGCGCAACATGGGAATCGCTCGGGACCTGGGCATCCTGCGGATCCCGGGTGGTCTGGTGGTGAGCATGGAGGAGGCGGCGGAGCTGCCGCCGGACCAGATCGTCTTCATGTCCACCGGGTCGCAGGGCGAGCCGATGAGCGTGTTGGGTCGGATGGCCACCGGCGACCACCGGCACATCAAGGTGCAGAACGGAGACACCGTGGTGCTGGCATCCTCGCTGGTGCCTGGCAATGAGACCGCCGTGTACGGGGTGATCAACGGCCTCTGCCGGGCCGGGGCGATCGTGATCCACAAGGACGTCGCCAAGGTGCACGTCTCGGGCCACGCCCCCGCCGGGGAGCTGCTGTACCTGCTGAACCTGGTCAAGCCCAAGAACCTGATGCCGGTGCACGGGGAGTGGCGGCACCTGCGGGCGCATGCCCGGTTGGCCGTCGACACGGGGATGTCGGCCCAGAACGTGGTGATCGCCGAGGACGGGGACGTGATCGACCTGTTCGATGGGGTCGCCCGCCAGGTGGGTCACGTCAAATCCCGTTACGTGTACGTGGACGGTCTCGCGGTCGGCGACGTCGGCGAGACCCTGCTCACCGAGCGCAAGATCCTTGGTGACGGTGGGTTCATCGCCGCCACCGTGGTGGTTGACTCGGTGACCGGCAAGGTGGTCGGCGGTCCGACCGTGTCAACGAAGGGCTTCAGCGAAGACCCGACGGTATTCGACCCGGTGCTCCCATTGATCACGGAAGCCCTTGACCGGGCCGCGGAAGAGGGGATCTCGGACCCACACCAGCTGCAGCAGGTGGTGCGTCGCACCGTCGGGCGTTGGGTCAACGAGGCGTACCGGCGCCGGCCCATGATCGTGCCGACAGTCGTGGAGGTCTGAGGCCGGGCGGCTCGTCGATCAAACCGGCTGCGGCCCGATCAGGGGCTGGCGCGGCGTTGGCCGACAGGTGTCGCTGGGTCGAGCTCGACTGGGATGATCTGCGGCCCGTGGCCGGTGACCAGGGGCAGCTTCGCGGCGGCGCCGGCCGGGTGCAGGTCGGTGTGCCACTCCCCGTCCTCGCCGAGGAGTCTGGTCACGATCGCCGGCACGGGTCCCAGGTGCTCCCGCCAGGTCGCCAACTCCACCCGCCAGTAGCAGGGGATGCCGGCCGCCGCGTGCATCGCGGTCTTCTTGACCCGGTCGTCGGTGGCGTTGGACGGCGACACGACCTCGATCACGGTGTGCAGCAGCTCGGCGGGGATGCCGCGAGGATGCTCCTC
>JBOGDL010000529.1:0-5946 GCA_050701815.1 Micromonosporaceae bacterium | reverse complement strand
GTCGAAGGGGAGCGCGTCGCGGTGATCGGTTGCGGCTCCTCGTACTTCAACGCGCAGGCGTACGCGGGGCTCAGAGAGCAGAGCGGCCAGGGTGAGACCGACGCCTTCCCCGCGTCTGAGTTCCCCGCGCACCGCCGCTACGACCGGGTGGTGGCGATATCCCGCTCGGGCACCACCACCGAGGTGCTGCGGGCCGTGGCGACCGTGCCGGCGGACACGCCGAGCATCGCGATCGTCGCCGACCCGTCCAGCCCGCTCGCCCAGCAGGTGGACAGCGCGGTCGCGATCAAATTCGCCGACGAGGAGTCGGTGGTGCAGACCAGATTCGCCACCAGCGCGTTGATGCTGCTGCGTGCCGGTCTGGGCGAGCCGGTGGAGCCGCTGGTCGCAGCCGCCAAGAAGGCGTTGACTGAGCCGTTGCCCAGCGAAGCTCACACCGCGAGGTTGCTCACATTTCTGGGCGTCGGCTGGACCATCGGGATCGCGAACGAAGCCGCCCACAAGCTTCGCGAAGCCGCCCAGCTGTGGACAGACTCGTACTCGGCGATGGAATACCGCCACGGCGCGAACTGCTTGGCCGACGAGAAAACCCTGGTCTGGATCTTGGGCACGCCCCCATCGGGCCTTGTTGATCAGACGACTCGCTACGGGGCTAAGGTGCACGTGGGCGAAGCTGACCCGATGGTCGAACTGGTGCGTGTGCACCGCCTTGCCGTCGAGTTGACCAACGCACGCGGGCTGGACCCGGATCGGCCGCGCAACCTGGCGCGTTCGATCATCCTCAGCTGAGCTGCGCGTACTTCAGCTGAGCCCAACTCATCCGAGAATTCGGTGTGAGAGGGTTGGCTCGGGCGTGCCGGTCACATCAGCCGCCAGTGCGGGCCAGCCGAGCCGGTGCGTCTGCGGCTGTGTCTGCCGCTT
The DNA here is from genome assembly GCA_050701815.1 of Micromonosporaceae bacterium. Taxonomy (GTDB): domain Bacteria; phylum Actinomycetota; class Actinomycetes; order Mycobacteriales; family Micromonosporaceae; genus WHSM01. The sequence continues at coordinate 5,025 of JBOGDL010000529.1, read as the reverse complement.
GCGGGGCACGCCCGGTGAAGTTGGCGACGCGCAAGTTCTCTGGAGGCGCAGATGTGCGGGATCGTGGCGGCGCTGCCTGTGTACCAACGGCTCTCGGAGGAGATTTCCCTCGCTGAGCTGGCTGAGCTGATCCCGCAATTGCCGCTGGCGATCGCTGAGCCGGGATCCGATCCGGAGCAGATGGCGTCCGCGTTGCGAGGCGCCTCAGATCGCCTCGCTGCCGCGATCGACGCTTTCGCCGCCCCGAGCGCCGTCAAGCCACTCGCTTCCTGCGCCGAGGCAGCAGACCCGGTGAGCGCCGCGCTGGATCGGCTCGCCGGTTCGGTCGCGGCGCTTGACGCGGTGTTTGACCAGCACGCCGCCGAGTGGGAGGCGGACGTCACCGAGCAGGCGCAACGTCTGCTCCGGGACGTGAAAGACCAGGTCTGGGCGCTGCGACACGACCGGGTGCAAGCTGCGGTCCGGTCCTCGGAGCTCGCCGGCGCCGAGTGGAACGACCGATCGGTGATCTCGTACGTGGCGATCAACTCGGTCTTGGACGCGCTGGACCGGCTGGAAGTCAGAGGCCGCGACTCCGCCGGCATCGCGATCTGGGTGCGACTGGCGCCGGAAGACCGGGCGCAGCTGCGGGAACTCTCCAGCCGGGACGATGCCCTGCTGCGCAACGACTCGGCGGTCGTCGCCGAGAGCGGCGTCGGCTTCGTGTACAAGCGGGCCGCGATCGTGGGCCGGCTCGGCGACAACACCTGGTTCCTGCGCCGGTCGATCATGAACGACGCCGACCTGCAGCAGGCGCTGAACCTGCCGTCGGCCGCGGTCACGGTGGTGTCGCACACCAGGTGGGCCAGCGTCGGCCGTACCAGTGAGGCGAACGCGCACCCGGTCGACAACCGGCACTCCGACGGCGGGTTCACGGGGCCGCGATCGCTGGTGGTGCTCAACGGGGACGTCGACAACTACCTCGCGCTGCAAGAGGAGTGCCGTTACTCCAGCGACGACGCGGGTGTCACCACCGACGCCAAGCTGCTTCCGCTGCTGCTGTCCAAGGGCCTCGACGAGAAACAGTCCTCAGATCAGGCGATGCGATCCACCTTGGCGGCCTGCGAAGGCTCGATGGCGATCGCGGCGATGTGCGAAGACGCCCCGGACGAGATCCTGCTCGCCGTCAAAGGCAGCGGCCAGTCCTTGTACGTCGGGTTCGCGCCCAGCGGCTACCTGGTCGCCAGCGAGGCGTACGGGCTGGTGGGGGTGACCCGCCGGTTCGCCAGAGTCGAAGGTCAGCAGCAGGCCGGAGCCGCCGCGGCGGGGTCCGTGGTGCGGCTGGCCCGGGATGGCGCGGGCGCCCCGGAAGCGGTGCGGCGCTGGGACGCCGACGGCCGGTCGCTGCCGCTGCGGGAAGCCGACGTGCGGCTCGCCGAGGTCACCACCCATGACCTGGCGCTCGGGGAGTACGAGCACTACCTGCAGAAGGAGATCCACGAAGCGGCGTCCTCCTTCCACAAGACCCTGCGGGGCCGGATCCACCAGGACGCCGACCAGAAGCCGTACGTGTCGTTGCCCGACTCCTCGCTGCCGAGCCAGCTGCGCGACGGGCTCCGGGACGGCAAACTGCGCAAGCTGGTGATCGTGGGGCAGGGCACCGCCGCGGTGGCCGGCGAAGGCATCGCCCAGATGATCGAGCTGTCAGTTGGCGACAAGGTGGAGACCCACGCCTGCCCCGCCACCGAGTTCTCGGCGTGGCAGCTGCGGCCCGACATGTCGGACACGCTGATCGTGGCGGTGAGCCAGTCCGGCACCACCACCGACACCAACCGGGCCGTCGACCTGGCGCGGGCGCGCGGGGCCTCGGTGATCTCGATCGTGAACCGCCGGGACAGCGACCTGGGAGAGAAAAGCGACGGCATCCTCTACACGTCGGACGGCCGGGACGTGGAGCTGTCGGTGGCGTCCACCAAAGCCTTCTACGCCCAGATCGCGGCCGGCTGCCTGCTGGGCGCCGAGGTCGCCAAGGAGTTGGGCTGTCTCACCCCGGCGCGCGAGAATTCCCTGCTCCGCGGGCTCGCCCGGATCCCGGAGCAGCTGCGGGCGCTGCACCAGGCCGACGACCGGATCGCCGCGGTGGCGGGTGAAGTGGCCACGCGGCACCCGTACTGGTCCGTGGTCGGGTCGGGTCCGAACCGGGTGGCCGCGGACGAGGTGCGGATCAAGGCCTCCGAGCTGTGCTACATGACGATCTCGGCCGACGCGGTGGAGGACAAGAAGCACATCGACCTGTCCGCTGAAGCGCTGGTGCTGGTGTGTGTGGCGGGCGCGCCGCCGCACCAGGTGACCGACCTGATCAAGGAAGTCGAGATCCTCAACGCCCACCGGAACCGGGCCGTGGTGATCTGCGACGAGGGCACAGAGCACCTGTGGCCCACCGAGTCGGTGATAGGCGTCCCGCAAGCGCATCCGGAGTTGGCGTGGATCCTGGCCGTGGCGGCCGGGCATCTGTTCTCGTACCACGCGGCACGCGCCATCGACGCCGCCGCGCACCCGGTGCGGCAGGCGTTGGCCCGGCTGGAGGCGGCCGTCGACGAAGGCTCTGCCGTGGCACGCCCGCTCCCGGTTGAGGTGGGGCTGCTGGTGCAACAGGTGCTGGGCGCGGCGGCGCGCGGCGAGATGCGGGGAGTGCTCACCAGCCAGGCGGCGCTGGGGTTGGCAGGCGTCGCGTCCCCGTCCGAGATTGGCCCGCACATCGCCGCCTCGGGCGCCGGGCCGGCGCCCGAGGATCGGGTGGCGGGCGCGCGGGCGGCGCTCACCGCGGTGCTGGACGAGCTGGCTCGGCCCATCGACACCGTGAAGCACCAGGCCAAGACGGTCACTGTGGGCACGTCCCGCAGCGACTCCGACCTGTACGACAACGACATCACCCAGACCCTGCTGAAGGCTGGCGCCGACCGCGCTGACCTGACGTACCCGGTGCTGGACGTGATCCGGGCCCACGCCAGGGTGGTGCGCAAGACCACCGGGGTGACCCGGTACCAGATCCACCGCGACGCCGCCGGAGCCACGCTCCGGGTGATCAGCAAGACCGGCTCCACCGTGGGTCTGACCAGTCGCGCCGACTCGGGCGCGCCGTTGACCGGCTCGAAACGGCGGGTCGCTGAGCTCCGGGTGCCCCGTCTGGTGCGAGGCCAGATGGACGGCCGGATCGTGCTGATCGTGCCGGAGCACGTGGCCGGCGAGATCGCGGCGGTGTCTGTGGCGCATGTCGAATTGCAGGACCCGTCCCCGTTGCCGGACCTGCGCGCCGCCATGGACTCGGTCGGAGACCGGATGGCGGAGATTGTCGCCGCGGTCACCGAGATCCGGGCCGACTTCGCCCCGGACGAGCTGCTCCGGCTTCCGATCGACACCGTGCTGCTGGATCCGATCGAGGTGCTCACCGAGTCCCTGGCCCGCAAGCCGGCCTGATCAGCTGGCGCGGGCTTCGGAGGCCAGGGTGCGGAGGGTGGCGGCGGCGTCGGTCGCCAGTCGCTCGATCGTCGCCTGTTCATGGATTCCGTCGGTGTGCTGCCACACCATCCACAGTCGCCCGTCCAGCACGCCAGCGGTCACCTCGATCAGGTACGGTCGCGCCCCGCTGCCGGCCCGGATCTGGCCCGGGGTGTCCATCAGCACCGTGGCGGGAGCATCCGGCGTCACCAGGTCAAGTTGTCCCAGGTAGTTGACGGTGACCTCGGACGCTGGCGCGTCGTGCAAGGCCTTGAGGGCGGCTGAGGCGTCCTCGGGCAGGTCGCTTCCAGGCTCAGCTCCGAAGCGCAGCGGCACGTACCCGGCGCCCCGGTGCGGCGTCGCGTCCAGCGTCTTCGCCACCGCAGCCAGCTGCTCGGCTGCGCTCGCCCGAGCAGGCGTCGGCAGCACTGCCGGGTGGTAGTCGCTGAACCAGCCGACCGTACGAGTCAGGTCCAGCTCTGGCGTCAGGTCTTCGCGGCCGTGACGTTCCACGTCCAGCTGCACATGGGCGGCGCGGGTCCAGCGACCCAGCGCCTGGCTGACCGCGGTGAGGATGACGGCCTGGATGTCGGCGTGATAGGCCCGGGGCACGTCGCGCAGCAGTACGGCCGTGACCTCGGGGTCCAGTTCGGCTTGCACGATCCGGGCCGACGATTCGAGGTTCGGCGCCTCGCCGTCCCGGGGCAACCGCTTGGCCAGGTGGTACGGCAAGCCGGCCCAGTGGTCGATCTCAGCCCGGGCTTGCGCGCTGCTGGGGAACTCCCGCACCCGGCGCGCCCACCGCAGGTACGAGTCGGTCTTCGGCGGCAGCGCCACCGGCGCCTGCTGGCTCAGCTGCCGGTACGCGGTGAACAGGTCCGCCAGCAGGATCCGCCACGAGACCCCGTCGACCACCAGATGGTGCGCGGCGACCAGCAGCCGCTGCGCGGTGTCGGGGCCGGACTCGATCAGCGCGGCCCGCAACAGCGGACCCTCGGCGAGCCGTAACGACGACTGCAGTTCTTCGCCCCTAGTGTCGAGTTCGGCCTGCCGGCGGGACGCTGCGAGGGCCGACAGGTCGATGCGCTCCAGGCGCCAGTCCGACTCTGGCGGCGCGCACTGCTGTCGCCACCCGCCGTCCCGTCGCGTGAAACGCAACCGCAGCGCGTCGTGGTGGGCCAGCACGGCGTGAAACGCCTGTTCCAGCAGCTCCGCTCGCACCGGTACGGACAGTTCGAGCTGCACCGCCATGTTGAAGTGCCACGGTTCCGGCAGCTCAGCGTCGAAGAACCAGCGCTGAATCGGGCTCAACGGCGCCGGCTCAGCTTGTGGCGCCGGCTCAGCTTGTGGCGCCGGTTCAGCTTGTGGCGCCGGCGACGTGGCGGCGGTGGCGGGTTGCTGCTCCGGCGCGGCGGCGACCAGCGCCAGCTGGGCCACGGTGGGGTTCTGGAACAGCTGCCGCACGTTGATCTCGATGCCGTGCTCCCTGGCGCGGGTGACCACACCGATCGCCAGGATCGAGTCGCCCCCGATTTCGAAGAAGTTGTC
>JBOGDL010000528.1:0-3260 GCA_050701815.1 Micromonosporaceae bacterium | reverse complement strand
CCCGGCTACACGCTTTCACCGTACGACCTGCGTGGCCCGCTGTCCTGTTAGCGATCGGTTGGCGATCAGTCAGGCCGGCATCGGAGGATATTTTTATGGAGGCCACACTGAATTGGCGGTTTTCTCGCTGGACCGCTCTCGTCGCACTCGTAGCCACAGCGACAGCCACTGTGCTCGTGGGCACCACAGACACGGCACACGCGGTGCTCGCGTCCAAGAACGGCACCGTCCTGAAAAAGACCGAACTCAATGTGCGTTCTGCCCCTGGGCTCAAACGCCTGATCGTCGCCAAGCGCAAGCCCGGCGCCACAGTCAAGATCCTCTGCCAGCAGACTGGTCCTGAGGTGAGCGGACCCAAGGGCGCCAGCAAGATCTGGGACATGCTCGACAACGGCGGATTTGTGCCTGACACGTACGTGGCCACCGGCTCCCACGACTTCGTGGTGGACAAGTGCAACTACGCCGGCGTGTCACCGCGGCCCAACCCCAGAACCAAGAACAGCGCCATCAGCTGGCAGTGGAAGCACCGCGGCTCCACCGCGTACGAGGGCTGGTGCCTGAAGTTCCAGCGGCTGGCGTACGGCTGGCAGAACGGCGCCGGCTGGAGCACCGCTGAGCAGGGCGGCGACTGGATGGTGTCGCATGGTCGGATGCACACCACCGGCGTGCCGCCGCGCGGGGCGCTCGTGTGGTACCACAACAGCGCAGGCACCGGGCACATCGTGGTGAGCCTGGGAGAAGGCAAGATCATCGGCACGTCGGTGAACGGCCATGTCGGTGTGGCCGGCTACAAGTACCGCACCGGGTACCGCGGCTGGTCGATCCCATACTTCCCGCTCGCGAGCTGACACCGGGCGCACTGCCAGCTCATAGGTTTGCGGGGCCGCGACAGCGTTGTCGCGGCTCCGCTTCTCGCCAGGTGGCAATGTGGCGGGCTGCTGTGCATCGTCAGGCGGCTCTGGGGGATACTCCGGCAGAGGGTGTTTGCCCTGGTAAATCGATGCCACGTACCGAGCCACGCACCGAGGAGCAGCAATGCCGATCGCCACGCCCGAGGTCTACTCCGAGATGCTCGACCGCGCCAAGGCGGGCGCGTTCGCCTATCCCGCGATCAACGTGACTTCGTCGCAGACCCTCAACGCCGCGTTGCGCGGATTTGCCGAGGCGGAGAGCGACGGCATCATCCAGGTCTCCACCGGCGGCGCCGAGTACCTGTCCGGCCCCACGGTGAAAGACATGGTCACCGGCTCGGTGGCGTTCGCGGCGTTCGCTCGCGAGGTTGCGAAGAAGTACTCGGTGAACGTCGCGCTGCACACCGACCACTGCCCCAAGGACAAGCTCGACAAGTTCGTACGGCCGCTGATCACTCTCTCGCAGGAGCGGGTGAAGAACGGTGAACAGCCGCTATTCCAGTCGCACATGTGGGACGGTTCCGCGGTGCCGTTGGACGAGAACCTGCAACTCGCCGAGGAACTGCTCGCGCAGGCCGCCGCGGCGAAGATCATCCTGGAGATCGAGGTCGGCGTGGTCGGCGGCGAGGAAGACGGTGTCGTCGGCGCGATCGACGACAAGCTCTACACCACCCCCGGTGACGGCCTGGCCACCGCGGAGGCGCTCGGGCTGGGTGAGAAGGGCCGCTACATCACCGCGCTCACGTTCGGCAACGTGCACGGTGTCTACAAGCCCGGCAACGTGAAGCTGCGCCCCGAGATCCTGAAGGAAATCCAGGAGGCCGTCGGCGCCAAGCACGGCAAGCAGAAGCCGTTCGACCTGGTGTTCCACGGCGGGTCCGGCTCGCTGCTGTCGGAGATTCACGCGGCGCTGGACTACGGCGTGGTCAAGATGAACATCGACACCGACACCCAGTACGCGTTCACCCGCCCGGTCGCCGACCACATGTTCCGCAACTACGACGGTGTGCTGAAGGTCGACGGCGAGGTCGGCAACAAGAAGACGTACGACCCGCGCGCCTGGGGCAAGACCGCCGAGGCGGGAATGGCCGCCCGAGTGGTCGAGGCCTGCGAAAGCCTCCGCTCCACCGGCACCACGCTCGCCAAGTAGCGCCACATCAGCGACGGTGCGGCCGGCGCCGAGCTGCCGCCATTGCCCTCGCAAGGGGCAAGGCGGCTGCCACGCGCACTGAGCACTGGCCACGCCTCGGTCAACATTCATGGCCCTCGCGGCGTGGGGGCCGCAAGTTGGCGTGCGGGCAGTCACCTGGCTTGAGATGTGACCGCGTCCACGCGGTGCTGCGTTCTGTTCACTGATCTCGCCGCCTCGCTTGCCGGTCGCGGGTCTCGGGCGAAGAGGATCACGAGGCCGATGATCGCCAGCACCCCATCCCACCCATTCACGGATCCGAGGACGTCTTCGGACGCCGGTAGCCAGAGCGCAGCTGATGCCCACGCCAAGCACGCTGTGCCGAGGACGGTCCGCAGTGCCCGGCTCTGGCACCTGGACCAGCGCTCCAACACCGCTTCCCGGGTCCAGATGGTCAGTTTGAGCCAGTAGTCGCAGGCGATCAGGAACACCAGCAAGGGCAACCAGTTCATACGGTTCAGCTCCCCTTCCAGCGTCAACCCTGGGGGCGTCCACCGCGTGAAGATGTTTCCCACTATCGCCGCGACCAGATACATGAGGCTGAACACCTGACATGTGGCAAGGGCTATCCGCAGGATTCGAGGACCGGGGCCAGCCTTGGGCGCCTCGCCAGCCCGGGATGACTTGGGCGCATGCGATCGGGGCTCTTCGGGGGGAGCAGGGGCATTCTGCATGTCCCGGAATCGTACGACCATCCTCTCCGGCCCTGGGGATCGAAAGGCTCCCTTCACGTGTACGGCATCAAAACATCAACCGGGCTATTCTTGATGTTATGCGGACTACCTTGACGCTCGATGACGACGTTGTCGCCGAACTTGAACGACAGCGACGGGAGCGCGGCCTGCCCTTCAAGCAGATAGTCAACGACGCGATCCGGGCGGGTCTGAAAGCGGGCCCCGACGCTTCTCCACGTGGTGAGATCCGCCGCACCGAACCGGCTAGCGTGGGCGAGGTCCTGCTGCCGAACCTCGACAACATCGCCGAGGTGCTCGCGGTCGCTGAGGGCGAGGACTACAAGTGATCTTGGTGGACGTGAACCTGCTGATTTACGCCAAGATCACAGAAACGCCGCAGCACGAACAAGCGCGGGAGTGGCTGGACAACCGCCTTCACCAGCCCGGACGCGTCGGCCTGCCCTGGGAGTCGCTGATGGGCTTCAC
>JBOGDL010000527.1:0-5559 GCA_050701815.1 Micromonosporaceae bacterium | reverse complement strand
CGGCGTCGCCGAAGAACAGCCGAAGTGGCATCGCGGTCGGCGCCGAGAACGGCACGTACGACAGCACTGTCATCACCACCGGATTGTCGCTGAGGAACACCACCGCGAAGAACGGCAGCATGACCAGCAGTTGGATCGGCGCCGATGTCGTGTTGACATCCTCCTGACGGCTCGCGAGCGCTCCTGCCACCGCCCACATCGCAGCGAGCAGCGTGAACCCGACGATGAAGAACGGAATGAACCAGCCAATCGCCGGGGCCAGGTGCGAGAACAGCGTCCCCAGCTCAGCGAACTGCATGCCGATCACCGACACCATCGTGATCAACGCGATCTGCCCCAGGGCGAGCAGCCCGTTCCCCACGAGCTTGCCAGCCAGCAGCGCGCGCACCGGGGCTGTGGCGACGAGGATTTCCACGATCCGGGTCTGCTTCTCTTCGGTGATGCTCTGAGCGATCTGCAGACCGAAGGTGAGCGAGGTGAAGAAAAAAATCATGGCGAATGCCATCGGCACCAGGAACCGCAGCGCCGGGTCCACGGCCTCAGGGTCGAGCAGCTGCACCGGCGGCGCCGCGCTCAAGGCCCGGACCACGTCCTGCGGCGCATCGTCCATGGCCACCACCTTCACCCCCTCGACTGGGGTGGCCACCACCGCCGCGTCCACCTCGCCCGCACGCACCAGCCGCATCGCGTCGGCGGCGTCGGTCTCGCGCACCTCGATGCCAGCCCGCTCCAAACCCGGCTGCGCCCCCGGTGCGGCCACCGCCACTGTGGAGGAATCGTTGGCCAGCAACTGCGGCGCCAGAGTCATCGAGATCGCGAGGAGCATGAAGAAGCCAGTGGTGATGAGGAACATCTTGTCGCGCAGCCGCACCAGCATCTCCCGGCCAGCGACCAGCCGGACGGCTTCCCAGAATGGGACGCTCGCCGCCAGCGCCGACCGGGCTTCGGAACGCTGCTGCGGTGGACTGATGACGCTCATGCCGTCGCCTCGCTTCCACTCGCCTTCCAGATGTGGCGCCGGCGAACCCCGACGCTGCCGCTCACCGCACCACCTCCCGGAAGATCTCGGCCAGCGACGGGACGACGGGACTGAACGCCCGCACCGACCCCCGCGCGACGGCCTCCCGCAGCACGACCTGATCGTCTGCCTCAGGCGCGAGGTCGATCACCGCTCGCGGCCCGTCGAGGTCCACCACCGTCACCCCCGTCACGTCACGCACCCAGCCCGCGTCGCCGCCCACGACAAGCTCGTAACGGGGAGCGGCGAACCGGGATCTCAGCTCCTCGCGGCTGCCGGAGGCGCGGATCGCGCCACCCGAGATGATCACAAGGTCGTCACACAGCCGCTCCACCACCTCGAGCTGGTGGCTGGAGAACAACACCGGCACGCCGCGTGCCGCACGCTCCCGCAGCACTCCCACCAGGACGTCGACCGCCACCGGGTCGAGCCCGGAGAACGGCTCGTCCAGCACCAGCAGCTCGGGGTCGTGGACCAGCGCCGCAGCGATCTGGGCCCGCTGCTGGTTGCCGAGCGACAAGGTGTCGAGCACGTCGTCCGCTCGTGACGCGAGCCCCACCTGCTCCAACAGCGTGTCCGTGTTGCGCCGCGCCGCGGATCGGGTCATCCCGTGCAACCGTCCCAGGTACACGATCTGCTCGCGCACCTTCATCTTCGGATACAGCCCACGTTCCTCCGGCAGGTAGCCGAATCGCTGCCGAACCCCGTCCGTGACCGGCTCGTCCCGCCACCGCACCGCGCCGGAATCAGCGGCGAGGACACCGAGAATGATCCGCATCGACGTTGTCTTGCCGGCACCGTTGCCCCCCACGAAGCCGGTCATCCGGCCAGCGGCGACGTCGAACGAGACATCGTCCAGGACCCTCCGGTCGCCGAAGCTCCGGTTCACTGACACGAGTCGCAGCACGCAGCCTCCCTGGTGGCTTGTGCGCTCCCCGGAAAGTTAGCGATCAGCGCGCCAGGTTGCCGTCAGCCGGGAGGCTGATCCTGGCGGTCCGCCGCTGGGTGGACCGTGGCAGTCCGTCACGGCAAGCCGCCGGGCAAGACCACACCATGCTCGTACGCGAAAACCACCGCCCACCATCTCGGTGTCATGGCGACAACCTATGCCCGGCCACTGCCACATCGTCACGGGCGCCCAGCCCGACCGGCGGCTTCACCCGGCTGGAGCCTGCGGTCAGGTCACCTTGCGGATGGCGGTCGCACCCCCGGCAGGCGTGACATCTGCCCCGGCCACGCTTTCGCGGTACGTTGCGGTGACAGCTGCCGCGCCGGCGCGACGGGCTCACACGTCGACCGGAGGACTACCGATGGGAGGACCGGTGACCGTCAACACGACCCTGTTCCGCACCGCCCGTGACTACCTGATCAGCGTGGCCGACCGGTACGAGTCCGCCTGCGCCGAGTTCAGCTGGCCGCAGGTGACCGGCAGATTCAATTGGGCGACCGACTGGTTCGACACCGTGGCTCGCGGCAACGACCGCGCGGCGCTCTGGCTTGTCGAGCAGGACGGCTCCGAGCAGCGCCACAGCTTCGACGCGATGGCTCGCCGCTCTGACCAGGTCGCGACCTGGTTGAAGGGTCTGGGCGTGGGCAAGGGCGACCGGGTGATCCTGATGCTGGGCAACCAGGTTGAGCTGTGGGAGTCGATGCTCGCGGTGATGAAGCTGGGCGGGGTCATTCTGCCGACCACCGCGGCGCTCGGCCCCTCCGACCTGACGGACCGGATCACCCGTGGCCAGGCCGGTTTCGTGATCGCCAACCATGCTGACACCGGGAAGTTCGCCGCGGTCCCTGGCACGTACACGAAAATCTGCGTTGGTCCGACGGCCGCCGGCTGGCACTCCTTTGCCGACGTGTACCAGGTCGAACCGGAGACGTTCACGGCGGTCACCGACGCGTCCGACCCGGTGTTGATCTACTTCACGTCCGGCACGACTGACAAACCGAAGTTGGTGGAGCACACCCAGGTGTCCTATCCCGTGGGGCATCTGAGCACGATGTACTGGATCGGAGCGCGCCCCGGAGACGTCCACCTGACGATCAGCTCACCAGGGTGGGCCAAGCACGCCTGGAGCCTGTTCTTCGCGCCGTGGATCGCGGAAGCCACGATCTTCGTCTACAACTACGCGCAGTTCGACGCGGCGGCGCTGATCCAGCAGCTCGATCGTGCTGAGGTCAACACGTTCTGCGCCCCACCCACGGTGTGGCGGATGCTGATCCAGGCTGACCTAGGCGCGAAGCCGCGCGGGCTGCGGGAGGCACTGGCCGCGGGTGAGCCGCTCAACCCCGAGGTGATCGCGCAGGTCAAGCAGGCGTGGGGGCTGACGATTCGGGACGGCTTCGGCCAGACCGAGACCACGGCGCAGGTCGGCAACACGCCGGGCTCGCCGGTGAAACCCGGCTCGATGGGGCGGCCGCTGCCGGGCGTGCCGGTGGTGTTGGTCGACCCCGGGACGGGGCAGCCGAGCGACGAAGGCGAGATCTGCCTGGACCTGTCGGCCGAACCGGTGAACCTGATGACCGGTTACCTGGGCGACCCCGAGCTCAACAACGCGGTGATGTCGGGCGGCTTCTACCACACCGGGGACGTCGCCAGCCGGGACGCGGACGGCTACATCAGCTACATCGGGCGTACCGACGACGTGTTCAAGTCCTCGGACTACAAGGTGTCCCCGTTCGAGGTGGAGAGTGCGCTGATCGAGCACCCGGCGGTGGTGGAGGCGGCGGTGGTGCCGCAGCCGGACCAGACCCGGTTGACGGTGCCGAAGGCGTACGTCGCGCTCGCCGACGGCTGGCAGCCGAGCCGGGACACCGCACTGGAGATCTTCAGGCACGCCCGCGACCACCTGGCGGCGTACCTCCGGGTGCGCCGCATCGAGTTCGCGGACATGCCCAAGACGATCTCCGGCAAGATCCGCCGGGTGGAGCTACGGCAGCGCGAGGAGCGAGGCGACGGCGCCGTCACCGAGTTCCGGTACGAGGATTTCCCCGAGCTCCAGAAGTGACACACCCATCGACCCGTGTCGGGTCGGAACCAGGGGCTCCAGCCGGGTCGACCACCAGAAGACCTGTTGAGTTCTTGAAACGCGAGGCGCTGTGGAACTAGTCGGACGCTGCGAGCAGATCTTCCAGGCTGATCCGGTACCAGGTTGCGCCGGCGAAGGCGTGCAGGTCAGCACCGCGGCACACGTACCGGAGTCGTTGCGCCTCCAACCCATCGGGCAGCACGAGCCGGCGTTGCTGTCCATCCAGGTGTATGCCGTCGGTGTCGATCCGGAGCGGGGTGACCAGGTCGTATTCGGCTCTGCTTCCGCCGATCAGGACGGCCCGATCACCCGCGACGAGCAGCCGACTCGCCGAACGCTTAGGCGCGGGGCCGTGGTCGGCTGCGTCGGCGTCGCTGATCGAAACGATGTGGAAGTCGGTGTACGCGTAGCAATGCGCCGTCTCGCCGTCGACGTTGAGGGCGTAGCAGTCGACGATCGGCGGCAACTCCTGGAAAGGGTAGAGCCAGTCCACGCCGAAGTCGGCGGTGAACCGTGCCAGGCCGTGGCTCTGCGGCCCCTCGCCGCTCAGCGCCTCATCGAAGTAGCCCACCCACAGCTTGCCGCTGGCGGTGGTGAGACAGTGCTCGATCGCGTCGCCCAGCTGCCCTCTCGTGACGAGTTCACCCGCAAACGTCCACACCTCCGCGTTCGGTTCGCCACGGGTGCGAGCCGCCGCCAGTAGGATCCGCCCCTGGCCAAGCGGCTGCACGAACGACGGGCGCAGTTCGGTTTCCAGCCGCACCGCCTCCGAAGCTCCGTCGGCGCTCGGGTGAACGGTTGCCGACTTCGCATTGGACGGCCGAAGGCTCGGCCACACCACGTACGCGGTCCCGTCGTCAGCCACTCCGACGGCGTCCGGCTCCCCGTCCCATGTCCATCGGTCGGCAGGCGCCAGGTAGCCGTGGTGGCGCAGCGGCGTCACCGGCAGCTGGATCACCTCCAACCGCCGTTCCAGCTGCTCGCGTTCATAGTCGGCGCGCGTCCTTCTCACGGCACCATCCTCACCTGCCGGCACAACTCCGCAGTTCGGGGCAGCCCGCCGCGGGTTTGCGACTGCCTGGGCCGACCGTCAGGCCTTCATGCCCTCCTCGATGGCCCGGATGATCCGCGGCCGCAGCTGCGCGGCGCTGATGATCGCGTCCACCGAGCCGACCTCGACCGCGCGCTTGATGCTGTGCACCCGGTCGAACTCGGCGGCGACCTCGCCGAGCTTCTCCGCCCGCACACCGGACTGCACCTCGGCGAGCTGCGCGCTCAGCGCCGCCCGTTCGACGCCACTGGCGCCCGACACCTGGGTCTGCAGCTCGGTCACCCGCGGGTCGGTCGCGGTGCGGTTGTTCACGTCGCTGGAGAACACCACCGCGGCAGCGGGGGCGCCCCCGAGCACCGAGGCGAACGAGCCTTCCACCGCCAGCACCGTCAGGTTCGGGTTCAGCGCCTTGGAGAACACCACGAACGCGCCGCCGTGGTAGCGGGAGATCACGCAGAAGA
>JBOGDL010000526.1:0-7901 GCA_050701815.1 Micromonosporaceae bacterium | reverse complement strand
TAGTCCTGCACCCACACGGCGGCGCCTTCGGCGGACACCTCGGCGGTGGCTTCGGCGAACCGCCGGTTCACCCGCACGTACGCGTCCCACCAGTGCCGATGGAACACGGGGAGCTGCACCGAATCGTGATAAAGCGGCCAGAGCGACGCGTTGGAGAAGCCTTCGTAGTACTGCTCCAGTTCCTCGGCGCTGACCGGGATCGGATGCAGTTGCATGCCGTCCAGCTCGAAGGGGCTGGGCGCCCTAGCGTCAGTGTTGCCAGGCCAGCCGATCCAAGTGCCGCCCTCCGCCTGCATGATCGGGTGCAGGGCGGTCACCAAGCCGCCTGGGCTGCGCTTCCACGCCAGCTGCCCGTCTGGCGTCGTGGACGCGTCGACGGGCAGCCGGTTGGCCACCACCACGAACGAACTTCGTGACGTCACAAGCGCCTCCTGGAGCCTGGTGCAAGCGAGAGAGCACCCCCCCGGGAGCCTACTGACCGGCGCCCGTGATCAACGAGGAGATCGACATCACAGCGTGGCTGGACGGGCCGGCGGCAGGCTATCGTTCGGACCTGGGCTGCGGGGCTCCCAGCCACCAGGCGGCAGCGCCCGCGATGGCCGATCCCAGGAAGATGAACAGCACGAACCCGTACCCCTCCGGGCCTCCGACCAGCACACATCCGAGCAGCACCGCGGCCAGCAGCACCGCCAGCGGCGCCAGCGCGACGGGCACCCAACCGGGAGGCGGCGTCTGGCGGGCGGCGATCCCGGACAGCACCACCGCGGCCACGCCCAGCACGTGTGTCAATGGCGCCCCCCACATTCCCAGCGTGAGCCCGGCCGTGAGACCCGCCACAGTCAGGCCACGAGCCAGGGCGGGCGCTCCCACCGACGCCGAGAGCACCCCGCCCAGTGCGAAGCCCGCGGCAAGCGTCGCGGTCGCGGTCAACACGTTTCCGGCCCCCGGCGCCAGCTGCAGCTCGATGACGAAGGTGATCACGGTGGCGGCCAGCGACCCACACAGCGCGGCGGGCCAACCCCGCAGCCGGAAGGGCGCCCAGACCGCTAGCCCGCCGCCCAGGATCAGCAGCCCCAGCACCAGGACGCCGCGCACGTTCTCACCTCGTAGCAGCGGGCTCAACGCGTTCACCCCACCGTGCGAGGCGGCCCCGCCGACCGCCAACGCGGCAGCCCCCTGCAGCGCGGCCAAACTCCCGGTGGACTGGCGCTTTCGATGACCCGGCGCTGGTGTGGTGTCGGCGACACTCTCGTTCATGCGTGCTCCTTCTCCCCGCTTGCCAAGCCGGGACGATTCGCCCGGCGACGGATAAGCGTGCCACTGGGGTTGCTGTGAGGGAACAGCTGGACCCCTGCGAGGATTGAAAGGTGAGGCGCTGCTGGGTGACTCCAGTGCGCCCGTGTCCGGCACACCGACGATCGCGAGGGCTCCATCCACCGTGGCTCAGTTCATCTATGTCCTGGAAAAGGCGCGCAAGGCGCACGGCGACAAGGTCGTGCTCGACAATGTCACGCTGTCGTTCCTCCCCGGCGCGAAGATCGGCGTGGTCGGCCCTAACGGCGCCGGCAAGTCCAGCCTGCTCAAGATCATGGCAGGTCTGGATCACCCCAGCAATGGCGAGGCCCGACTGATGCCGGGTCACACGGTCGGCCTGTTGGCGCAGGAGCCGGTGCTCGACGAGTCCAAGAACGTGTTGGGCAACATCGAGGAGGCCGTGGCCGAGACCAAGGCCAAGCTGGCTCGCTTCAACGAGATCGCCGAGCAGCTCGCGACCGACTACACCGAAGCGCTGATGACCGAGATGGGCAAGCTGCAGGAGGCCCTCGATCACGCTGACGCGTGGGACCTGGACTCCAAGCTGGAGCTCGCGATGGACGCGCTGCGCTGCCCGCCCGCCGACGCTGAGGTCGCGCCGCTGTCTGGTGGCGAGAAGCGCCGGGTGGCGCTGTGCAAGCTGCTGCTGGAGCAGCCTGACCTGCTGCTGCTCGACGAACCCACCAACCACTTGGACGCGGAGAGCGTGCAATGGCTGGAGCAGCACCTGCTGAAGTATCCGGGCACCGTGGTGGCGATCACCCACGACCGGTACTTCCTGGACCACGCCGCTGAGTGGATCTTGGAGTTGGACCGGGGGCGGGCGTACCCGTACCAGGGCAACTACTCCACGTACCTGGAGAAGAAGGCCGAGCGGCTGGCGGTGCAGGGGCGCAAGGACGCCAAGCTGAAGAAGCGGCTCTCCGACGAGCTGGAGTGGGTTCGCTCCAACCCCAAGGCCCGCCAGACCAAGAGCAGGTCGCGCCTGGAGCGGTACGAGGAGATGGCCGCCGAGGCGGAGAAGAGCCGCAAGCTGGACTTCGAGGAGATCCAGATCCCGCCCGGCCCCCGACTCGGCAACACCGTGATCGAAGTCAGCGGGCTGCGAAAAGGCTTCGGCGACCAGCCGCTGATCGACGACCTGTCGTTCTCGCTGCCGCGTAACGGCATTGTCGGCGTGATCGGCCCCAATGGGGTCGGCAAGACCACCCTGTTCAAGATGCTCACCGGCGAGCAGGAGCCCAACGCGGGCGCGATCAAGGTGGGCGAGACGGTCGACATCTCGTACGTCGACCAGAGCCGGGGCGGCCTGGAGGGCGCCAAGACGGTGTGGGAGCTGGTCTCCGACGGGCTGGACCACCTGATGGTCGGCAAGGTGGAGATGCCGTCCCGGGCGTACGTGGCCGCCTTCGGGTTCAAGGGTCCGGATCAACAGAAGCCGGTCAGGGTGCTCTCCGGCGGCGAGCGTAACCGGCTCAACCTGGCGCTCACCCTGAAGCTGGGCGGCAACGTGCTGCTGTTGGACGAGCCCACCAACGACCTGGACGTGGAGACCCTGGGCAGCCTGGAGAACGCGCTGCTGGACTTCCCCGGCTGCGCCGTGATCACCAGCCACGACCGGATGTTCCTGGACCGGGTGGCCACCCACATCCTGGCCTGGGAGGGCGACGAGAAGAACCCCGCGAAGTGGTTCTGGTTCGAGGGGAACTTCGAGTCGTACGAAAAGAACAAGATCGACCGGCTCGGCCCGGAAGCGGCGCGGCCACACCGGGTCACGTACCGGAAGCTCACCCGCGACTGATGACGCGTTTCAGCTGCCAGTGCGCGCTGCGGTGGTCGGACATGGACGCGTTCGGGCACGTCAACAACGTCAGGTACCTGACGCTGTACGAGGAGGCGCGGGTCGCCCTGCTTTTCGACGCGGCCCGTAACGCACGCGCGGAAGGCATGTCGGACGGGCTCGTGGTCGTTCGTCACGAGATCGACTATCTGCGCCCGATCGACCATGGCGCGGCGGCCGCCGATGACGGTTCCTCGCGGCACGTGACGATCGAGCTGTGGACGGAGGAGATCCGGGCGTCGCGGTTCACGGTGGCGTACGAGCTGTTCGATCTAGGGCGCCTCGCCAGCCGCGCCCGCACCGTGCTGGCCCCGTACGACCTGCGTGCTGGCCGGCCGCGGCGGCTGACTGATCCGGAGCGGAGCTTCTTGGCTGCCTGGCGCGACGAGAACGATTCGGCGGTCGCCGGACTCGCCGCGGCGGCCGGCCAGGCGGCGCCCGTGGACCGTGCGGCCGGCGGATGACCGGTAGTCGGATGCCCTCGCTCCAGCCACCGGCCGTCGCCCCAGAGGGCGCGGCGGATGCGGGCGCTTTCCTGGTCAGGCTGCTCCGGCTGGACCAGCAGGCGCTGGTCCGGCTGCGACCCGTGAGGACCGGGTTCGCGGCAATGTGGGCCCGGCTGCCGTTCGGCGTGCTCGCCACCCGACTGGTGGCCTCGTCCTTGACGCAGGACGCCACGTTGCGCGCCGCGGACCTGCTGCGGCTCCTGGAACGGGAAGCCGACAACGCCCCGGAGCGGCTCGATCTGGCCTGGCGGACGCCGCTGCCGCCGAGCTCCGGGGACGTGCTTGAGCAGGTGCCCGCGAAGGATCTGCAGCGGATCTCGGAGGCGGCCGCGGACACCATGCGGGCCGCCGGCGGACGCGGTGTGGGTGAGCGCCGACTGCGGGACGCGCTGCTGGACCAGGTGGTGCTGACTGTGACCGTCCCGGCGCCCGGGGGCGGGCAGGAGGACTCCATCGAGGTGCCACTGCGGCTGGTGCAGGGCCTGGTGCGGATGGGATTTCTGGGTGGCGAGGACGCGCCCCCGGCGCGAATCCGGCGCTCGGCGGGCTGGCTTGGAGTGGAAGCCCGGTACGGGGCTGCCTGGCACCGTCCCGCCAGCCCGCTGCGGATCACCGGCACCGGGTTTGGCAACGGACGTCCGGTTCCAACGTGAGATGAGCGACACCAGGGTGGCGCTGGCCAACCCCTCTACAGGTAGGTTCTTGGCCTTGCTGGGTGTGCCGCATGGACCCTGTCCCCCCATTCCAGGCGGTCCGCTTCAGCTGCCCTAACTCAGGACGGGCCAGGATCCGGCGTCCACCGGCCGGCGCCCTGGGCCGTCCCGAGTCGCACAGCGCAGCAGGTCAGGGCCGCGTGTGTGGCGAGCCCTGCCGCAGACAGAGGAGACTGGAGTGGCGTGGTGGCGTAAGCAGGACATGCCGTGGTGGCGCAGGCGGGACTGGTCGACGGCGAGATCGATCCCGGCGACCCCGGCGACTGCCGGCGCCGACACCGAGATCGACCTCCGGCTCGCGGCGCCGCGGCGTGGGTCAGCCTCCCCGAATGCCGTCGAGCCGGTGTCGTCCGCCCGCGTGGCGGCCTCGTTGAAGCGGCTTGATGTGCGCCACCTCGTCGACGAGGAGGGCAACCTGCTCGCGATGTGGGAGCGTCACGTGGTGCTCTTCGCGTTGGAGGGGCCGGACGCGGACATCCTGGTGGTCCGGGCGCGCGCGTACAGCGCGGTGCCGCCGGAGTGGGCGGATCGGGCGTACGCCGCGATCAACGAGTGGAACTGCACCCGCCGGTTCCTCAAGGCGTACGTGGGCGACGAGACCGAGAGCGGGAAGCTCTCCCTGTACGCGGAGATGCAACTGCCGCTGGCGCCAGGGCTGCACGACGAGCTGCTGGACGAGCTGGTGGATTGCGCCGCCGCGGTCTCCGGCTCCTGGTCCAGCTGGCTGCACGACGAGGGCGCGCTGCTGTGAGCAGCTGATCAGCTCGGGGTGGTCTTCGAGTCCAGCCACTTGTCGATGATCGGCGTCAGATCCTGGCCGGCGTACGCGGTGACGAACCGGGTGAACGATCCCCGGTCCTGGCTGGTGTGCAGGTTGCGCTGCACCCACGCCCGGCACAGCCCGAAGAAGTCGTGGTCGCCGATCTCACCCCGGATTTCGTGCAGCATCAGCGCCGGACCCGCGTACACGTTCGACTCCGCGAACATCCCTCTGTCGTAGTGGCCGGGCGGGCCGGCTTTGGCCCGGGAGGTGGCGTCGCGTTCCCGGAGCGTGCGAAGGTGCTGGTCCTGGTCGACCAACCCGTGGTCGACCAGCCACAACATCGTCGCGTACGTGGCGAACCCCTCGTTGAGCCACATCCCGCGCCAGTCCCTCGGGCTCACCGCGTTACCGAACCACTGGTGGGCGTACTCGTGCACCAGCACCTCGGTGAACACCTGCTCGGCTTGGCGGGGGGCCAGCCCCTTGCCGATGTTGGCGCCCATGGTGACCATCGCCTGGGTCTCCATCGCCGAGTCAGAGTTCACGGCGACCGCGCCCGCGCTGGGGAACGGGTAGTCCCCGAACCGCTCCTGCAGCCACCCGAGGATCTCCGGTGAGCGCCGCATGGCGTCCAGGTGGTAGCCCTCGTGCTCATCGGTGGTCCAGTACGTCAGGTCGACCGTCTCCCACGTGGCCTCGTGGCGGGTGAACTTGTCCACCGCGAGGGTGGTGACGTAGCTGGCCGTCGGCGCCGAGGAGCGCCACCGGAACACGGACTCGCCCCGTTCGGTCGTGACCCCCAGATACTCGCCGTTGGCTACCCCGGACCAGCCTTCGGGCACCGTGATCGCGATGTCGTAGAGCGCCTCGTCCGAGGGGTGATCGTTGACCGGGTACCAGGTCAAGGCCCCGTACGGCTCCTGCATCGTCCAGACATCGCCGTCCGGCTCCGCGCGCAGCCCGAGCCCTTCTGAGAAGTCGCTGCGCGTGGAGGGCATCGAGACCGGCTTGGGAGTGCCGGCGTACTCCACCGCGACGGTCAGCTCGTCGTCAGGCGCGGCGGGCTGGTTCAGCCTGGTCACCAGGTCGCCATCGGCGGGGCGCCGCTCCGCGGGCGTCGGCGTGCCGTCGACAGCAGTCCGGCTGACCCGCAACGCGGGGGAGAGGTCCAGCCTGATCTCGCTGAGCTTGGTCACGGCGCGCAGCTTCAGGGTCGCCGTGCCGGTGAGCCGGCGCTGCTGCGGCGACCAATCCAGCCGCAGGTCGTACCGCAGCACATCAATGTCAGGATTGCCCTGGTCGGGATAGACCGGGTCGGCCACAGGCGCGGAGTAGCCCTTGGCAGCCTTCGTCGCGGAGGGCTGCCCAGGAGTTCGCACATCCACCCCGGCGCGATCTGGGGAACACCCCGCGAGGACGCCCGCCGCAGTCGCCAGGGCCAGCAGCGCAGTCAGCAGGTGCGTCCACCGCCGTCGCGCCATCAGTCCTCCCGACGTGTCAGCCTGCAGACCGTGCGTTCCGGCTGACAGCGCTACCTGTTGACCATGAAGTACGCCGCTCGCTCCAGGTAATCCCAGAGCTGCGCCGCCAGCTCCTCCGGCAGCTGCAGGCTCATCACCGCTCGGTGCATGTGGCTGAGCCAGGCGTCCCGCTCTTTCTCCCCGATCGGGAAGGGCGCGTGGCGCATCCGCAGCCGGGGGTGACCGCGCTGATCGGAATAGGTGCGGGGCCCGCCCCAGTACTGCTCCAGGAACATCCGCAGCCGTTGCGCTGCGGGGCCCAGATCCTGCTCCGGGTAGAGCGGGCGCAGCACCGGGTCGTCCGCGACCCCGGCATAGAACTCGTCCACCAGTTTCTGGAACGTGGCTGAGCCGCCGACCGCGTCGTAAAACGACTGCTCTGACGGTTGTGCGGTCGGTTGAGCGGGGGAGGCGTTGCTGGGGGCAGGTGTGATCGGTAGTCCCACGTGCTTGTCACTCACCCTTCAATCCTGCCAGCCGTCTGCGGGCGGAAGACCCGCCAGCCATGCGGCGGCGGGTGTCGTGGCACACGTCCGGCCCAGCCGGGGGCGCCCAATTCGGTCTGCGTAGGCAGCACTGCGCCGGCCTGCGCCGGTGGCGTCGCGGCTATCGACTGCCTGTGGAGCGGGGTCAGCGGAAGGCCGCTCACAACCGTACGGTCTCGCCCTCGTGTGGGTGATTCGGCCCAGTCGCGCTGGCTTTGCCGTTGCCGCCTTTGCCAGCGTCAACGTCGACGTGGTCTGGCTGACTGACGGTCGCGGCCGGCGAGGGCGCCGCCTCAGCCGCCTCAGCCGCCTCAGCCGCATCACCCGCCTCAGGCGGATGGGAGTCGCTTTGGTGCGCGACGTCCCGCTGATTGGTCACCGCGGCGTGCGCGATCTGCTCGTCAATCACGGTCGGGGACGGCCAGGCGCTGACCGCGAGCAGGATCAACAACAGCCCGACGGCACTCCAGGCGCCCACCACAATCGGCACCTTGAACCACTCCGCGATCGCGCCGGTGACCAGCACCGCGACCGCGTGCAGAATCTGCATGCCGCCCTGCATGATCCCGAACGCCCGCGCCCGGTACGCGTTGGGAAGCACCTGCACGAAGAGCCCGTTGAGCGGCATGATCGCCGAGTTCGCGAATCCAGCCGCGACCGCGATTGCGATCACCACCGGGAAGGGGGGGTCGGCGAGAGCCGGTATCAGCACCAGCGGGGTGAGCAGGGCCAGCGGACGGATCAGTTTGAGCCTGGTGCT
>JBOGDL010000525.1:0-4291 GCA_050701815.1 Micromonosporaceae bacterium | reverse complement strand
CGCTTTGGTGATCTCAATCTTGAGCTCCTGCAACCGGCGCGGCACACGCACGCTCCAACCTTTGTCTCTGAAGTGCCGCTTGAGCTCCCCCACGATGGTGGGTATGGCGTAGCTGGCGAACTCCACGCCACGACGCGGGTCATAGCCGTCAACCGACTTGATCAACCCGATCGTGGCCACCTGCACCAGGTCGTCGTACGGCTCGCCGCGGTTCTTGAACCGACGAGCCAGGTACTCCGCCAGCGGCAGGTAAAGCTCGATCACCCGCTCGCGCACCCAGGCGCGGTCAGGTTGTCCGACCTCAAGGTCAGCAAGTCGGACCAAGAGCACTTTGGCGCGCTCTTCCACAGTCTTGTCGATACGTTGCGGCGCCGTGGCACGCCGTGGGCGGTTGCCCCCGTTCGGGGACGCCACGGGCCGTCTGGGCGTGACACGCACAGACATCTTCTGTTCTGGGATTGCCGTCAGAGTCTCTTCCGAGATTGCGGTCTGCTCCACGAGAGTGGTCATTGGGGTCGCCCCCTTACCCAGCGTCACCGTCGCCACGATCAATGGGGCAACGTTGCCGGTAGAGAGGTGATGACTAGACGGGCGCAAGGGCCGCTTGCCCTCGGTCCTGCCCTTCAGCCGCTTCAGCGGCGCCCACGTCTTGAGCGCCAGCACTTGCTGTGCAACTCACCGTACGCCACAGGAGAGTCGACTCAAGCCGCTTCCCAGAAAACGGTCAACTCTTTGAAAAGACGGTGGACAGACACCCTAAATGCCCACCTTCATATCTTCCAGATAATGAGACATCGGCTGCGGCCCACCAGAATGGTCACTGTCAGGTAGCGCAAATACGGTCCCATACCCCCCGATGAAAGGGTCCGTCGAACGGGTCCGAGGCCCCGCACGTTGTGGGAAAATCCGCCTGCGTCAGGGGTTAACTGACTGCTACCCGTGGCCCCGGCTCGCACACATCGGCCATCAGATCGCCGTGTTCCTCAACCCGCGACAGCACTTCGGCGGCGGTGAACCTCGGCGCCCCGCCTGCTTCCACCTCCTGCCAGGTCAGCGGGGCCGAGACAGTGGGGTCGGACTGGGCGCGCAGCGAGTAAGGCGACACCGTGGTCTTCGCCGCGTTGTTCTGGCTCCAGTCGATGAACACCTTGCCGCCACGCAGCTTCTTCGCCATCCGTGACACCACCTGGCCCGGGGACTCGCGCTCAAGCTGCTCCGCGAGCCGCTTGGCGTACCCGGAAATCACCCTGGAGTCCTGCTCTCCGGAGACCGCGCAGACCAGCTGCAGGCCTTTCTTGCCACTGGTTTTGGGGTACGCCTGCAACCCGTCGGCTGCCAGCCGCTCCCGCAGCCAGAGCGCCACCTTGAGGCACTCCGGCAACGCGGCGGGGGCGCCCGGATCCAGGTCGAACACCAACCGGTCGGGATGCTGCGGGGCGCCTTCCGCATCGACCGTCCACTGTGGTGTGTGCAATTCCAGCGCCGCGAGATTGGCCAGCCAGACCAATGTGGGCAGATCGTCAGCGAGCACGTACCGGACCATCTCCCGGTCGTGGGTGGACCCGGGAGCGGGCAACACGACAGTGCGCACCCACTCCGGCGTGTGATCCGGGGCGTTCTTCTCGAAGAAGCTCTGACCTGCGACCCCGTCAGGGAACCGGATCCGGGTGGCAGGGCGGCCGCGCAGGTGCGGCAGCAACACCGGGGCGATCCGCGAGTAGTAGTCGATCACCTCGGCTTTGGTGAAGTCCGGGTACAGCGGCTTGTCCAAGTTGGACAACTCCAGCTGGCGGTCGGCCACCTGCACCCGTACCCGCTTGGCCATCTCACTCCGCCTCTCCGGTCCCCGGTTCACCGCTGAAGCCCTCATCCCGCGCGTCAGAGCCCACGTCCGCGACCGCCAGGTCGGGACGGATTCGCAGGAACCGCGGGAACCGCAACCGTCCGGCCGGGGTGATGTTCCCGTACCCGACCTCCACCACCAGCTCAGGCCGCACCCACACCGCCCCCTGGGCGTCCTGTCGGGGTGGCGGCTCAGCGAACGGGCACCGGTCAACGGCCAACGGCCGCAGCAGCTCCAGCAGTTGCCGGATCATCCGGTCCGTGAGCCCACCACCCACCCTTCCCTGGTACGTGAGCAACCCGTCCGGACGTGGCGCGCCCACCAGCAGGGCGCCGAGGGGCCGCTGGCCGCGCCGCCAGCCGCCCACCACCGCGTCCAGGGTCCGCACCGTCTTCACCTTCACCCAGTCCGCGCTGCGCAGGCCGGGCCGATACACCGAGTGCAGCCGCTTGGCCACCACTCCCTCCAGACCGCTCTCCTCGCTGGTCTGCAGGGTCGCCGCGCCGTCCGAGAAAGTGGGTGGGACCAGCCACCGCGCCGCGTCCAGACGCAGCGCCTCCAGCGCCTGGCGGCGCTCGGCGTACGGCCAGTGGGTGACGTCGACCCCGTCCCAGCGCAGCAGATCGAAGATCAGCAGCGTCACCGGAGCGCTCGCGGCCAGTCGCGCCGCGCGGGCCGCCTCCCGCACATGGATCCGCTCCGCGAGGGCTTCGAACGACGGCCGTCCGGCTTGGTCGAACACCACGATCTCACCGTCCAAGACGGCGTCCAGCGGGGCTGAGATCGCGCTGGCCAGCTCTTCGCCCAGCCGGGCCAGCTCGGGGTAGGCCACGGTCACCTCGGCGCCGCTGCGGGCATACAGGCGGGTGCCAGCGCCCGCCAGCTCGGCGATCACGCGGATCCCGTCCCACTTGAACTCGTACTGCCAATCCTGGCCGACCGGGAGCGGCCCCGCGGTGGCGAGCATCGGCCGGATCGGCGCAGGCACCTCCTCAGGTTAGTCACAGAACCGGCGCGAACGCCTGGATCTTGTGGGGGTCGGAGCGCGGCGTTCAGTGGCATGCTGGGCGAATACCGCTGGTCATCCGCGGGAAGGGGAACCGGCATGCGGGCCATTTGGAAGGGCGCCATCTCATTCGGGCTGGTCTCGATCGGCGTCAAGCTCTACTCCGCGACCGAAGAGAAGGACATCCGGTTCCACCAGGTGCACCGCCCCGACGGCGGGCGGGTCCGGTACCGCCGGGTTTGCGAGCTCGATGGCGAAGAAGTCAGTTACGACGACATCGCCAAGGGTTACGACCTGGGCGGCGGCGAGATCGTGATCCTCACCGATGACGACTTCTCCCACCTGCCGCTGCCGACCAGCCGCCAGATCGAGGTGCTGGAGTTCGTCCCCGCCGAGCAGGTCGACCCGATCTTGTACGCCCGCAGCTACTACCTCGACGCCGACGGCAACGCCGCCAAACCGTACGTGCTGCTACGCGACGCGTTGGAGGACTCGGGCCGGGTGGCGATTGTGAAGGTCGCGATCCGGCAGCGGGAGCAGCTGGCGGTGCTGCGGGTGCGGGAAGACGTGTTGGTGATGCACACGATGCTCTGGCCGGACGAGGTGCGCAGCGCCGAGTTCGAGTTCCTGGACTCCGACTTCTCGCCCCGTCCGCAGGAGCTGAGCATGGCCGCGTCGTTGATCGACTCCATGACGGCCGACTTCGAACCCAGCGAGTACGTCGACAACTACCGCGCCGCGTTGCAAGAGGTGATCGACGCCAAAGTGGCGGGTCGCGAGGTGGTGGCCCCAGAGCCAGCAGAAGAGCGCCCGGCGGCGGTCGACCTGATGTCGGCCCTGAAGGCCAGCGTGGAACGGGCACGCCAGGGCCGGGGCGGCGAGCCGGCCGAGAAGCCAGCCCGGAAGCAGGCCGGGGCGAAGGCTGGCGGGAAGAAAGCGGCGGCCAAGCAGCCAGCGAAGAAGGCCGCCAAGAAGACAGCCAAGAAGACAGCCGCCCGCCGCAAGTCGGCCTGAACCTCCGCTTCGGCCACCAAGCCGACATGGCCCGGGCCGGCTGGCCCCGGCTGTTTGGCTGGCCAGCCGCCTGTTCTACGCCACGGAGTCGCGGATCGTGAACGCCTGCCGCAAGCCGGTCACCTGCAGCAACCGGCTCAGGAAGTCGCTGACGTTGGTCAGCACCAGCGAACTGCGCGCACGCGTCGCCGTGCGGTTTAGCACCACGAGCGTTCCGAGGCCCTGCGAATCGCAGAACGTCACGCTGCCCATGTCCAGGACCAAACGTGACGGGCTGTCGGCGAGGGCGCCCTCCACCGCTGTGACCAAACGAGGCACAGTGCCGATGTCAAGTTCACCGGCCAAGGCGACAACGGTCTCCTCTGGCTCGTGGTGTACCGAGATGTTCAGGTCTGGCCGCACCACGCCGTTCAGGGTAACCCGACTCC
>JBOGDL010000524.1:0-2330 GCA_050701815.1 Micromonosporaceae bacterium | reverse complement strand
TAGTTGGCGAGCGTCTCCGTCTCGGGACCCTCGTGGTCCCGCACGTTGCCACCCGGGATGTTGTACGTGTCCTTCATGTACTCGTACTGGTAGTCGCCGAGGTGCAGGATCAGATCGGGGTGCTCCTCAACCAGCCGACGGTACGCGGTGAAGAACCCGTGCTCGTACTGCGAGCAGGACACGAACGCCATCGCCAGGGCGCCACCGAGGGTGGATGGCGCCGGCGCCGTACGGGTGCGGCCGGCCGGGGACAGGTGCCGCCCGACACGGAACCGGTAGTGGTAGTCGCGGTCGGCGGACAGGCCGTCCAGTTCGACGTGGACACTGTGAGCGGAGCGTGGGTCCGCGTCCTTGACGCCTCGCCGCACCACGTGCCGGAAGCGGTCGTCGGCAGCGAGTTCCCACTCCACCTCCACCACACGATCGGGCATCCCGCCAAGGCCGTCCTCGGCTAGCGGCTGCGGCGCCAACCGGGTCCACAGCACGAAGCCTTCGTGGTCAGGGTCGCCGGAGGCGACACCCAGGGTGAATGGATCCGTTCGCAGCGAGCGGTCCGCCGGAGCGGCGAGCCCTGGACGGGCGACAGCGCCGGCGGCGGCGGCGGTGACCGCGGCGCCTGCGGTGAGCACGGTGCGGCGAGACAGGTTCATGGAAACCACCTGATGACTCGGGTGAGGGGGGGCAGGGGCAACGTATCGATCACCGCTCTCGCGCCAGTGGCGGTGAATTGAACGGCTCGTGACGTTCTCATGTCTGGCGGCGACACTGCTCACGCGACTGATCTGGCCAGCGCTGAGCTTCCGATGTCTAACCTGGCCAGGACGAGGTCAGGGGTCGTTGAGGAGGGCGTGAGATGGTGCTGAAAGTCGAACCGATCGTGCGGCCCGCTGAGGATGGCGACGTCGAGGCGATCTGCCGGTTCGGCGAGGAGCACATTCGACCGCACCACGCGCCGCTGATTGGCGCTGCAGCCGCGGATGAGCAGGTCCGCAACTGGTGGACCGTGGCGCACATCGGCGCAGCCGTGGGCTGGGGCCGCAGCTGCTCGACACGCTCACCAAACAGCTGCCGCCAACGCTGATCGGCTACATCGAGCACTTCGTGGCCTATGAGCGCGCGGGCGTGTTCTACGAACGCGAGGGCTTCACCGTGGAGCGGATCGAATCAAGTCCCACCGGAAACCCCGCGCTAGGCGTGGTGTGGCGGGCGCGTCCGCTGGTTCCATCCGCTCGGACGTCGGGACGGGCCTGACGCCGCGAGGACCGTCCGATAGCCCGGCCTCGACCCTGACCTTGTCCTGCTGCATGTCTGGTTTGGGGCAACTTGGAGCCGTTGTCCCCACGAATGGCGCCATGACACCCGCTGTGAACGGTGATCAAGGCGGTGACCTGGTGGGCGCGGCTGGGTTCGAACCAGCGACCCCTCGCTTGTAAGGCGAGTGCTCTTCCACTGAGCTACGCGCCCGCAGACCGGCGGCAAGATTACCGTGCCGTCCGGTCTCGCGCAGCTGCCATCTCGGCCGACAAGTCAAGCGGTCTCAGCCGCCGCGCGTCGAGATGGCGAGCTTAGGATGCGGCGACCTCCACCAGCGCCTTCTTCCAGGCGCTCTGGTCACGCGCGTCTCCTGGCATGTTCATCTCCGCGAACCGGACCACGCCCTGCTTGTCGATCACAAACGTGCCGCGGTTGGAGATCCCCGCTGTGGAGTTAAAGACCTGGTACGCGTGAGCCACCTCACCGTGCGGCCAGAAGTCGGCAAGCAACGGGAACTCGAATTTCTGCTGGTCAGCCCACACCTTGTGGGAGTAGGGGGAGTCCACGCTCACGGCCAGCACCTGAACCTCGTCGCTGGAGAACTCGTTGAGGTTCTCTTGGATCTGGCACATTTCACCCTGGCAGACACCGGTGAAAGCCAGCGGGTAGAAAACCAGCAGCACGTTCTTCTCGCCGGCGAAGTCCGACAACGAGACCTCTTGGTTGTTCTGGTCCTTAAGCGTGAAGCTCGGCGCCTTGACGCCCACCTCGATCGGCATTTCCGCCCCTTCCGGCTTGTCGGGCATGCGAGTGTGCACGCACGATCCTAGGCAAACCGAAAGGTCACCGGCGGTTGCGGGCTGCCCGGGGTGCGGCCAGGCGGGCCCCGACCCAGTCTTTGCCGACGCTGACACTGGATGTCTGCTGAAGGCCGGCGGTCGGGGTGGACTCGCTGATGTCGCTCGGCTCGACGTGGCCGTCTCGCCCGGCTTTCGGCGTCAGCAGCCAGATCACGCCCTCATCAGCGAGCGGGGTTCGCGCGTCCATCAGGGCGTCGACCAGATCGCCGTCGTCCT
>JBOGDL010000523.1:0-2922 GCA_050701815.1 Micromonosporaceae bacterium | reverse complement strand
GTCGCAGCGGAGCCAACCCGTGAAGTCACCCTCACGCTGGTACGAGTGGTCACCTTCGAATGTCGACGCCTTCGTGCCGCATTCGTCGCTTCCTGAATCAGGCGCGCCGCCGTAATCGGCTCGCATGTCCTCGCGATCGGCGAACTGGAAGTAGTAGACGAACTCCGCGCCCTGGGTGGGCCCGCACATCACGGCGGTGACGGGATACCCGTCCACGAGTTCGGCGACCCTGGGGCGGGTCACGCGCATGCAGTTCACCCGGGACGGCGCTGGAACGTGCTCAAGCAGGGCCGCTTCGTCGTCGGTGGGGAACTGCGGATCGCTGTGGGAATTGATGCTTTCCGCGTACGTGTCACGTGGCGGCGCGTCCGCCCACCAGTCGAGCAGTTTCTCCCTGTCATCGCCGGTGGCTTTGACGTGCACCAGAAGCGGGTCGATCGTCCACTCCAGAACCCACTCCCCCTGGTCGCCCTGATAACACAGCAGGCTGCCCATGTCGAGGTCGAAGGTGTTGTAGCCGTCGGTGCCGAGGAACTCGGGATCATCCCCGCACCACACGCCGCTGGGCGCGTCCACCTCGTCGGCGTGAGTGCGGTACGCGCGCCGCAGCTGATCGGCGTCGCCGAACTGGTACGCGAACAACTCCCGTACCCCGGCGACCTCCGGGTTGCATTCGATCCCCGCCTCCGCGCCGAGGAAGTCATCCAGGCTGCTGGCCGGCGCCCGTTGACACTGGTGCTCGTAGACGGCGTCGATCAGCCCCTGCTCGCTGTCTGTGGCGAACCCCGGCACGCCGACCCAGCTGCGCCACGACTCGACCAGATCGCCTCCGGCGCCGTCGGCGCTCTCGGCCCGCGCCACCGTACGAGCGGCGGTGTCGTGCCAGGTCAGCACGGTCGCCTGCCCCCGGGCCTCGCAGAGCACACGTCCTCGCGACCCGCCGACGCCGGGAAACTGGTGCTCACCTCTGGTCGTGGTGGCGCAGTCCCCGCTGCCAGCGTCGACATCGGACTCGCGAACCGTGGACTGGTACGAAGCGGTGGCCGCTGCAGCGGCGCCGAAGAATCCGAACACCGCCGACTGCCCGGTGTCGGCACGGCACAGCAGGTTCTGGTCGGCGCCGGGAATGGCGGCCTCGGTCGACTCGCACTGGCCACGCAGCTGCGCGGGGACCCGTTCCAGGAGTTCCGCGCTGGGGTCGCCGCGCCACGGCGACCACGCCACCAGGGTCACGGCAGCCAGCAGCGCCACCGCGATCACAGTGGAGATCACCAGCGCCGGAGTCCGCCGAGCCTGACGCCAACCCACAACAGGCTGCTGACCCGCGAGCACCGGATATTGCTGGCCCACAAACGCGGGAGCCAGCCAGGCGGCAGCAGGCGCCAGCTCTGGCGATGGGCTGGCCACACTCACGGTCTGCGGCTCGGCAACGGCCGGCACAAGCGCGGCGCTCGGCGCCGGGCTGGCTGGCGCGCTTGACATCGGGCTGGCTGGTGCGCTCGACGCCTGGCTGGCTGGCGCGCTGGGCGCCTGGCTGGCTGCCAACGCCAGATCCGCGGCCATCGCGGCGCAGCTGGGATAGCGATCCGCCGGCCGCTTCTGCAGCGTCTTGGCGATCACGTCGGCGACCTGGCTCGGCAACTCCGGCGCCCGATCAGTCACCCGTCGCGGGGTTTCGTTCATGTGAGACCACAGCACCGACGCGCCGTCCCCGCGGGGGAATGGCCGCTCCCCGGTCAGGCATTCGTAGATGAGGCAGCCCAGGGCGTACTGATCGGCCCGGTGGTCCACCTCGCCACCGTGGATCTGCTCGGGCGCCGCGTACCCGGACGTGCCGAGGAACTGCCCGGTCGCCGTCAGGTCACCGGTGGAGATCTGCTTGGCGATGCCGAAGTCGCACAGGTACACATGCTCGGCACGCCTGTCGATCAGCACGTTGCCCGGCTTGACGTCGCGGTGCACCAGCCCTTTTTCGTGGGCGGCGCCGAGGGCCTCCGCGACCTGACGCACGATACGCACCGTCTCCGGCAACCCCAACCGGCCGCGGCCCCGGATCAACTGCGCCAGGTTGGCGCCGTCCACGTACTGCATCACCAGGAAACACACACCGTCCTGCTCCCCTTTGCGGTGAACCGGGATCACATTCGGGTGCGCGATCGAGGCGGCGACGGCGACCTCACGTTCAAACCTCTCCCGGAACGAAGCCTCCCCGGCGATGTTGGGGTGGAGGATCTTCAGGGCGACGTCGCGACCAAGCTCGACCTCCTCGGCCTGGTACACCATGCTCATCGAGGTCACAGCCAGTGTCCGGATCAACCGGTACCCGGGAAGCGCAGTCGCCAACTCAGGCAGGCTGGGGAATTGGGTTGTGTCCACGCGGCGATCCTCTCCTCACCCGACACACGCGGCCAACCGCTTCCGCCCCGTGCGGTCTGCGCCGGAAAGATAGCAGGACGTGACGCTCCGAACCGCCGCCGCGTACACCTGACGCATCGACAGCCCCGCCACCGTCCGACTTGGTGGGTTGGCGTGCTGCCGCCACGCCGTGCCCCACGGCGAGTCGGCGACTCCGCAACCCACCAAGTGCGGGGACCCGTCTCACGACGCCGGGGACAGTTCCAGGACGGTGACCGATGCCGCCGGGAAGCGATGGTGAAACGCCCCCGACCCGGTCTCGACAACGCTCCGCTCGATGGTGATGTCGTCAGGGTTCTCGACGCCGTTGAAGCTGGTGTAGTCGTCCCCCGCCACCAGCGACACCGCCACCTCGGACGCATGGCGGAACCCGGCCGGCGCCACCTGCGCCGTGACCGCCTGCTCCGGGTCGCGGTTCACCACGATGATCCGCATCCGACCGTCCTTGCCGATGCTGGCCGAGCCGACCAGCGCGTCGTACGTGCCGAACGCCGGCTCCGGCTCGTA
>JBOGDL010000522.1:0-8626 GCA_050701815.1 Micromonosporaceae bacterium | reverse complement strand
GGCGATCCCGTGGATCTGGTGGACGAGTCCGGTCGCCCGGTCGCCCGCGGGCTGGTCAACTACGACGCCACTGAGCTGCCGAACCTGCTGGGGCGCCGGAGCAGCGACATCGGGGCGGAGCTGGGCCTGGCGTACGAGCGCGAAGTGGTCCACCGGGACGACCTGGTGCTGCTCGACTGACACGGTCCGGCTGCTCGCGACGCCGAGGCCGGGCCATGTGGCGCCGCCTCCCCGTCCCTCCCATATGTCCCGCAACTCCCTTCAATTCGTGCCTGTTTCTTGCATGGGCTGTAAGAAACAGGCAGTCTGACCACATTGCACGGTCACCTGGGGAGGCGCCCGATGAATGTCCGCATTCTGGCCGCTGCGGTCAGCGCGATGATGCTCGCCGGCGTGGGCGGCGTCGCCGGAGCGCCGGAACCCGCGATCGCGGCGCCACCCGCCGAAGCGCCACCTGTGGAAGCGGCAGCTGCCGCGCCGTCTGCAGCGCCAGCCGTGCGGGATGGCGGCGCCGGACCGAGAGTCATGGGGCCATCCGGGGCCAAGAACGTGATCGTGCAGCTGTTCGAGTGGAACTGGAACTCGGTGGCGCGGGAGTGCCGCGACTTCCTCGGCCCGCGCGGGTACGGCTACGTGCAGGTGTCCCCGCCACAGGAGCACATTCGCGGGAACCAATGGTGGGTGGCGTACCAGCCGGTGAGCTATCAGATCAACTCGCGCAAGGGGGGCCGGGCCGGGTTCGCGTCCATGGTGGCCACCTGCCACGGCGCCGGGGTGAAGGTGCTCGTCGACGCGGTGGTGAACCACATGAGCGGGCAGGACAACCCCGGTGTCGGCTGGGCGGGCAGCGACTACTCGCACTACGACTACCCCGGCACGTACCAGTATCAGGACTTTCACCACTGCGGCCGCAACGGTGACGACAACATCGTCAACTACCACGACCGGTACGAGGTGCAGAACTGCGAACTGGTCAACCTGGCCGACCTCGCCACCGAGACGGGCTACGTGCGCGACCGGATCGCCGGCTACCTGAACGACCTGCTCTCGCTCGGTGTCGACGGGTTCCGGATCGACGCCGCCAAGCACATGCCGGCTGGCGACCTCAGCGCCATCGTCGATCGGTTGGACCGGCCGGCGTACCTGGTGCAGGAGGTGATCTACGGCGGCGGTGAGCCGATCACGCCCGGTGAGTACACCGGCATCGGCGACGTGCACGAGTTCCGGTACGGCAAAGACCTGGGCCGCGTGTTCCGCCACGAGCGGCTGGCCTACCTGCAGAACTTCGGCGAGGCTTGGGGATACCTGCCATCCGGCAGCGCGGGGGTGTTCGTGGACAACCACGACACCCAACGCGGCGGCGGCGACGTGCTGACCCACAAGGACAACGGGATCTACGCCCTGGCCAACGCGTTCATGCTGGCCTGGCCGTACGGCAGCCCCACCGTGATGAGCAGCTACGAGTTCACCTCGTCCGACGCCGGCCCGCCCTCAGACGCCACCGGGCAGACCCTGGACAGCACCTGCTTCCAAGGCGGCTGGCGCTGCGAGCAACGCTGGCAGGTGATCGCCAACATGGTCGGCTTCCACAACGCGGTACGCGGAACCCCAATCACCGGCTGGTGGGACAACGGCAACGACCTGATCGCGTTCGGGCGTGGCGACAAGGGCTACCTGGTGATCAACGACGAGGGCTCCCCCGTGGCTGGCCGCTCATACGACAGCGCCCTACCCGCGGGCCGTTACTGCGACGTGATCCATGGCGAATTCAACGGTGGCGCCTGTTCCGGGCCGGTGATCACCGTGAACGCGGACGGATGGTTCACCGTGGACGTGAGCGCCCACGACGCCGTGGCGTTGCACGCCGGAGCCCGCCTGGCGTGACCCGGCGCCGCCGGGCCTATCGCACTCGCCAAGCCGCCCACTGGGGCGCCTACGCGCCAACCACTACGCGCCTACGCGGCGCCGCGAGCCGGGGCTGCCGGTGCGCTGCCCGGTAGCGGTGCGACGCGGGGCGCCGCATTCACATTTCCTAGGAAGCTAGCCATATTGAGAGCCAGTCACGCAGCGGCGTGCCTCAACGATGGACACTCCGAAGGCGCACGCCTCGTAGGCCCCGATTCGCCGCGCGGCAGATCAAGGCCTACGAGACAGAGTCCTAGCGTCCGGAACGCTTCTTGGTGTTCGCGATCCCCTGCGACGGAGGCACGAAGTCAAGCGGCCGCTTGCCCTTCATGAAATCGCGCATCGTGTACGCCACCACCGTGGCGGGGTGTCGAGTGTCGTTGTACGCCACGTCGGTCAGCCGGTAGTCAGGGTCGGCCATGAAACCGGCGCCAGCGAGCATGCGGTTGTAGCCGATGAACCAGGCAGCTCGGTTCGAGTCGGTGGTTCCGGTCTTGCCGGCGACCTGTCCCGGCACGATCGGCCCGACCCGGGTGGCGGTGCCCCAGCTGCCGCAGGAGCCACGGTAGGGCTTATCCCCCACGGGGCATCGAGCCGCGTCCGTGGCGGCCCTCGCCACGTCCTTGCTGATCACCTGCTTGCACTTGTCGGGCAGCTCGATCGGCTTGCCGTCCCGACCGAACATCGACTGGATCGGGTTGGGCTCGCAGTACTTGCCCTCCGCGGCCACGGTGGCGTACGCGTTGGCCATCTCCAGCGGCGTGGTGTCCGGGGCGCCCAGGGTGAACGGGCCCCAGCCCGACGAGCGCTTCGGGTCGGCGTAGTAGCTGTCGACCTCATTGCGCCAGTGCAAACCGAGACGCTCCGCCATCTTCACCGCCTTGTCCGCGCCCGCTCGCTCCACCAACCACGCGAAGAAGGTGTTCACCGACATCCCGAAACCGCTGTACATGTCGCGCAGGCCGGCCATGCTTCCGCTGGCGTTCTTCGGACACCAGTGGTTGCCACACGAGGCCGGACCGCCTGCGGTGACGTACTTGGTGGTGTACTGGCCCGGCGCGTTGAACTTGGTGTGCAGCGGCAAACCCTCCTCCAACGCCGCGAGCATGGTGAACATCTTCATCGTCGAGCCCGCCTGGTAGCCGGCCACATCACCGCCACCCAACAGCGGCACCACGGTGTTGGGCCGGGTGCTCGGCACCTTGGCCCGCTGCTTGAACGGGTCCGAGTGCGGCTGGTTCTTGCGCACGTCCAGGCTGTACGTGCGGTTCAGCGCCATTGACTTGACCCGGCCGGTGCCAGGCTCGATGAAGATCCCGCCCAGCGCGTACTTGCTCTTCCGATCCTGGGAGGCGTCGACATACTTCTGGGCGGACGCCTGAATCTTCGCGTCCAGCGAGGTCACGATCTTGAAACCGCCGCGGCGGAGCAGGTTCTCCCGTTCGGCGGTGGTGGCGCCGAACTCTTTCTGCTGCAACCACCAGTGCCGGAAGAAGTCGCAAAAGAAGCCCCAGCCGCTGCGCTGCGTGGAGACGCAGTCGTTCGGGATCGACTTCGGCTTCAGCCCCAGCGGCTTGGCCTTGGCGGCTTTCGCCTCACGCTTGGTGATGTTGTTCAAGCCGTCCATGTTGTCGATCACCCAGTTGCGCCGCTCCAGCGCGCCGGACTTGTCGTTCGACGCCGGGTCGTACTTGGACGGCGCCTTCACCAGGCCCGCCAGCAGCGCGGCCTGATCCGCGGTGAGCTTGTCGGGTGTGGTGGAGAAGTACACCTGCGCGGCCGCCTGGATCCCGTACGCCCGGTGCCCGTAGTACGCGATGTTCAGGTACCGCTCCAGGATCTCGCGCTTGCTCAGCTCCCGCTCCAGCTGCACCGCGTACCGGATCTCGCGCAACTTGCGGCCCGCGGTGTCTTCGGTCGCCTCCCGCACCTCGTCGGGGGTGCTGGCGGAGTACACCAGCGCCTGACGCACGTACTGCATCGTCAACGTGGAGGCGCCCTGCTGCACCGCGCCGGCTTGGTGGTTGGCGACCACCGCGCGCAGGATGCCTTTCAGGTCAACTCCGTGGTGCTCGTAGTACCGCTGATCCTCGGCGGCGACGATCGCGTCCACCATCACCGGTGCGATCTTGGGCAACGAGACGTACTGCCGGTTCTCGTCGTAGAACTTCGTGATCAGAGTCTTCCCGTCCGAGGCGTACACCTCGGTGAGCTCGGCCAGCGGCTTCAGCTTCAGGGTGCTGGGCATTTTGTCGAATTCGTCGGCGCTCAGCTTCGCGCCTAAACCGGCCACCGCGACCGCGGGAAACGCGGCCGCCGCCACAGCGACGCCGGCGGCAAGGCCCCACACAAGCAGCATTGCGGCGTTCCCGAGAAAGCCGCGGTCACGAGATCTCTTCACGGTGCCAGCCTAGGTGAGAAAGGTGGACGTGCCTAAGAACGTGCCCGGAGTTGCGGTATTACCGATATCGAGTCGGTTGTCATAATGTGACCGATTCGCGACCGGTGCAAAGCGTAGCCAGATAATTACCATTGAAGCGCCACATCAAACCCCTGACCACGTGTCGCCCGAAGCTGAACGGAGCGAGATCGACGCCGAACGGTCAGCAAGCGAAACCACCTGGTCACACCGGATCTGACCAGCCAGCCGAGGCGGCAACGATCACGTAACACCACACCCGCGACCCTGGACTTCGCAGCCAGCGCGAGGTCCGGCGAAGCGCGCTGGCGCTACTTCATCAGGCCAGCCGTGAGACCCGCCTGCAGCTGCCGTTGGAAGAGCAGGTACGCCAGCAGCACCGGCAGGATCGCAAGCGCCAACCCGGCGAAGAGCGCCGCCCAGTCACCCCGGTACCCCATGCTGACCGCCAGCGAGGCGAGCCCCTGCGCCAGCACCCTCTTGTCCGGCTCGGTCATCAGCACCACCGGCAACAGGTACTGGTTCCACTGACCGATGAAGTTGAAGATCCCCACGCTGATAAGGCCGGGCTTGGCCATCGGGAGCATCACCCGAAAGAAAAGCCCGAAGTGGCTGCAACCGTCGATCAAGCCAGCTTCGGCGACCGTGGTCGGCAGGGTGCGGAAGAAGGCGCTCATGAAGAAGACAGTGAACGGCAGCGAGTACGCGGCGTACACCAGGATCAGGCCGCCGTAGCTGTTGAGGGTGAGGTACTCGCCGATCACCGGGACCGTCTTCATGTTGGAGACCACGAAGAACAGCGGCACCAGCGCCAGGAACACCGGGAACATCAGCCCGCCGACGAAGCCGTAGTAGATCACCCGGTTGCCGGGGAACTCGTACCGGGCGAGCACGTACGCCGCCATCGATCCCAGCAGCATGGTGAGAGTCAGGGAGCCGCCCACCACGATCAGGCTGTTGATGAAGTACTGCCCGATGTTGGCCTCGCCCCAGGCGCGGGCGAAGTTGTCGAACTGCAGGCTTTCCGGCGGGTCGACCATGCACCAGGCCCACTCCCAGAACCGCCAGCTCATCTGACAGCTGGGCAGGCTCAGGATGTCCTCGTTGGTCTTGAACGCGGACATCATGGTCCACAGCAGCGGGTACGCCGTGAACAACGCCCACAACGCCAGGAACCCGGCGGTGAGCAGGTTGAGCGGGCTGAACCGCTGCCGTTCCGGCTCAGCCCCCTCCGAGGGCTTGGCAACCGGAGGCGCCGGCGATGTCAACGGTTCTGGCGGCGCGTGTTCTGGCGGCGGCGGGGCGTCGGTGGCGGTGGGCAACTAGAACTCGATTCGCTCTCGCCGGGTGGCACGCATGCTCAGCACGGCGACGGTCAAGGTGAGGAAGAACAGCGCCACGCCCATGGCTGAGGCGTAGCCGAAGTTGAAGTCGGTGAACGCGGTCCGGTACAGGTTCAGGCCGATCACGTCCGCCGCCCGGGACGGGCCGCCCGCGTTGCCGTGCATGATCTGCACCAGCGCGAACGCGTCCAACGCGATGATCGCGAGGTAGATCCACGCCACCTGGATGCTGTCCCACAGCATCGGGACGGTGACTTTCCAAAACGTGGTGAACCGGCTCGCCCCATCCAGCAACGCTGCCTCGTAGATGTCCCGTGGGATCGACTGCATCCCGGCCGAGAACAGCACGATGTAGAACCCGACGTTCATCCACACCGTGGCCACGAGCACCCACCAGATCGCGGTGCCGGGGTTGCCCAACCACGCTTGGGTGAACGACCCCAGCCCCACTCCCTGCAACACGCCGTTGAGCAGGCCACCCCTCGGCGCGAGGATGTACAGCCACAACACCCCCACGATCGCCACCGAGAGCACCTGCGGGAAGAAATACACCACCCGGTAGAAGCCGGCGCCGGTCACGCCAGCCACGCCGGCGCGCCCTCGCCTGCCCCCGATGTTGAGCATTGAGGCGAAAAACAGACCCAGCGCGATGGCGCACAGCGGCAGCGTGGCAAGCAGGATCACGTTGTTGAGCAACGCGTTCCAGAACTCGGCGTCGCTGAGCAGCCGCTGATAGTTGGACAGGCCCACGTACTCCGCGTTCGGAGAGAATCCGCTCCACCTGGTCAGCGATATGTAGAACGCCTGCAGGTAGGGCGAGACCACGTAGAGCCCGTACAGCACTATCGGCGGCGCCAGAAACGCGACCACAAAGGGGTACTTGCCATGCCGCATGGATTCACGCGCTCCGTTACCGCTTGTACTTGTCGATGCTGTCGTCTTCGCGGGTCTTCTTAGCCGCGGCCTCGCACCCCTGCACCCACTCCTTGGGCGTGATCCGGTTGGTGAGCAGATCCCCGGTGACAGCGTCGATCGCGGGGTTCTCCATGGTGGCGTACCAGGTGGGGTAGCGCCAGTTGAAGACGTTCTCGCCCGCCGCCTTGAGGGTTTCGGCAGCGGTGCTCAGACCAGGCGGCAGCTCCAGACCGTCTGCGGCGCCCTGCACCGAGGTCAGGCTGGAGACCTGCTCGGTGAACCCGGAGGCGCCCGCCTTGGACAGCATCTGGCGCAGGTACTCCAACCCGCCGTACGGGTTCTTCGCGGCCGCCGGCACCAGGAACGGCTCGCCGGCGGTGGCCCGGATCGCCTCGTACGGCAACGCCGAGTCCGCCGACAGCAGCGGATCCGGGGCCACCGCCATCTCGAAGCCCTCGGGCGTGACGTCCTTCTGCTCGTTCTCCAGCCAGGAGCCGCAGGGCACGAAGGCGGCGTCGCCCTTGCACCACGCGGTCTGCGCCTGCACGTGGTCCATGCCTTCGGTGCCTTTGAGGATGAAGCCCTGCTTCTTCAGCTCGTACAGCCGGGTGGCCGACTCCACGATCGCCTCGTGTCCCCAGGCGCCGGGCTCCAGGTTGTCGATCGCCACCAGGATGTCGTCGCCGGCCAGCTTCGTGGCCATCGACAGCAGCGGCCAGTTCATGTACCGGGGGTGCTTGCCCTGGTACGTCCACGGCGCCATGCCCGACTTCTTGATCTCCTTGCAGAGCGAGATCATCTCGCCCCAGGTCTTCGGGAACTCCCAGCCCCGCTTCTCGAACAGCGACTTCGAGTACCAGATGCCGAACACCGTGTACGCGTAGTTGAGCTGATGCGGCTTGCCGCCGAACTCACCGACCTCGATGGTGCCGGGAATCAGGGTGTCCCGAACCTTGACCTTGGGGTCGTCCACCGACGGCGCGTCGAAAAGCTCGGTGAGGTCGAACAGCGCGTCCTCGGAGGCGAGCTTGCCCGGGTTGAGCTGGTTGGCGCCGGAGTTGTTCACCACGTCCGGGGGGTTCTTGGAGGCGAACCGGGACTGCAGCGTCTTGGCGATCTCCTCGGTGCCGGTGTGCTTGATCTTCGCCTTCGGGAAGGCCTTCTTGTACAGCGGCTCGTGGATGTCGGTGGCGTACTTGTCGGTGAAGCCACCGTCGAAGATCACGACTTCCAGCTGCTTGTCATCCGGCACGCCGAGCGGGTTCTTGGCGCTCTTCTCGCCGCGCTCGGCCTCCTCGCTGCCGCCTCCGGCGGTGGCGCATCCGGCGAGCACGCCGCCGAGCGGCCCTGCCGCCAGGCCCGCGACAGCGGCTCTCCGCAGCACCGAACGACGGGTCAGGTCAGATCTCTCGGGGGGTTGGGGCATGTGTGTCTCCTTGGCAATTCAAGCGGTACGCCGGATCCGACCGGCGTAACGGGACTCGAGGGCGTGGTTGTGCTCGTCTCCGCCTGGGACGTTCGCCGACAGGTAAACAGGAGGAGTATGACCGGTCCTCAGTAGACGCCGCACCACCTCCGCGGTGATCATCTGGGCCAGCAGGGCACCCGTGATGGAGGAAAGGGCGCACACCGCTCCCGCGCCGTCCGGCAACGGCAGAACGGTGTCGCCGTACGGGGCGCCGTTGTCAAGCACCACGTCCGCGACCTCGGCCAGGCGCTTCCCGGACGGGTGCCGGCTGGGCAGCTTCTGGGACTGCTGCTCCGAGGTGACGGCGACCAGGCTGTGACCGCTCTGCTTGGCCAGCAGCGCGAGCTCCACCACGCAGCCGTTGACACCTGAGTTCGACGCGATCACGAAGCAGTCCTCGGGTGCTGTGTTCGCCAGCTGGTAGATCCGGTGCGCGATCGACGGGTCACGTTCGAGCTTGGGGTCCTGCAGCAGATCCGGCGATTCCCCGCCCTGGATCACCAGATCCCGCACCGCCAGGCGGTTGGACGGGACCAGCCCACCGGCCCGGCCGGCGATCTCCATCGCCAACGCCTC
>JBOGDL010000521.1:0-16865 GCA_050701815.1 Micromonosporaceae bacterium | reverse complement strand
CATTTCGAACAGGTGACAGGATTGCTAGGAGTACCTACTAGAGAGAACGGCAGGAGCACCGTGGCTTCCGGACACGAACCACCAGCCATCATCACCGAGGGGATGCCGACCCAGCTCCCCGATATCGACCCTGACGAAACTCGTGAGTGGCTCGAGTCGCTCGACGCGGTGCTGGACGAGCGCGGCAAGGCGCGGGCGCGCTACCTGATGCTCAAACTGATCGAACGGGCCCGGGAGAAAC
The DNA here is from genome assembly GCA_050701815.1 of Micromonosporaceae bacterium. Taxonomy (GTDB): domain Bacteria; phylum Actinomycetota; class Actinomycetes; order Mycobacteriales; family Micromonosporaceae; genus WHSM01. The sequence continues at coordinate 16,624 of JBOGDL010000521.1, read as the reverse complement.
AGGTCGGTGTGCCGGCGCTGCGAAGTACCGACTACATCAACTCGATCCCGCCGGAGCGCGAGCCCTGGTTCCCCGGTGACGAGCACATCGAGCGGCGGATCCGGGCCTTCATCCGGTGGAACGCCGCGGTGATGGTGAGCAAGGCCAACCGCAAGGGCCTGGAGGTCGGCGGCCACATCGCGACCTACCAGTCGGCGGCGAGCCTCTACGAGGTCGGCTTCAACCACTTCTTCCGGGGCAAGGACCACCCCGGCGGCGGTGACCAGATCTTCATCCAGGGGCACGCCTCCCCCGGCATCTACGCGCGGGCGTTCCTCGAGGGCCGGCTGACCGAGGCTCACCTCGACGCGTTCCGTCAGGAGGTGTCGCAGGGAGCCGGCAACGGCCTGTCGAGCTACCCCCACCCCCGGCTGATGCCGAACTTCTGGGAGTTCCCCACCGTCTCGATGGGCCTCACCGCGGTCAACGCGATCTACCAGGCGCGCTTCAACCGCTACATGGCCCACCGCGGCATCAAGGACACCTCCCAGCAGCACGTGTGGGCGTTCCTCGGCGACGGCGAGATGAGCGAAGTCGAGTCGCTCGGAGCCATCGGTGTGGCTTCCCGCGAGGAGCTCGACAACCTCACCTTCGTCATCAACTGCAACCTGCAGCAGCTCGACGGACCCGTCCGCGGCAACGGGAAGGTCATCCAGGAGCTCGAGTCGTTCTTCCGCGGCGCCGGCTGGAACGTCATCAAGGTGATCTGGGGTCGCGAGTGGGACCAGCTGCTCGCCCAGGACACCGACGGCGCCCTGGTCAACCTGATGAACACCACCCCCGACGGTGACTACCAGACCTACAAGGCGGAGTCCGGGGCGTACGTCCGTCAGCACTTCTTCGGCCGTGACCCGCGGACCCGCAAGATGGTCGAGCACCTGAGCGACGACCAGATCTGGGGGCTCAAACGCGGTGGGCATGACAACCGCAAGCTCTACGCCGCCAACCGGGCGGCCACCGAGCACACCGGTAAGCCGACGGTGATCCTGGCCAAGACCATCAAGGGCTGGACTCTGGGCAGCCATTTCGAGGCCCGCAACGCCACCCACCAGATGAAGAAACTCAAGGTGGACGACCTGAAGCAGTTCCGGGACCGGCTCTACCTGGACATCGAAGACGACGCGCTGGACCCGGTGCTGCCGCCGTACGTGAAGCCGAAGCCGGACGAGCTCGAGTACATGATGGAGCGGCGCCGGGCGCTGGGCGGGCCGACACCGGCTCGCAACACCACGGTGATCCCGCTGCAGCTGCCGCCGGACTCGGTGTACGCCGACCTGAAGCGCGGCTCCGGCAAGCAGAAGGTCGCCACCACGATGGCCTTCGTCAGGCTGATCAAGGACCTGATGAAGGACAAGAACATCGGCAAGCGCTGGGTGCCGATCATCCCGGATGAGGCACGCACCTTCGGGATGGACTCACTGTTCCCCACCGCGAAGATCTACTCGCCGCACGGGCAGAACTACCTTCCGGTGGACCGGCAGTTGTTCCTCTCGTACAAGGAGGCGACCACCGGGCAGATCCTGCACGAGGGCATCAACGAGGCGGGCTCGGTCGCGTCGTTCACGGCCGCCGGATCGTCGTACGCCACCCATGGCGAGCCGATGATCCCGCTGTACATCTTCTACTCGATGTTCGGGTTCCAGCGCACCGGCGATGGGCTGTGGGCCGCGGCCGACCAGATGGCGCGCGGGTTCGTGCTCGGCGCCACCGCGGGTCGCACCACGCTCAACGGCGAGGGCCTGCAGCACCAGGACGGGCACTCGCTGCTGCTCGCGGCGACGAACCCGGCGGTGGTGTCGTACGACGCGGCGTGGGCGTACGAGCTGGCGCACATCGTCCAGGACGGGCTGCGCCGGATGTACGGCGAGTCTCCCGAGAACATCTACTACTACCTGACCGTCTACAACGAGCCGATCGCGCAGCGTCCGGAGCCGGAGCAGCTGGACAGCGAAGGTCTGCTCCGTGGGATCTACCGCTACCAGCGGGCCGAGGACCACTTCAGTCAGGTCACCGAGGGAGCGCCCAGAGCGCAGCTGCTCTCCTCGGGGGTCGGGCTGCAGTGGGCGCTGCGTGCTCAGGAGCTGCTCGGTGAGGACTGGGGCGTGGCCGCTGACGTGTGGTCGGTGACGTCCTGGACTGAGCTGCGCCGGGACGCGGTGGCCGCCGAGCAGCACAACCTGCTCCACCCCGACCAGGAGCCGAAGGTCCCGTACGTGACCCAGAAGCTGCAGGACGCAGCCGGCCCGGTGATCGCCTCCAGCGACTGGATGCGGGCGGTTCCGGACCTGATCTCGCGCTGGATGCCGGGCGACTACACCTCGTTGGGCACGGACGGGTTCGGCTGCTCCGACACCCGCGGCGCGCTACGCCGGCATTTCAAGGTGGACGCGGAGTCGATCGTGGTCGCCGCGTTGCGCGAGCTGGCTCGGCGCGGCGAGGTTTCCCCTGATCTGTCTGCTCAGGCGATCAAGAAGTACGCGCTGGAGGACGTCACCGCCGCCGCTCCCGGTGAGACTGGTGGCGACAGTTGACGCCGGCGTGACGGAGCCGCTGGCGGCGACGGTACGCAATGTCGAACGCGCCGCCGGCTCGCTAGCCACGCAGAGCGTCGCCCGAATGGAGGCGACGCTGCCGTGGTTTCGGGAGCTTCCCGCCGATCAGCGGTCCTGGGTGATGCTGGTCGCGCAGGCCGGGGTGCGCTCGTTCGTGGAGTGGCTGCGCACCCACGCCGAAACGGCTGAGGTCTCCGACGAGGTCTTCGACACCGCGCCGCAGGAGCTGGCCCGGTCGATCACGCTGCAGCACACGGTGGCACTGGTGAAGGTCACCATCGAGGTGGTGGAGGAGCAGGTGCCACGGCTCGCCGCCCCGGGCGAGGAACGAGCGCTGCAGGAGGCGGTGCTGCGCTTCTCCCGGGAGATCGCGTTCGCGGCGGCCCGGGTGTACGCCAGAGCGGCCGAGACTCGCGGCGCCTGGGACGCGCGGCTGCAGGCGTTGTTGGTGGACGCGCTGCTGCGCGGCGACACCGGCGACGTGCTGGCCAGTCGCGCCGCGGCGCTGGGGTGGAGCAACGCGGCGCCGGTGGCGGTCGCGGTGGGGCGCTCCCCCGGCGGTGAGATCCGGGCGGTGCTGCATGGTTTGCACCGGGCTGCGCGCCGGATCGGGGTGGAGGTGTTGGGCGGGGTGCACGGCGACCGCCTGATCGCGGTGCTGGGAGGCGCCGCTTCGCCCCTGGAAGCCACCCGTCAGCTGTTGTCCGGCTTTGGCGACGGCCCGGTGGTGGTCGGCCCCGCCGCCAGCTCGCTGGACGAGGCCGCCGAGTCGGCCCGGGCCGCGCTCGCCGGCTACCGGGCGGCGCCGGCGTGGCCGCAGGCGCCCCGTCCGGTCGCGGCTGGTGAGCTGCTCCCGGAACGCGCGTTGGCGGGCGATCCGGAGGCCCGTCGCATCCTGCGTTCTGACGTGTACGGTGCTCTGGCTCGGGCCGGTGGCGAGTTGCTGGAGACCCTGGACGCGTTCATGGTGGCCGGTGGCGTGTTGGAGAGCAGCGCGCGTGCCCTGTACGTGCACACGAACACCGTCCGGTACCGGCTGCGACGGATCGCGGACGTCACCGGGCTCAACCCGGTGTCCCCTCGCGGCGGGTACGCCTTGGCCATCGGGCTCACCATCGGCCGCCTTGACCAGGCGCCGTCGTCGCCACCGGTCCCGGCGCCGCTGCCGAAGCCACCGGACGATCCCGAGCCGAACACGTAGCGTGCATATGCGGTCCTTTGACGAACTCGTCAGGGCTTGCCTCTTGTGAGGTAACTCTCGCCGTATTACCCGCTCCGAAACTGGACATTTCGGAATGGCGTACCGCGTGGTTTGTGGGATCTCTACAATTTCGATGGTTGGGATTGGTGCGTGGCTGCTGCCAAGTGACTCGTCAGTATCGGTCACAGTGCAGATGTGCTTGTAATGCTTGCTCCCGGACAGGGCTCTCAGAAGCCCGGATTCCTGACACCCTGGCTCGACCTTCCCGGCGCCGCCGCGCGGCTGCGGTGGCAGTCGGCGCTGGCCGGCCTTGATCTGGTGCGCCTAGGCACAGAAGCCGACGCCGACGAAGTGCGTGACACCGCGAAGACCCAGCCGTTGCTGGTGGCAGCCGGCCTGCTCGCGGCGTCGCAGCTTCCGATGCACGACGTCCCCGCAGTCGCCGGGCACAGCGTCGGCGAGCTTGCCGCCGCGGCGATGGCCGGGGTGATCAACCCCGAGACCGCAATCGCGTTCGCAGCGGCGCGAGGCCGCGAGATGGCCGCGGCCTGCGCGGTGGAGGCGACCGGGATGAGCGCGGTGCTCGGCGGCGAAGCCGAGGACGTGGCCGCCCGAATCTCCGAGCACGGTCTTCACGTCGCGAACCACAACGGCGCCGGCCAGATCGTGGCCGCGGGTCCGCTGAACAACCTGGAAAAGCTCACCGCGAACCCTCCCGCCAGCTCCCGAGTCACGCCGCTGAAGGTGGCGGGCGCGTTCCACACCCCGCACATGAAGCCGGCCCAAGAAGCCCTGGAGGCGATCGCCGGCGGCATCGCTCCGGCCGAGCCAACCCGGATCCTGCTCTCCAACGCCGACGGCGCCGCCGTCGGCAGCGGTCCGGACATGCTCACCCGTCTGGTGCGCCAGGTGACCGCGCCCGTGCGGTGGGACCTGTGCATGGCCTCGATGGTCGAGCTGGGTGTCACCGGAGTGATCGAACTGCCGCCCGCGGGGACGCTGGCGGGGCTCGCCAAGCGGGGCCTGCGAACCAGCGCTGGCGCGCCGGAGATTGTCGCCGTGAAGACTCCAGACGATCTGGACGCCGCGCGCGACCTGATCGCACGACTCGGCGCCCCAGCGCGCCCGGCGCCGGCGGCGCGCTTCCAGGTGACGGTGGCCAACGCCGCGGGTGCGTTCCAGCCCGGCCTGATCGCTGAAGGCGCCTCGGTGAAGGCGGGCCAGGTGATTGGGCAGGTCGTCAACCGGCGCGGCGGCGAGGAAGTCCTCGCGAGCTCAGACGGGGTGCTCGTTGAGTGGTTGGCCCAACCCGAGAACCCGGTGGCCGCTGGCACGCCTTTGGCGCGGTTCTCACACCCAGAGACAGGAGTGCGGCGATGAACGGGTCACGGATCCTGGCGCTGGGGCACTACCAGCCATCCAAGGTGGTCACCAACGACGATCTGGCCAAGACCATCGACACCAACGACGAGTGGATCCGCTCCCGGGTCGGCATTCGCAGCCGCCGGGTCGCCGAGCACGAGACGGTCGCCGACATGGCGGCCGCCGCCGCGGAGAAGGCGTTGGCGGGATCCGGGCTCACCGCCGGAGACATCGACCTGGTCGTGGTCGCCACCTGCTCCTCGATGGACCGGTGCCCGAACGTGGCATCGCGGGTGGCCGGGATGCTCGGCATCAAGGCGCCCGCCGCGTACGACCTGAACACGGCGTGCTCCGGATTCTCCTACGGGCTGGCCACGGCCGACCACGCGATCCGCGCGGACGCCGCCCGCAACGCGCTGGTGATCGGGGCCGAGAAGCTCTCCGAGATCACCGACTGGACCGACCGCTCCACCGCGGTGATCTTCGCGGACGGCGCTGGCGCCGCCGTGGTGGCGGGCGCTGAGGAGCCGGGCATCGGCCCGGTGCTGTGGGGCTCTGACCCCGAAAAGGGCGAGGCGGTGCTGATCGAAGGCTGGCATCCCCACATCGTTCAGGCTGGCCAGTCGGTGTTCCGGTGGGCGACGTTCGAGCTGCCGGCGCTGGCCGCGAAGGCATGCGAGCGGGCCGGGGTGAAGCCGTCCGAGCTCGCCGCGTTCGTGCCACACCAGGCCAACCTCAGGATCATCGAACCGCTGGGCCGCAAGCTCGGCGCCGAGAACGCGGTGATCGCCAAGGACATCGTGGATTCCGGCAACACGTCGGCGGCGTCGATTCCGCTGGCGCTGTCGAAGTTGGTGGAACGACGCGAGATCCCCTCCGGGGCGCCGGTGCTGCTGTTCGGGTTCGGCGGCGGCCTCACGTACGCCGGACAAGTGATTCGTTGCCCTTGACCCTGATCTTCACGGTCAACGACCAACCCCGCGTCACACAGGCGCGGATCAGCTCACCCGTGACCGACTGGCACGGGCCCACAAAGGAAGGAACTCACATGACCCGGGACGAGATTCGCGAAGGCCTGGCCGAAATCCTGGAAGAGGTCGCTGGTGTGATGCCGGACGACGTCGCCGAGGAGAAGTCGTTCACCGACGAGCTGGACGTCGACTCGCTGTCGATGGTGGAGGTCGTGATGGCCGCCGAGCAGAAGTTCGACGTCAAGATCCCCGACGACGAGGTGCAGAACCTCAAGACCGTTGGCGACGCGGTGACCTTCATCGAGAAGAACAGCTGACCCACACACCAGTTGAGACAAGGACGCGAGGACGCACTGTGACCAAGACCGATGTGGTGGTTACCGGGCTCGGCGCGACGACCCCGCTCGGGGGCGACGTCGCGGCGACCTGGGACGCCCTGATCGCTGGCCGCTCGGGCGTCACCTCGCTCACCGAGGAATGGGCCGAGAGTTTGCCGGTGCGGATCGCCGGCAGACTCGCCGAGGAGCCTTCCTCAAAGATCGAGCGAGTAAAGGCCCGCAGGCTCGACCGGAGCGAGCAGGTTGCCCTGATCGCGGCGCGGGAGGCCTGGGCTGACGCCGGGTTCAGCGACCGAGACCAGCCCGCCGACGAGGCCAGCGGGGCGGACATTGACCCGGAGCGGCTTGGCGTCGTGGTGGGCAGTGGCATCGGGGGTGCTCTGACCCTGCTCGGGCAGGACGACATCCTGGAGGCCCACGGCCCGCGGCGAGTCTCGCCGCACACCATTCCGATGCTGATGCCCAACGGGCCCGCTGCTCACGTGGGGCTCCTGGTGAAAGCACGGGCCGGCGTCCACTGCCCGGCCAGCGCCTGCGCCACCGGCGCGGAGGCCCTGGCCTGGGGGCTGGACATGATCCGGGCCGGGCGCGCCGACGTGGTGGTGGCCGGAGGGGTGGAGGCCGTTATCCACCCACTCCCGTTGGCCGGATTCGCTTCGATGCGGGCGATGTCGACCCGTAACGACGAGCCAGAACGCGCCTCCCGCCCGTGGGACAAGGCCCGAGACGGTTTTGTGCTGGGTGAAGGCGCTGGAATTGTGGTGCTGGAACGGGCCGATCACGCCAAGGCGCGCGGCGCGAGGGTGTACGCCAGGTTCGCCGGCGCCGGGCTCAGCGCAGACGCGTACGACATGGTGCAGCCGGACCCCGAGGGGCGGGGCGCGATCCGGGCCATCGAGTTCGCGTTGCGCGATGCCGACCTCAGCGGGTCCGACGTGCGGCACGTCAACGCGCACGCCACGTCCACCCCGATCGGGGACATGGCCGAGGTGGGGGCGCTGCGAAAGTCGATCGGCGGCAACGCCGCGATCACCTCGACGAAGTCGATGACCGGGCATCTGCTGGGCGCCGCCGGCGCGGTGGAGTCGATTGCCGCGATCCTGGCGGTGCACCAGTCGATCGTGCCTCCCACCATCAACTTGGAGGACCCGGATGACGGCCTGGACCTGGACGTGGTCACTGACGGGGCTCGCAAGGTGGACATCCCGGTCGCGCTGAACAACTCGTTCGGCTTTGGCGGGCACAACGCCGCGCTGGTGTTCACACGCCCTTGAATCCCTGACGCGTAGGCCGAATCCCGGGCTTGTCGGCGAACTCCTCAGGCCGCCTTGCCGCAGCCGGCTCAGGCCGCGTTGCCGCAGGCGGTGCGAGGAAGCCCGTCGACCGGCGCCGGGGACCGGCCAGACGCTTTTCCAGCGCCGGCGATCACCGCGGCGGCGGCACGCATCGCAAAGCGGTTTCCTCCGTACGCCGCCACCACCGCCGGGGATTTGGCCTTCGCCAACAGGTACGGGGTGTCCATACCCACGGTGACAGCGGCATCGGACGCCAGGTCCTCGGCGGTGTCCCCGTACCCGGTGAGATGGACCGCGGGGCCGTCGTCGGCGACCTTGACCCCGTGCTCGCGCAATCCCTCCGCCAGCCACTTCCGCTGCTCCTCGAGGCCGCCGGTGACCTGCGCTGAGCCGGACACCAGGGCGCTGCCGCAGCTGCCACGCAACACCGTGACCGCGGCCTTCGCGGCCTCAGCGGCGACCTCCTGATGGGGGGCGCTGCCCACCGCGGACAGGTTCGCTTGCCGCTCGCCAGCGAGGTGGAGCTTCAGGGTGAGGATCCGGGTCACCGCCTGCACCATGCGTTCCCGCGGCAGCCGTCCGGATTTCATGGCGCGCAGCAGCCCCCGTTGCGCCGCGTCCAGGTCCGGCGGCATCAGCAGCAGATCATTGCCCGCCAACACGGCGCGCACCGCGGCCTCGCCTGGCCCCCATTTCCGGGCCGGTTCCATGTTCATAGCGTCCGAGACCACCACGCCGTCGAAGCCCAGCTTCTGGCGCAGCAAGCCGATCAGCACCTTGCGAGAGAAGGTCGCCGCCACCCCGGGGTCGATCCCGCGTACGTCCAGGTGGCCTGACATCACCAGCCCGGCGTCTTCCGCGATCCCGGCCTGGAACGGCGGCAGGTCCTGACGGGAAAGCGTGTCTTTGTGGTACGCCAGCAGCGGCAACTCGCTGTGGCTGTCTGCGGTGGTGTGCCCGTGGCCGGGGAAGTGCTTCAGCGCGGCGGCCACCCCGGCGCCCTGCAACCCGCGCACCGCCGCCCGCACCTGCTTAGCCACCTGCGCCGGATCCGACCCGTACGAGCGGGAGCCGATCACCTGGTTGCCGGCGGAACCGATCACGTCCGCGCTGGGAGCGAAGTCGACATTGACACCGACCGCCGACAACTCACCTCCTCCCATTTTCCAGGCACGCTCGGTGAGTGCCGGATCTGCGGCGGCGCCGAAGCCGGCCGCGGTGGGCAGCAACGTCATGCCGTCGCGGATCCGGGTCACCACGCCATGCTCCTGGTCAGTGCCGATCAGCAACGGCATGGGCTCGCCCGCATTCCGCGCCACACCCAGCTTTGTCGCGGCGTGTTGCAGGCCGCTGGTGAGCTCGCGCACCTGCTTCGGCGAGTCCACGTTTGTGGTCGGGTTGGTCGAGCTGGTGGGGTCGGCGGATTGGCTCACCAGGATCAGCCCGCCCAACTGGTAGCGCCGGAGCACCTTCGCTGGCGTGCTGGCGCCGTACGCCTCCAGGTTGGCTGCGGCGGAGGCGTCGCTGATCTTGCTCGCGTGGTCGCCGTACACGAAGGGCATCAGCACCTGGCCCACAAGCTGGGTCTGGTTGAGGCTCTTGGCGATGGCGGCAGCCCGCGCGACCGGGGGGCCAGTGCGGCGGGGCGCCGGCGTGTCTCCCCCGGCGTCGGGCTGGCCAGGGGAGCAGCCGGTCGCGAAGCTGGCGACCACCAGCGCCGAGCACACAGCCAGAGATGTCAGACGTAGAGGCACCCGAACAGGGTATTCACCCTGCCTGGGTAAGCCAGGTCACCGGCGCGCCTTCGCCGGCGTGTCGGTACGCCTCCAGCTCCGCGTCCCACGCGCTGCCCAACAGCTTGTCGAGGCCGTGAGCGAGAGCGTCCGCCGCTGTCGCCTGGGTGAGCAACGCCCGGAGCCGGTCCTCGGAGACCATGATGTCGCCGTTCGCGCTCATGGTGGCCCGGAAGGCGCCACGGCCCGGCACGTGCATGATCCGCTCACCGTCGACGCCGGGGCTGGGCTCTTCGGTGACCTCAAACCGGATCATCGGCCATTGCCGCAACGCGGTGGCGAGCTGACCACCGGTGCCGCTGCGACCCGACCAGGTGCACTCGGCGCGCTGCGTCGACACGTCGGCAGGCTGCGCTGTCCACCGCAGCCGCACAGGTGTGGCGAGGACACGCGAAATTGCCCACTCCACGTGTGGACACACAGCGGGCGGGCACGAATGAACGTATACGACGCCATGCGTGGGCACGTTGACCTCCCGGTTGTCAGGAAACGCCTTCCCCTGCGGTCTTAACAACCGATCGCCACACTCACACGCGGCCGGCCAGTCGCTGACTGGCCGGCCTCCATGATGACGGCGCCAGGCAAGTTCCGCCAGCAACTTCGTGATATCTCCGCCACCAACTCTGTGCGGCCGCCCGCTGCATGCGCCCGCCAGCCCCAGATACAATCCATTCGGGTACGATCCCCGCGGCCGTTGTCTTCTATTCGGCCGTTTTCTCTGCCCCGCACCTGCCCATCCGCTCACCCGCAAGGAGTTTCACGCGTGGCCAGCAACCAGTCCAAGACCGCGCGCGCATCGGTACGCGCCGGAGCCAGCGCCGCCGGCGGCGCCCTGAGCGTCCTCGGCGAGTTCAAGTACCTGATCCCGCTCAACGGTGGTAAGCACGCGTACGTGCGCAACCTCACCAATGGCCAGACCGTGCACTGCGCCACGGACTCCGAGAAGTTCGTCGGCGAGATCAAGCAGTTGTCCGGGGCTGGCCACGGCGCCAAGATCCAGACCGAGCTCGACAGCTTGGCGCAGGCGCACCCCGACCACGGTTGGGACCTCACCGCTAAGCGGCTTGTGGAGGCCGGCGCCTTCGAGGGGTGAGCCCAGCGTCGCGTTAGCGCCCCCGGCCCGCAGGGTTGGGGGCGCGATTGCGTCAGGCGGGCCAATCGCATCAGGCGGGCCGACCGCGTCAAGCGGGCCGACCGCATCAGGCCGCGTCAGGCGGGCCAATCGCGTCAGGCGGGCTCAGCAACCAGTTCCACCTGACCGGAGCTGACTCCGTACCGCAGGCCCGCGACCGCGAGCCGCCCCGCGGCAGTGAGTTCCGCGACGGCGCGGATCGCACGCACCACGCCCACCGCCGAGCTGACATTCCGCCGCGCCGTCTCCTCGTACGCCTCGACGTCGGCGGCTGAGGCTGACGGCACGCACGGGGCGATCTGATCCACCAACCGGCCCAACTCGCCTGCTGGTCGCTCACCCCGATGGATGGCATCTGCGGCGTACGCGACAGCGGCGCAAGATTCATGACCCAACACCACCACCAGCGGCACGTGCATGTTGGTGACAGCGAGCTTCACAGAGGCCAACGCGGCGTCATCGAGCATGTGCCCCGCGGTCCGAACGACCAGCAGGTCACCAAAGCCTTGATCGAAAATCGCCTCCGGGGGAACCCGCGAGTCAATGCACCCAATCACCAACGCTGAGGGACGAGGACGCTGGGCGCATCGGCGTGCCTGAGCGACATCATGACCATGCAGCGGGGCGCCCTTGACGAACCGTTGGTTGCCGGCGAGGAGGCGGCGCAACGCGGCGACCGGTTCCGCGGGCTTCGTCAACGCGCCCGAATCAGTCGGGGCACCCGAATCAGAGGCGCCTGTCTCGCTTTGCTGTCTGGCGCTGTTCGCGTGCGGGGCCTCGTTCATCACCGATGAATCTAGCAACGCGGACGGGGTTCACCCCCCGAACCGATCGCGTGGGTTAACCCACAGCAGTTGGCTGGGTCAACTCGCTGCCCGCGTGTCCCGCGGCATGGGCCGCGACTGCGTGGTGTCGGTCGCGTGCCCCTCGATGTCGTTGGCCACGTCCTCGAAAGCGTAGAAAGCAGCCTGCAGCTCCTGCGCGATCGGCTTCAGTTTCTCCACAGCAGCGGTGAGGCGCTGCCGGGCCACGTGAACATTCTCGCGGTGCCGGCTGCCCTCCCCCACCCAGGACTCCGCGACCTGACTCACCGCGGCCAGCGAAATACGCAGGTGGTCGATGGTGCGGGTGACGTCGTACAGAGCCCCCCGAACCTCGTCAGCCGACATCCCATCGACGAACAGCTCCCGTTCCCACTCGCTGGACGCGCGCCGGACACGCGAGGTCCACACCGTGCTGCGCCCCATCGCGGCTCCCCCTTTAAGATCTCTGTCTTCATAGCCGACCTTCGACTCGTACGCCGTCACAGCTCTACCGCATTCCGCGCTTTTCGGCCAGCCTTCACCGCCCCGAGACAGCAAAATGCCGCGAGAACGACACCACAACCTCGTCAGGCCGGCCACGGCTGCCTCGCTCGTGATTGCGTGGCGGGCGTGATCACCTGTGCTCGTGCGACCCCATCACCGCGTCGACCAGATCGAGGCCGAGGTCCACGCCGAGCGGCTCGGTCACCCTCAGCCCGGCATCGGTGAACCAGTCACGCGTGGCTTCGGGATGCGGCCCCACGACGCCGACCTGACCAGCCCCGAACCCGGCGACCAGCGCGGCGACGGCGCCGTTCGGATAGGTCGCCACCACGGTCGCGTGGGCGCCAGCCCGTACCAGGAAGCAGGGCCCGTCCTGGAAGAACAGCGTGCGCTGCCGGCCGCGCCAGCTGACCTGGACGACGGTGTCCCGCTCGGAGTTGACGGTCGCGTTGGGGGTCGAGATGTACTGGCCAGTGTCTCCGGGCAGCAGGTCGAACCCCGGAGTGGCGCCAGCGAGATAGCCGCCGAGGCAGAATCCGAGGTACCTGCCACCCGACCGCACGAACTCGCGGATCGCCGTACGGTGACGACGCAGGCGCCGGTAGTCGCGCCCCAGGGCACCTCCGCCTGGCTGCGCGTAGAGCGCGGCACGGGCGAGCGCCCACCCGGACAGCGGCATGTCCTCATCCGGGCCCACGTACCGGACCGCGAACCCCCACCGGCTGGCTGCCAGCAGCGCCGCCACGGCCTCCGGGCAGCCCGGCAGCGACGCGGGCCCCCGGTACACCAGCGCCAGCGGCGACGCTCCCGGCGCCCACCGTCCGCTCAGATGTCCGCCGCCTCCCGTCACCCTTGGGCTGGCACGCCGCGCCACTGGGCGCCTCCGGTGAGGTGTTCGCCCTTCATCAGCAGCGACAGGGAGCCCAGTGCCACGTCCCTGCCGACGACAGCGTCGTACAGCACGATCGCCCGGGTGCCGATGGTGGCGCCGGATTCCACGGTGACCACGGACATCTTCATCACCCGATCCTCGAACAGGTGCGTCTGCAGCGAGACTTCCATGCCCACCGTGGCATCATCGCCGATGCTCACCAGGTCGAACTCCGTGAGGTACGTGGTGCCGATCCAGGTACGGCGCCCGACCTGGACCCCGAACCAACGCAGCACCGGCGGCAGGAACGGGGTGCCAACGAGCAACCCGATCCCGGCGGGCACAGCGGCGGACTCGTACAGGCCGGTGACGAACTCGGTTCGCCGTACGAAGCCGCTCCACAGCGGCTCCACACGCGGCCGGTAGGCGCCGACGGTGAGCCGCTTGATCACCGCACAGCACCCGATCACCGCGGCGCAGGCGACGATCACGAGAAACGGCGACAGCAGCGCCGGCGCCGCCAAGTCCCGACCCTTGGCGAGACTGGACAGCGCCAACAAGTACAGGTAAGAGCACATCCCCAGCAGGGAAGCCGGCAGCGTGGCCCGGAAAAACTCGACCACGAGCCGCTGCGCGATCAACCTCCGGGACGGCCGGAATGTCTGCTCTTCCGGGTACCCGCCGATGCGCTGGCGTGACGGCAGGCACATCGCCGGTGATCCCAGCCAGGACGTGCCCTCCGGCACGCCGCCTTCCGGCGGCACGGTGCACACACCCACCAGTGAGCCGTCGCCCAGTGTGACGCCGGCCGGCACCAATGCCGCGTTGCCGACGAACGCCCGCTTCCCCACCTGGGTGGGCAGGAACGCGACCCGCCCGTTGGCGTACGTGGCGGCGCCAACGCTCGCCATGTCGGCCACGAAGCTCTCCGCCCCCAGGGTGAGCAGGTCCGGGTCGAGGTGCGCGGCGGTGGAGACCTCGCTTCCCCGGCCGACCCGCGCTCCGAGAATCCGTAGCCACGGCGCCGCGTAAAGCGTCGCGTACAGGGCATTGGTGAAGTTCAGGCTGAACTCCAGCAGCTTGTCCACGATCCATTTGCGTACGCCCAGTCCCGAGCGCACCTCGTGGATCCCCACCGGAGCGTGCGGCAGCACCAGCCGCTTGCCGGTGGCCACCACGGCGCAGACAGTGAGCACGTACATCAGACCGGCAGGCAGCGTGGCGATCATTCCTGCGAGCACGCCCCACCCCAGGAGCGCCCACCACACCAGCGCCACGCTGGGGCCGATCATCGCGATCGTGCAGACCTCGAGTCCTAGCAGGCCGAGCACCGCGGCCCCGATGTGGCGCAGCCGCCAGCCGGGTTCCGGCGCGACGGTTCGCAGCATGCGTTCCACAGCGGGGGCGAGGGCGCGGGTCCGACGCGGTGGCGAACCCGACCACCGCTGACCTCGCGGGATGCGTTCGTACGATCCGAGCACCGATTGCTCCCCCAACGCCGCCCTGCGGCCGAGCGCGGCGCCAGGTTCGAGCACAGCGTTCGCCCCGACGAACGCGCCCGCGCCCACCGTGATCGGGGCGATCTCCAACCAGCCGTCCAGCACCCGCCAGGGCCGCAGGGACACCCCGTAGCCGACAGCGGCGTCGTCGCCGAACGTCAGCAGCCCGGGCAGGCTGATCGCGCTGGTCGCGATGATGGTGCGGCTGCCCACTCTGGCGCCGAGAAGTCGCAGGTAGGCAGCCATCAGAGGGGAACCGCTGAGCACGGTCAGCGGCCCGATCGCAAGCAGCAGGTTCAACGCCCAGAGCCGGACGTACGTGGGTCCCCACAGCCGGTAACGGCCGGGACGGATACCCATTCCCAGTGGACGTGCCAGGAGCACCGGCGCCACCCAACGCACCACCAGGTAGCTGAGCAGGACCGCGATGATCAGCTGCGCCAGGACGGCCGTGGAGACGGGGCGGTCGTTATGGGCGTACACGTAGGACACAGGCAGGGTGATGATCAGGAGCAACGCGTAGATCGCGGCGGCCTGCCCGGCCCCCGCCGCCGCGATCCGCCCGCTGCCGTGACGCAGCGGGCGCCGCGGCCACGCCGGCCGTGCGTTCGACCGACCGGCCGTGCCGAGGTGGGCAGCCAGGCTGCGGATCGTCGGGTGGTCGTACAGGTCCCGGAGTGCTGGACTGGCGCCCACCCCACGCTCCCGCAGCAGTGACACCACGCGTGCCGCAAGCAGCGAATGCCCCGCCAGATCCGTGAAGAAGTTCGCCTCCACCGACAGCGACTCAGGCTCCACCCCGAACGCTTCCGCCCAGCTCGCCCGCACCGCTACCTCCAGCCGGCCTTCGGCCGCGACGACGGGACCCTGGGTATGTCGAAGCCGCGTGCCCGCGGGAGCGGGCAGCCGGCCGCGGTCGACCTTGCCGCTCGGCATCATCGGCAGCGACGCCACCACGTCGATGAACGAGGGCACCATGTAGCCGGGCAACCTCTGCGACAGCCGCTCGCCCAGTCGGACCATGACGGTCTCGTCACTCTCCGCCGGGCCACCGTCCCGACCGCCACCGTCTGCGCGAACCAGGTAGGCGGCCAGTTCCCGCGGCGCCTCGGGGCCCTGCGCTGTGGGTGTCAGCGCGGCTGCCGCTGCGGCGATCGCGGCGTCCTCCAGCAGCACATTCTCGATCTCGCCCAGGTCGACCCGGTGCCCTCGGATCTTGACCTCGGCGTCGGCCCGTCCCAGGTACTCGATCTCACCGTCAGCGGTGACCCGACCCAGGTCGCCGGTACGGTACAGCCGCCCCCCGGAGGCCACCGGGGCCAGCGGGTGGCTGACGAACCGTTCCGCGGTCAGATCCTCCCGCCCGACGTACCCCCGGGCCACCCCTGGCCCGCCGATGCAGATCTCTCCCACATCGCCGTCGGCCACCGGCTGCAGCGACTCGTCGAGCAGCACGATCGAATACGTCGGCAACGGTCGGCCGATGGTGACCGGACGATCTGGCCGCAACTCCGCCCAGCTGGCCGTGACGGTCGCCTCGGTGGGCCCGTACGTGTTGAGGATCCGGCGCCGCGGGCTGCTCCACCGCCCAACGAGTTGTTCCGGGCACGCCTCGCCGCCGACCAGCAGGTTACGCACACGCGGCAGGTCGCGCGGAATCGTCGCCAGCAACGTGGGCACGCAATAGAGGACGGTGATGTCGTTGTCGTCCAGGAAGTCCGCCAGCTCGGCGCCCAGCCGGCGGGAATCCGTTGGGCCGGCGACCAGCGTGGCGCCGATCGACCACGTCGGCCAGATCTCCTCGATGGAGAAGTCGAAGGCGATCGTCATCCCCTGATACACCCGGTCGTCGGGGCGAACGTCGTACACCTCGGGCACCACGTCGAGAAAGTTGCAGATGCTCGACTGCGCCACCTCGACACCCTTGGGGCGGCCGCTGGAACCGGACGTGTAGATCACGTATGCGGCCGGGTCGGGGCTGTCACTGTGGCGTGTGGCTGCCGACCGGCTGGTCGACTCCGTGGCCAGGTCTTCGGCGCCGTCGTCGAGCAGCAGGACCCTGCGATCGGTCCCGGTGACCCGGTCGGCCAGATCGGACGAGGTCAGCACCAGGTCCACGTCGGAGTCGCCGAGGATGTACGCGACCCGGTCCGGCGGTGAATCCGGGTCGATCGGCACGAACGCCGCCCCCGCCTTCCCTATCCCCAGCAGCGCCACGTACGTCTGCACCGACCGCTGCAGAAGGATCGCCACACGCTTCCCGT
>JBOGDL010000520.1:0-5869 GCA_050701815.1 Micromonosporaceae bacterium | reverse complement strand
TGGAGTCGACCTTGTTCGCGTTGACCGTGTCCCTGACCTCGGCCTTGCCCGCGTCGAACTCTTCCTTGAAGTTTCCGGTCGCTCCCTGGCTCACCTGCTCAAGATCTTTGTCTACGCTCCTCGCGCTGATCGTCAGAAAGTCAACCACGGTCTGCCGAGCAGCAGCGATGGCAGCCTCGTGCTGATTGCCGACCTGGCGCTGTTCAAACCACCAGTAGCCAAAAGCCCCCGCAGCAGTCATCGAGGCGAGAAGCACCAGTGACAGCACCACATTGACCGCAACCCAGATGTACCTCTCAGTCTGGTACGGGTCCGACTTGCCGCCACCGCGACTGCGCCCCGCAGGGGATCGGCTGCTGGTTTTCGCCTTCTGCCCGGGGCGTGTCACACGACTGGAACGTGCTGACGTGCCTGGACGAGACGGTCGGCCGACACCGCTTGAGCGGCCAGAACGACTCACCACCGCCCGTCGCACCTCCTCTCGTACCGGCTTTGGTTGTCACATCATGCAGCACAGGGTGAACCTCACCGGGCCACCAACGAGCGTTCAGCCAGCCGGACAGGCTGAGCCATCCGGCCCCAGCCCGGCGCCACCGGGCCGAATCCCACCTCTGGCTGCGGCAGCGTACGCCATCAACGCGTCAGACCCCCCACAAGGAGGTCCAACAGACCGCCCTTTTGACCGTTGGACTCGCCCGGCAGACCGGGCACCCCTTGATCACCTTTGTAGCTGTCCGGGTCATCAGGGACCGGCTTCGGATCACGAGTGAGGTTCTTCAGCACCTCGATCGCATTCAGATCAACGGACACGTTGAGGTTGACCATGTCGCCGTGCACCGCGTCCAGCGCCTTCTCAGGCAACGGGAACGTGAGCATGAACTTGACCACCTTCGGCAGATCCGCGCCGGCCTTCACCAACTCGGTCAGCACTGGCTGGAGGTCGCGAAGCACAGCGACAGTCTCGTCTCGACTCTCCTTGATCACCTTGGAGCCGACCTTGCCGAGCCGGCGCAACGACTTCAGCATCGAGACCAGATCCTTGCGCTGACCAGCCAGGACCTTCAGCCCGGGCCCCAGCGAGTCAAGCGCCCCGGCTATCTTCCCCCGCTCCTTGGCCAGCCGCTTCGACAAGCTATCGAGCGCGTCAATCGCCCGTACGATGTCCTTTTTTTGTGCGTTCAACCCACCGATGAAGCTGTTGACCTCGCGGAGAGTCGACTTGATGTCCGCTTCGCGGCCTTCGAGCGCCTTGCCGACTTCCCGGTTGATGGTGCGCAACTCCGCCAGGCCGCCACCGTTCAGCAGCATCGCCATGGCGGAGAGCACCTCCTCCACCTCGACGCTGCGTTGCGTACGCGCCAGCGGAATCAGATCACCGTCGCCAAGGTCCCCTTGGGCTGTGCCCTTCGGCGGTTGATCAAGCGCGATGAACTTCTCGCCGAGCAGGCTGGTCTGCCGCACCGCCGCCATCGCGTTGTCGGGCAGCTTGATCGACTTGTCGAGTCGCATCTCCACCCGGGCTGTCCAGCCGTCGAGCCAGATCCGATCCACGCTTCCCACTGAGACATCGTTGACTTTCACAGACGCCTCAGGCACCAGGTCAAGCACGTCGGAGAATTCCGCGACCACCTTGATGTGGTCGCCTCTGGGAGCGCCGCCCGGCAGCGGCAACGCGGATCCGCCGTTGCTCGAACACGCCGCCAGCGCCGCCACCGCGGCAATCGCGGCGATGCTGGACGCCGCCCACCGTCTCATCGGTCGGCGGCTCCGCGCAGTCACCTCAGCCCTCATCAGGCCCTCCCAGAATGCCGCCCAAGGTGGGATCCGACGAGTCTGTCTCGCCGCTTGGCCCGGGCTTCCGCTCGCCGCCACCGTCGTCGTCCTTGCCCGGCAACGGAATCGACAGGCCAAGCAACTTGCCCAGCTCCGGGGTCAGTTCCGCTCCAGACTTGTGAAGCTTGTCGGCAAGCGAGAAGCACGCTTTTGGAATCTCCTGCGTCGGCAGCACATGCACCATCAGCGAGCACACGAACGCCGCTGGGTCGTGCGGGCCCATCAGGTTCATCCGGGTGTCGATGGTGCCGGAGCGCGGGTTGTACGCCAGCGCGAGGTTTGTGGCCGCCGTCGGGGCGTGGTCCATCACATCGATCAAAGCGCTCCGCTGCCGCACCAACGCCGAGGAGACGTCCGTGAGCACGTTGACGTTCTTGACCAGTTCCTCGCGGTTGTCTTTCACGAACCGGGTGACGTGTCCAAGTGCTTTGCCGAGGTTGTGAAGCGCCTTGGAGAGCTCATCCCGTTCCTCGGCGAGCTGATTGGAGACGGATGCGAGCCGGTTGTTGAAGCGCCGCACCTGCTTGTCGCTGTTGGCCAACACTTTGGTGAAGCGCTGCAGGTGAGTGATGCTGCCGAACAGATCCTCCCGGCCGTTCGAGAGCGTCTCCATCGCGTCGGAGAGGTCCTCGAGGGTCTGGCCAAGTTGCTCTCCGTTGCCCTCCAAATTCTTGCGACCCGTCTTGAGCAGATCCGACAGGGCGCCGGTGGAGTTCGCGCCGTCCGGCCCGAGCGCCGTGCTCAGGTCATCCAGCGAGGAGTAGATCTCGTCCAGCTCCACCGGCGCCACCGTGCGGTCTGGTGACAACTGGGCCCCGTCGGCCAGCTCGGGTCCGCCTCGGTAGACCGGCGCCAGCTGGACGTACCGGTCGGACACCAAACTTGGTGGCACCACCACGGCTTTCGCGTCCACCGGCACCTTGATGTCGGTGGTGTAGCTCATCGCCACGCGCACCGTACGGCCCTCGGGGGTCACCGAGTCGATCTCGCCTACCTTGACGCCAAGAATTCGGACGTCAGAACCGGCGTAGATGCCGACTGCGCGTGGGAAGTGCGCGGTGACCGTACGGGTTTCGACCTGCAGCTGGAACAGAGACAACGCCGCTGCGGCGAGCAGCACCACGACCACAGCCGCGGCGATCCCGATCATGAGCTTGCTGCGGGTGAATCGGGCGACCCAGCCGCCGTTCTCGGCAGTCGCCATCACCGGCCTCCGTCCTTGGCCGCTGAGCCGGGACGAGTGCCGCCTTCCGGCTCCACCGTCGGCCCGCCCGGCTCGTACGCCTGCAGGAAGCCCTCGATGTAGTTGTCGAACCAGCGACCATTGCCCAAAACGTTGGTGAAGGTCTTGATGTACGGGGCCATGGCTTTGAGCGTCTTTTCCAGGTTCGTTTTGTTCTTCTGCAATATCTCGGCCACACCGCGCAGCTCTCGTAGCGCGGGCGCCAGTTGAGTGCGGTTGTCCTCAGCCAGGCCCGACAGCTCCTTGGCGAGTTCGTTGGTGGCCAGCAACAGGTTGTGGATCGCGCGCTTGCGTTTCTTCACCTCGTGCAGCAACAGGTTGCTGTCTTTGATCAGCTTGCGGAACTCCTGGCTGCGTTCGGCGAGCACCTTGGTGACGCCTCGGGTGCGTTTCAGCAGCAGCCGCAACTGCTCGTCGCGGTCGGCCACCGTACGAGACAGCCGGGACAACCCGCTGAGCGAGGACTTCACGTGCGGCGGGGTGTCCTCGAACGTGCCGGAGAGCACCTCGAAGGCCTTCTTCAGCTGCTTCACGTCGATCTTGGTGACGGTCTCGCCGAGCGAGCTGATCGCGTCGACCACGTCGAAAGGCGCCGCGGTGCGAGACAAGGGGATCAGCTCACCGGAGGGCATCGCTCCGGGGCCGGCAGGTTCCAACGCCAGGTACTTCTGGCCCACCAACGTCTTCACGGCGATCACCGCCTCGGTCTTGGCGCCCAAGTCGACGTCACCGTCGACCCGGAACTCGACCTCGACGTACGGGCGCCCCTGCCCGCCTTTGCCATCGAAACCGGCTAAGTCGATGTTGGTGACCTTGCCGACTTTGACGCCGGCGATTCTCACCTCGTCCTTGGTGGTCAGTCCGCTGGCATCGGTGAAGGCGGCTCGGTACTTGGAGCCGAACAAGCCGGTGATGTCCTCAAGCCGGAACGCCGCGATCAGCCCCAGCACCAGCAAGCTGATGCAGATGACGCCAACCCAGACGGGGTTACGTTCCCGGAACGGCTTCATCAGTTGCCCCCACCGGACTGCTTGCAGCGGGCCTCAGGCGAGTGGAAGCTCGCCGGGCTCACATGGCCGGCCCCGGGGATCTTCACCCGACCGTCGAAGTCGCATAGGAAGAAGTTGAACCAGGACCCGTACGAACCGACTCGGTTGAACGTGTTGAAGTGCACCGGGAGCTCTTCGAAGGTGTTGGTGATCACCGACTCATGCGCGTTCAGCGTGCTCGCCAACTTGCGCAGCTGCGCGATGTCAGCTTTCAGCGACGGCCGGGCGTCTTTCACCAGGCCGGCTGTCTCGCCCGCCAAGACCCCGATCGTCTCCAGGGAGCTGCCGATGGCTTTGCGGTCTTTGGCCAAGCCGGTGACGAAGCGCTGCAACTGTCCGATCGTCTCGGCGAGTTGCTGGTCTCGGGCGTTGAGTGTGGCCAGCACCTTGTTCAAGTTGTTGATCACCCGCCCGATCACCTCATCGCGGTCGGCCAGCGTGTTCGTCAACGAGGCGGTGCGGGACAGCAGGCTCTCCACCGTGCCGGCCTCACCCTCCAGGACCTTGATGATCTCGTACGAGAACTTGTTGACGTCTTCCGGGCTCAGCGCCCGCAGCAGCGGCCGGAACCCGTTGAACAGCAGCGTCAGATCCAGTGAGGGCTCGGTCTGACTGATCGGGATCAGGGCCTCAGGCGCCAGCCGGCCGTACTTGCTGGGGCCCTCGGAGAGCGCGATGTACCGCTGGCCCACCAGGTTGCGGTACCTGATCTTGGCTTCGACTGTCTTCGGCAGCCGAATGCTGTCGTCGACGACGAACTCGACTTCGGCCACCTTGTTCTTCACCAACCTGATGTCGGTGACTTTGCCGACCTGGACCCCGGCGATTCGGACGTCGTCTCCAGCCAGCACACCGGTGACGTTGGAGAATCGCGCCCGGTACGTGAACCCGTCAGCAGACCCGAACGAGGTGAGCGTGCTCGCCAACAGCGCCGTCGCCAGCAGCGTCACCGCGGTGAACACACTCAGCTTGATCAGTGGGGCCAGATAGCCCCGCCCTTGAATTGCCACGGCGCCCCCTAACCCACGACCCGGACCGTTGTCGTCGTCCCCCAGATGGCGAGGCTGAGGAAGAAGTCGACGATGTTCACCGACACGATGGCGAGCCGCACCGCGCGCCCCACGGCCAACCCCACGCCAGCGGGGCCTCCCGAAGCGTTGTAACCGTAGTAGCAGTGGATCAAGATCACCAGAACGCTGAACACCAGCACTTTGAAGAAGGACCACAACACGTCTTCCGGCGGCAGGAAGAGATGGAAGTAGTAGTCGTACGTGCCGGCGGACTGGCCAAAGTATCCGGTGGCGATGAAGCGGGTCGCCGCGTAGCTGGAGAGCAGCGCGATCACGTACAGCGGAATCACCGCGACGAAACCGGCGATCATCCGGGTGGTCACCAGGAAGGGCAACGACGGCAGCCCCATCACCTCGAGCGCGTCGACCTCCTCGTTGATCCGCATCGCGCCGAGCTGAGCCGTGAAACCGCACCCCACCGTGGCGGAAAGCGCCAGCGCCGCCACCAACGGCGAGATCTCCCGGGTGTTGAAGTACGCCGAGACGAACCCGGTGAACGCGCTGGAGCCAATCTGCTGTAGCGCCTGGTAGCCCTGCAGACCCACCTCGGTGCCGGTGAAGAACGTGATGAACACGATCACGCCCACGGTGCCGCCGATCACCGCGAGCGCCCCGGAGCCAAAGCTGACCTCGGTCAGCAATCGCAGCACCTCGCGCTTGTATCGCCGCAGCGT
>JBOGDL010000519.1:0-4264 GCA_050701815.1 Micromonosporaceae bacterium | reverse complement strand
CCCCGGTAGAACAGGTTCGCCCGCACGTGGTGGGTGACCAGCGTGGATTGGCCGATCGCCACGTCCCACACCAGCGCGGGATGCGCCAGCGGCCCGGCCCCGGCGACGGCCTCCGCGAGCGGGGTGTCCAGCGGCAGCCGGAGCCGGTCCCCCAGCACCGCCTGGTGCGCCGCGGCATGCCCGCTGGTGAGGGTGACTCCGGGGGCGCCGACGAACCGGTCCCCCACGGCGAGCTCGTCAAACCACGGACCTTCTGCCGCCTCCGGCGCTGCTGACGCCGCCTCTGGCGCTGTCACCCGTACCTCCAAATTTATCCGGCCAAATGACCTCAACCTCACTCTAGGGGACGCTTGACACCGCTGACACCAGCGTGTGACATTGGCCGTACATTTCATCTCAGCATGTCGAACGGAGCCCTGATGGCATCTGTCGCCGAGCAGCTCGCCGGGTGGGCGCACCAGTTGACACCCACGGCAGCCGACCACCAGCTCGCGGAGCGGGCGCTGCGCGACACCCTGGCGGTGACCGTCGCCGCGCGCGAGAGCAGGATGCGCGATCTGACGGCGGACCTGCCGGAGGCGGCGCGCTGGGGCGCGGTCGGCCATGTGCTCGACTTCGACGACCTGCACCTGCCCTCGACCGCCCACATCAGCGTGGTGTGCGTGCCGGCGGCGCTCGCCGCTGGCGGCGGCGCGAAGGCGTACCTGGCTGGCGCCGGTGTGATGGCGCGGCTGGGGGTGGCGCTCGGCTGGGCCCACTACGTCAGCGGCTGGCACATCACCTGCACGGCCGGCGCCCCGGCCGCTGCCGTTGCCGCATCCGTCGCGCTCGGCCTGTCCGAAGCGCAGACCGCGCACGCGATCACGCTCGCGGTGCCGCAGGCGGGCGGCGTGCAGCGGGCGTTCGGCTCGGACGCCAAGGCGCTGCAGGTCGGCCTGGCAGCCGACGCCGGGGTACGTGCCGCCCGGCTGGCCGCCGCCGGCGCGGTCGCCGACCCGGCGGCCCTGGACCAGTGGCTGGAGCTGGTCGGCGGCGACCCCGCCCGACTCGACCTCGACGGCCCGGCGGTCCCCGGAGGCCTGGCGATCAAGATCTTTCCCTGCTGTTACGCGTTGCAGCGGCCGATCGCGGCGATCCGGGAGAGCCCGACCACGCCCGCTGTGGACCAGATCGAGCAGATCACGGCGCGGACGCCGGAGTCGAGTGTGCAGCCGTTGCACCATCACCGCCCCCGTACCGGGTTGCAGGGCAAGTTCAGCCTCGAGTACGCGATCGCCGCGACCCTGCTCGACGGTTGGCCCGGCTTCGCCAGCTTCACCGACGACGCGGTGCGGCGGCCCGAGGCGCAGCGGCTGCTGGCGCTGGTGCGCCCCGATCACGAGCCCGGCGGTGAGGGGCTGCTTGCCGGCGACGTCACGATCGAGCTGACCACCGCCGACGGCGCCCGACACACGTCGGTGCTCGACCTGCCGCCGGGCGCCCCGCAGCGGCCGCCCACAGATGCCGAGCTCGCCGGGAAGCTGGCAGCGTGCGGCGCCGACGAGCTGCTCGCCGACCTCGACTGGGCCGGCGCCGCCGAGCTGCTGCGCAAGCTGCTGCCACGGGAGGCCGCTGCGTGAGCGCGCCGCCGCTGGAGGGCGTCACCGTGGTCAGCCTGGAGCAGGCGGTGGCCGCCCCGTACGCGACCCGCCAACTCGCCGACCTGGGCGCCCGGGTGATCAAAGTGGAGCGTCCCGGCGGCGGCGACTTCGCCCGCCGGTACGACGAGTCGGTGCTGGGCCAGTCCAGCTACTTCGTCTGGCTCAACCGTTCCAAAGAGTCGCTGACGCTCGATGTGAAGCAGCCGGCCGGGGCCGCTGTGCTGCGCCAGCTGATCGACACCGCGGACGTGTTCGTGCACAACCTCGGGCCCGGCGCCGCGACCCGGCTCGGCCTGGACGCCGGCCCGCTCCGGCAGCGCCGCCCCAGCCTGATCTGCTGTGTCGTCTCCGGGTACGGCGCCACCGGCCCCTGGGCGCACCGCAAGGCGTACGACCTGCTGGTGCAGTGCGAGACCGGGCTGGTCTCCATCACCGGCGACGGCGAGCAGATGGTGAAGGTCGGCATCTCAGTGGCTGACATCGCCGCCGGGATGCAGGCGTACTCCGGGATCCTGGCCGCGTTGCTGCGGCGGGCGAGCACCGGCGAAGGCGCCGAGATCGAGGTGTCGCTGTTCGAGGCGCTCGCGGAGTGGATGGGCTCGCCGGCGTACTACACCCAGTACGGTGGCCACTCCCCCGAACGCACCGGCGCGCAGCACGCCACCATCGCCCCGTACGGGCCGTACCTGACCGGCGACGGCGACACCGTGGTGCTCGCGGTGCAGAACGAGCGGGAATGGGCGGCGTTGTGCCGGCTGCTGCTGCGCGAGCCCGGTCTCGCTGAGGACCCCCAGTTCGCGACCAACTCTGCCCGGGTGGCGAACCGCATCGCGCTCAACGCCCTGATCTCGGAGCGGTTCGCGGCGCTGGACACGGCTGCCGCGATCCGCCTGCTCGACGAGGCAGGAGTGGCCAACGCCCGGGTGAACACGATGCCGGAGTTCCTGCAGCACCCGGTGCTTGCCGAGCGTGGCCGGTGGCGTCCGGTCGGCAGCCCGGGGGGAGAGATCCAGGCGCTGCTGCCGCCGGTGAACCTGGCGGGCGTCGACCCGGTGATGAAGCCGGTCCCCGCCGTCGGTGAGCACACCGATGCCATCCTGCGCGAGCTGGGAAACACCGACGACGAGATCGCCGAGCTGCGCGCCGCCGGCGGCATCTGAACCGAAGGACAGTCCCATGAGCACGTTGAGCGAAGAAGAACAGAGCATCGTCGACACCGTGGCCGAGTTCGTCGACCGGGACGTGCGCCCGGTGGTCCGCGAGCTGGAGCGCTCTGACACGTACCCGGAAAAATTGATCGAGCAGATGAAACGGCTCGGCGTGTTCGGGCTCGCGATCGGCGAGCCGTACGGGGAGGCCGCCGTCTCCACCCCCTGCTACGTGGCGGTCACCGAGCACCTGGCGCGGGGCTGGATGAGCCTGGCCGGCGCCATGGGCGGGCACACGGTGGTGGCCAAACTGCTCACCCGGTACGGCACCGAAGAGCAGAAGCAGCGGTACCTGCCAAGAATGGCGACCGGCGAGATCCGGGCCACCATGGCGCTCACCGAGCCCGGCGGCGGCTCCGACCTGCAGGCGATGACCACCATTGCCCGTCGCGACGGCGACCAGCCTTCTCGCGTAGAAGCGCGTCCACATTACGTGGTCAACGGCACGAAGACCTGGATCACCAACTCCCGGCGTTCGCAGCTGATCGCGCTGCTCTGCAAGACCGACCCTGCCGCCACCCCCCGGCACACCGGGATGAGCATCCTGCTGGTCGAGCACGGCCCGGGCCTGACCGTCTCCCGAGACCTGCCCAAGCTGGGGTACAAGGGCGTGGAGAGCTGCGAGCTGTCCTTCGCCGACTACCGCGCTCCCACCGCCGCGCTGCTGGGCGGCGCGGAAGGGCAAGGGTTCGCCCAGATGATGAACGGCCTGGAGATCGGACGGATCCAGGTCGCCTCGCGCGCGTTGGGTGTCGCCCGGGCCGCCTTGGACGACGCGCTGCGGTACGCCCAGGAACGGGAAGCCTTCGGCAAGCCGATCTGGCGGCACCAGTCGATCGGCAACTACCTCGCCGACATGGCGACCAAGTACACGGCCGCCCGGCAGCTGGTGCTGCTGGCCGCGGAGCGGCACGACGCCGGGCAGCGCTGCGACATGGAAGCCGGAATGGCCAAGTTGTACGCCTCCGAAGCCGCCATGGAGATCGCGCTGAACGCGATGCGGATCCACGGCGGGTACGGCTACTCCACCGAGTTCGACGTCGAGCGCTACTTCCGGGACGCCCCGCTGATGATCCTCGGCGAAGGCACCAACGAGATCCAACGCAACGTGATCGCGTCCCAGCTGGTCACTCGGGGGGTCCCGACATGATCGGGCACAATGGCCCGGCGCAGCGAGACCGCTGCCCGCGGCTGACAGCTGCACCCGGCAGCGGGATCGGCGGCGCAGGGCAGGGCGCCACCTCGGTCGGCGCGGCGCCCGACACCGCCGCCGATCTACCACGCGGCAAGACAGGAGAGACGCCATGGCGAGCCGGGGCGAAGCCGCGTATCTGAAGCTCGCCAACACGCTGCGCGCCGCGATCCTGCAGGGCCGGTACGCGGACGGGGCGCAGCTGCCCACCGAGGCTGAGCTGG
>JBOGDL010000518.1:0-4206 GCA_050701815.1 Micromonosporaceae bacterium | reverse complement strand
CGGTCATCGGCGCCATCGTCGGCGAGTTCCTCGGCGGCAACCACGGCCTGGGTTTCCTGGTGGTCTCCAGCTTGAACGCGCTGGACGCGGCCCAGTTGTTCGCCGTGATCGTGGTGCTCGCCACGCTGGGCTCGGTGCTGTTCTTCCTGGTGAACGGCGCGCGTCGACTCGTGATCCCGTGGCACGAGTCCGTCAGCGGGGCAGACCGGGTGTGACCGTGCGCCGGGGGCGCCGCCAGCCCCGATGGCGCCGCCGGGCCGCACGTTCCACGACCAATCGAGGGAGCGAGAAATGCTGAGCAAGGCAGAGAACGAGCGGCTGTGCCGGGTGGGGCCCGACACCCCCATGGGCAAGGTGCTGCGGCGCTACTGGATTCCGGTGTGCCCGTCAGACCACTTGCCCGGCCCCGACAGCCCTCCGGTGCGGATCCGCCGCCTGGGTGAGAACTTCGTGGCGTTCCGCGATTCGGAAGGACGGGTGGGCGTGCTCAACGAGCAGTGCACCCACCGCGGCGCCTCGCTGGCCTTCGGGCGGGTCGAAGACTGCGGCATCCGATGCCTGTACCACGGTTGGAAGTACGCCGTGGACGGCACGGTGCTCGACACCCCGAACATGGCGGCTGACTCCACCTTCAAAGACAAGCTGAAGGCGCCGGCGTACCCGGTGCACGAGGCGGGCGACGTCGTCTTCGCGTACTTCGGCCCACGTGACAAGCAGCCCCCCGCTCCCCGTTTCAAATGGATGGAAGGCCCGGCCAGCCAGCGATTCGTGTTCGAGATGATCCAGCAGAACTGCAACTGGGTGCAGGCCCTTGAGGGCGGGCTGGACTCCTCGCACGTGGGGATCCTGCACGGCGATGAGATGGCGCTGGCGACGCTGGGGAAGTACGACCCGGACGGGATCGGAAAGGACCGCTACCCCACCACCGACAACGCGCCGCGGCTCCGCATCGAGGACACCGACTTCGGCTTCCACTACGGCGCGCTGCGTGACGCCAGCGAGCCCGGGAAGACGTACGTGCGGATCACCCCGTACATCCTGCCGTTCATGACTTTCCCGGCCGGCGGCACCGGGATCATGCGAATCCCGCGGGACGACGAGTCCACCGCCGTGCTCACGGTCAACTGGGACGCTGGCCAACCGGCGAATCCGGCCTCGGTGATGGCCCGCCAGGGCATGGACAACCCGGACGTCTACGGCCCCGATCTGGTGCTGCGGGTGCCACCTCAAGATCGTGAGGCGATGGCGCGGGGTGAGAGCTTCTCCGGGCTGACCGGCTTCAACGTGCAGGACGGCGCCATGACCATGAACATGGGCGGCCCGATCTTCGACCGCAGCACAGAGCACGTGGTGCCGGCGGATCAGGCGGTGCTCAGGATGCGCCGACTGCTGCTCACGATGGCCGACCGGGTCGCCCGCGACGAGGATCCGGTCGGGGTCGGCCCCGAGGTCGACACCAGCCAGGTGTACGGGACCAGCGGGGTGCTCTCGGAAAGCGAGCCGTGGCAGGGCTTGGCGCCGTACCAGGGACTGGGTGTCTCCACGGCCGTGCGCGCCCGCAAGGGGTGAGCACGGTGAACGCAGCCAGCCCCCACCGCGGCCCGACCTCGAACGGCAGTGCGACCCCCAACGACAGCGCGACCCCCGACGTCAGCCGGCCGCTGGCGCCCCTGGCCGGGGCGCTGGACCGTTCCTGTCAGGAGATCCTGTCGGCGTACGAGGCCGGGCGGCGGCCCACGGAGCTTCACGTCAGCCCGGCGGTGTACGAGAGCGTCGCCGCGATCCGACCGGCTGAGGTCGCGGCCGGGCGCCCGTTGATGGTGCTGGGCCTGCGGCTGGTACGCGACCCGGCCCTCACCTCCGAAGCCACGTCGATTCAATAGCAAGTCGGGCAGCAGCCCGCCGGCCGCTGACGCCAGCTTGCTTGCTCCGGCGTCCCGTACGTCACGGTTTTCTGATGAAAGTGAGCGCCAGAAGCGTCCGTTTCTCGGGTTCTCGTTCGTCGTGCCTGTAGAAACGGCATCAGGAGGAACCATGAGAGCCGGATCACGACCCCGGCAGCACCGCCAGCGGCGACAGCCCCGCGGTGCTCGCGGTGCTCCATCTTCTGTTCAACGAGCTCACTTCCGGGTGACATGTCCGGGGCGGGTGTCCGTGCCGGCCTCGCTCATTCGTCGTTAGAGCGGGAACTGACACAGGGAGGGACAGGACACCCAATGACCGACATCACGCGGGCCGTCGCGGCCGAACGCACGGACCTCGCGGCCATCCTGACTGGATTGCCGACTGCTCAGTGGGACGCGCCGAGCCTGTGCGCGGGCTGGCGTACCCGGGAAGTGGTCGCCCACATGACCACGCCGTTCCGTTACTCCGCGCCCCGGTTCATCCTCGAGATGATCAAGGCACGGGGCAACTTCAACCGGATGTCCGACCGGACCGCCCGCCGGGACGCGGCAGCTTTGTCGGCTGAGCAACTGGTGACCACGCTGCGGGACAACGTCAACCATCCGTGGAAGCCGCCAGGCGGCGGGCTGGTGGGGGCGCTGTCCCACGACGTCATCCACGGTCTGGACATCACGGTGGCGTTGGGGCTCGGACGCTTGGTGCCGGAGGATCGGATGCGGCTCGTCTTGGGCGGCATCACACCACGTAGCGTCAAATTCTTCGGCGTGGATCTGGACGGCGTGCGACTTCGCGCCGACGACCTGGACTGGAGCTACGGGTCCGGGGCGGTGCTCTCGGGCGCCGCGCAGCATCTGCTGCTCGTGCTCTGCGGCCGCACCTTGCCGCCCGGGCTGCTCCAGGGCGAGCCGAGCCAGCGGTTCAGCGCAGCCTGAGCTGCCACCGGCCAGCGGTGACCGGGCGGCGCAGCCGCTGCTCGGTCACCGCAGGCGGAGCGGTCACTTGCCGCTTTGGCTCTTCTTCCATTTCTGGTACGCGTTCATGAAGATCTTGGTGTCCAGGAACTCCTTCGGGTCGACGTACTCCTTGAGGCCGCCGACTTCGACGAAGGTCTTCTCGGTCTGCCCGATCCAGCGCGCCACCTCGCCGTCGCGGTACATCTGCGCCCACTCGTCGTTGCTGAACACCTTCTCGAAGGAGAACTGACGCTTCGTGTCAGCCAGCGCCTGGTCTTCCGCGTACGCGGTCTTGTGCACCCGTTCGATGGCCTTGGGGTCGTCGACCAGGGTCTGGTTGATCTCCATCCACGCAGCGGCGAGCTTGCCCAGGGTCTTCTGATTGCCGGCGTGGAAGTCGTTGTTCGTCGCCCAGCCGCCGAGGATCGCCGCGTCCGGGTAGTACGACTTCGCGGAGTCGACCTTGGACGCTCCGGGAAGCTTCTCTTCCACCGCCTTGTCGAACGGCACCCACAGCACCACCGCCGGCGCCGCGCCCGAGATGAATCCGCTGACCGCGTCCGGCATCTCAGCGTTGACGATCTCGACGCTGTCGGGGTCCACGCCGTTGGCTTTCAGCGCGTTGTGCAGGTAAACGTGCGCGGTGGTGCCCTTGGTGGTCAGCACCTTCTTGCCTGCGAGGTCCTTGACGCTCTTGATCCCCGACTTCGACGACGCCCACAGCTGGGCGGTGTCGTGCTCGACGTCGTTGGCGAGGAAGACCTTGCTGCCGCCCTGGGCCGGGAAGTTGGACAGCACCGCGCCCATCATCGCGACGTCGACGTCGCCGCTGGCCAGCGCGGTGCTCTCGGAGATCCCGGTGTCGAATTTGACCGGCTTCACCTTGAGCCCGTGCTTGGCGAAGATCCCGTCCGCTTCACCGAGCCACAAGTGCGCGTCCACCGCGACGGTGTGCAGGTAGCCGACCTTGACCGTGGTCAGCCCGCCCTCCGAGGACGTGTCGTCCCCATCGGACTCGAGCGCGCAGCCGGCCAGCAGGCCGAGCGCCAATGTGACGCAGGCGGCCTGCGCCACCTGCCGCAACAGTGGTCGTACGATCATGCGACGTCCCTCGCTTCGGTGTGGTTGCGGACCAGATGCTCCAGATGACGGCGAAGTTCCACGAACTCCGGGGAGAGCCGAGTTTCGGGGGTGCGGGGCGACGGGATCGGGATGTCGACGATCTCGCGTACCGCAGCCGGTCGGGGGCTGAGCACCACCACCCGCTGCGAGAGGAAGATCGCCTCCTCGACGCTGTGGGTGATGAACAGGACGGTGCGGCGCTCGGTCAGCTGCGTGGAGTGCAGCA
>JBOGDL010000517.1:0-11668 GCA_050701815.1 Micromonosporaceae bacterium | reverse complement strand
CAAGCGGGACGGCAAACGGCTGTGGTTCGAGGTGCTCGTCAAGCAGGGCGAGAACGTGGTCGCCGAGGGCCGGATCGAACGAGTGCTCGTGACGCGGCACAGCTTCCTGGACCGCGCCGTCAACGCCCTGTGAGGCAATGAGCGGGTTCAATAAGTGGCTCCCAAGCGATCCACAAACTTCCACACATCTGTGCTGGGATCCTGTTTGGTGGGAAGCGAATTCCCGTCTCGCTCATGCTGCTTGGACACGCTCTTGGCACGAGTGCGGGCCGCCTCGAACCGACCCTCGAGGCGATCCAGAAGCACGTGCTTGCCAGGCGGCAGGTGCTTTCTCAGGAGCGTCTGCGCTCGGTTGCAGCTTCCGCCAGTCGGCGGAGCGTGATCTTCGAAGTGCAGCAGCAGCCAGAACTCGAAGCACGGATGCGAAAAGCACACTCGCACACCCGATCTTCGTGCCTTCTCGATCCATTGGTCCACGTCAGGGTGCTGGTCACGGTCGAAAACACACCAGATGTCCGGCCACTCCTCAAGTGGCATGCGGTCCTGCTTCGCCTCGCGATCCTTGACCCTCTTGAACTCAATCGCCAAGCGCACCAGCTTGGCCGGGTTGCCGTGTCGGTCATCCACCCGCACCGTGAACGCGCTCTGCCGCCGCTTGAGCGCGTCGATGTAACCCGGTTCAGTGACTTCGCCTTCGGTGAAAACGTAGACCTCATGTCGGCGAGTTCGGCGACGAGCAGCACCCGGTACCCGTCGATGCCGCGAGGCCATCAAGCACTGTCCTCACGAAGCACCCGGAGGGAACGCCCGATCTCTCCCGGGCTGAGATCCGGTACCGCTCCATAACGACCGCTGAGGTAGCCGCGCTCGAGGTTTTCGCTCTTGCGTGGTTTGAAATCGACCAATGGGTACAGCTCGGTGGCGCCGTCACCCCGCTTCTCGGTGAACCACACCTGGTCACGGTCCAACAGGGGGGCCCCGAATTGCGTGCCGAGCATCGCGACATCATGCGACGTGAACAGCAACTGGGCGTGTTGGGGGTTGACCGCCGGATCTTGGAACATCCGGATCACCTCTGCGGCGAGATGCGGGTGCAGACTCGAGTCGAGCTCATCAACGATCAATGTGCCGCCCCTGTCAAGCGCACGCAGAAGTTTGGGTAAGAGCCAGATCCATGAGACGGTCCCGGCCGACTCCTCGGAGAAGGGGAGGGCGGCGGTGAAACCGTCCGAGCTCAAGTGATGCAGCTCTATGCCCAGGTCGTCGCCGGTGGGCGCCTCGTACTTCCGCGTCCGAACCGAATCGATGCCGATATCAGCACGTCGCACCAGAGCCTGAGCCTGGGTATTGCCCTGGAAGAAAGCTGCCAACAGCCGCTCGCCTCTCGGGCTCCTTTGACGTCGCGCCTCCACAGGATCGAGCGTGGATATCAGGTTGTCCGCGAACCAGCTAGCAACTGGCGCCATCTGGGTGAGCAGCGGCGTCGACGCCAATGAGAGCATCAACTGGTCTGGACGCAAGATCTTCCGCAACGCGGACTTGCTGCCCTTCACATGGTCGCCGGGGAAGGAAAGGCCTTCTTCACGGCTCCTGGTGAACCACACCTGCCGCTTGCCATGTGGGTAAGCATGCAGCCACTCGCGAGCGAACCCGTCCTTGTCGAACTCCAAGCCATACGTGTGCCGGACCTCGCTGATCAAGAGATCCGCCTCCAACAGGCTGACCTCTTGCCTTGCCTGTTGATCGAGCAGGAAGGGCTTCGCGAACCAGCCGCCCCTGTGCCATGGAGAGGCGTCCATGTAAGTGTCGCCTGACAACAGGGCGCGCATGTCGCCGAGAGCCCGCAACACGTTCGTCTTCCCCGAAGCGTTGGGACCGTACACGCCGATGACAGGAAGAACGCTGATCGGGCCTCGCGGCGCTGCCGGCACAGCAACCGCGGACCGTTCATTGAAGCTCGTCGCGACGAAGGACAGCTCCTGCATGTCGCGGATGGAACGATAGTTCGCGACCCGGAACGCCAACAGCATTTCGCCTCCCAACCCGCAGATCGTACCGCTCAGAGTAGAAACCACGCAGATCTTGGTGGCAATAACGACTTTGAGAGGACGAGCACCCCCGCTACCCAGCACACTCGCTGGCCAGGTAGGTGCTCGTGTGCGGGCCGGGCCTGCCCGAAGAGAGGAGTTCGCGACCGGCCAGCGACGCTGGTTCCATACCTGCTCAGGAGACCAGCGAACCCACCACCGGCTTGGTGAGCAGCGCCGACTCGGCGGGCTCCGGCCGTGGGTCGATCGAGCCCTCGACGAAGATCGCGTGCCAGACGCAGAACACCAGCACCGTCCACACCTTGCGGCTGTGGTCCGCCTCGCCGCGGCGGTGCGCCTCCAGCAGCCCGCGGGCGTACGAGAGATCCAGCAGATCGCCCGCGGCTGACTTGGCCAGGATCTCGACAGCCCAGTCGTACATGTCCTGCTTGAGCCAGACCCGGGTGGGTGTGGGGAAGCCGAGCTTGGGCCGGTTCACGATCTGCGGCGGCACCACGCCGTCCAGGGCGCGGCGCAACGCGTACTTGCGGATCCCGCCCTTCGGGGTGACTTTCAGGTGCGGCGGGATCGAGGCGGCTGCCTCGAACACGTCCTTGTCCAGGAATGGCACCCGAAGCTCCAGCGAGTGCGCCATCGACATCCGGTCCGCCTTGACCAGGATGTCGCCGCGCAGCCAGGTGTAGAGGTCGACGTACTGCATCCTGGTGATGTCGTCCAGGTGGGCGCACTCGGCGTACAACGGCGCCGTCACGTCGGTGTAGCGGACCGATGGGTCGTACGAGCGCATCAGCCGGGACTTCTCCGGCTCAGTGAAGATCCGCGCGTTGCCGTAGTAGCGCTCCTCGAGCGACACCGTGCCCCGCTCCAGGAAGCTGCGCCCCTTCACACCCTCGGGGATCACCCGGGCCAAGGCGCGCAGCCCCCGCTTCAATGGCGACGGCAAACCGGCGATGTGGCGCAGCGACATCGGCTCCCGGTAGATCCCGTACCCGCCGAAGAACTCGTCCGCGCCTTCGCCGGAGAGCACCACGGTGACGTGCTCGCTGGCTTTCTTGGCCACGAAGTAGAGCGGCACCAGCGCGGGGTCTGCGACCGGGTCGTCCAGGTGCCAGATGATCCGGGGCAGGTAGTCCATCATCTCCTGCGCCCCGATCTTGGTCGGGATGGTGGTGACGTCCAGCCACCGCGCCGATTCCTGGGCGACGTCGATCTCGCTGTATCCGGGCACGTCGTACCCGACCGTGAAGGTCAGGATCTTGGGGTTGAACTCCCGGGCCAGCGCGGCCACGGCGGTGGAGTCGATGCCGCTGGACAGGAACGCGCCCACCGGGACGTCAGAGCGCATGTGCACCCGCACGCTCTCGCGCAGCGTGTCCTGAATCCGCTGGTACAGCGCGGCGGGGTCGTCAACCGGGGTGGGCCGGAAGTCCGCGCGGTAGTAGCGCGTCGGTTTCACCTGCCCGCCCGGGGTGTACTCGAACGAGTGCCCGCACTCGATCCGGCTGATCCCGTGGTGCAGCGACTCCGGCTCGGGCGCGTACTGCAACGTCAGGTAGTGCGACAGCCCTCTCTGATCCACCCCGGCGCGCTCCGCCAAGGAGAGCAGCGCCTTCTTCTCGCTGGCGAAGTGAGCGCCGTGCTCATTGACCAGGTAGTACAGCGGCTTGATGCCGAACCGGTCGCGAGCGCCGAACGCCTTACGCTCCTGGCTGTCCCAGATCACGAAGGCGAACATGCCGCGCAGCCGCTTCACGGCGTCAGCGCCCCAGTGGTGGTACGCGGCGAGAATCACCTCGCTGTCGCCCTCGGTGTCGAAGCGGGCGCCGTGTTCGCGGATCAGCTCCTCGCGCAGCTCGATGTAGTTGTAGATCTCGCCGTTGAAGGTCATCGTGTAGCGGTCGTCCGCGTACCGCATGGGCTGGTGGGAATGCTCCACGTCGATGATCGACAGCCGCTTGAAGCCCAGCACCACGTCGTCGGGGCTGCCCTCGAGGGTCACCACGCCGGTCTCGTCCGGACCCCGGTGGTGCAGGCTTTCCAACGCCTCGGCGATCGCCGGCTGTCGGCTGGCTGCGGCGCCGTTGGCGCTGACGAAGGTGAGCAGTCCGCACATGAGGGCCATCCTTCCACGAATCGCATCGGTTCCCGCCGCGGGTCGGCGGGACACCCCCTTAAGCCCTGGACCAGCTATGGGGGGCACGAGATACGGTCAAGGGGCGCGTACTCCGGACAGGTGAGGAGCAAATGAAGATGAATGCGTCCGAGCAGCAGAAGCCAGCTCACCATCCGGATTACCCCGAGCGGCTGCTGGAATTCATGCGCAGCGGCTGGAGCGAGGCGCCGGCGCCCCAGGTGGTGCTGCTCGACCACGCGTTCTGCCACGGCCGGCGGCGGGAGCAGCTGTCTGAGGCGTTCCCTGGTGACACCCTGGTGGTGCCGACCGGCCGGGAGAAAGTGCGCAACAACGACGCTCTCTACGCATTCCGCCCGGGCAGCGATTTCGTCTGGCTCACCGGAGAACACGACCCGGACGCGGTGCTGGTGATGCGCCCCAACGGCGACGGCCACGACGCGGTGCTCTACGCCCGTCCCCGCTCCCCCAAAGAGACCGACGAGTTCTTCCGCAGCCCGCAGTACGGGGAGCTCTGGATCGGCCGCCGGCACTCGCTCGCGGAGCGCGGCGCCATGCTCGGCATCGAGACCGCGGACCTGTCCGAGCTGGAAAAGGTGCTGAGCGATCTTGACTCGGACACCACCCGGGTGCTGCGCGGCCACGACGCCGCGGTCGACGCCGCGATCGCCGCTCCGGAGCCGGCCGCGGCCGACCAGGACAGCTCTTCCGACGCTGCCCCGAAGCTGAGTCGGGATGCCGAGCTGGCGGCCGTCCTCTCCGAGCTGCGGATGGTCAAGGACGAGTGGGAGATCGCCCAGCTGACGGACGCGGTGACGGCCACCGTGCACGGGTTCGAGGACGTGGCCCGGGTGCTGCCTGCCGACCGCAGCGTGTCCGAGCGGCTGCTGGAGGGCGTCTTCGGGCTGCGTGCCCGCCACGACGGCAACGAGGTCGGCTACAGCTCGATCGTCGCCGCTGGGGCTCACGCCACCACGTTGCACTGGATTCGCAACGACGGGCGCACCCAGCCCGGCGAGCTGCTGCTGATGGACATGGGGATCGAGAACCGCCACCTCTACACCGCCGACGTCACCCGTACCCTGCCGGTGTCGGGCCGGTTCACCGACCTGCAGCGCGAGGTCTACCAGATCGTGTACGCCTCACAGCAGGCCGGGATCGAAGCGGTGCGCCCCGGGGTGAAGTTCCGGGATGTCAACCGGGTCTGCATGAGCGTGTTGGCGGAAGGCCTGGAAGCGCTCGGCGTGCTCCGCTGCTCCGCGGACGAGGCGCTGCAGGCGGATTCGCAGCTGCACCGGCGTTGGTCGCTGCACGGCTTCGGCCACATGCTGGGGCTTGACGTGCACGACTGCGCCGCGGCTCGCAAGGAGAGCTACCGGGACGGCGCTCTGGACGAGGGCCACGTGCTGACGGTGGAGCCGGGCCTCTACTTCCAGTCCGAGGACGAGATGGTCCCGGAGGAACTGCGGGGCATCGGCATCCGGATTGAGGACGACGTGCTGGTCACCTCCTCTGGCGCGGAAGTGCTCTCCGCGGGCCTGCCGCGAAAGGCCGACGAGGTCGAGAAGTGGTTGGGCGAACAGCGCGAGAAAGGCCCCCGGCTTCCGGATTGAGACTCGCCGCGACCGGGTGCTGAGCATGAGAGCGACCAAACAGACACAATCGGTGTAGATCACGCGACTGGGCACTACCGCGTAGTCAGGTTTCGGCGGACCCTAGAGGGACGTCGAAGGAGCAGATCATGTCGCTTGTCACTTACCTGCTGTTCCTCGCCGGCGCCGGCGCGCTGATCGGCTGGCTGCTCGTGCTCGCCGGCATCTTGATCACCACGTGGCCGCGTGCCGCCCCCGCGGGACCGGCCACCGACGCGCTCGGCGCCGAGAGCCCCGCGGTGGTGAATCTGCTGACCCACCGCTGCCGTTGCACGTCCGACGCCATCCGCGCCACGCTGGTGGACCTCGCCAGCCGCGAAATCCTGGAGTTCCGCGGCTTGGGCTCGGAGTCGGACCCGGTGCTGATCGTGATCAAAGATCCAGATCCACCCCATCTCACACAGTACGAGCGGCGCCTGCTGGGGCGGCTACGCTGGCTCGCCCAGACCCCGCTCCCGGACGAGCATGCTGAGCGCAACCACGGCGGGAACGGCTCCGGGGTCCGCGCCGAAGTGGTGCCGCTGGCCAGGCTCGACTTCGGCAGCCACCGCAGTGCTGTGCGGTGGTTGCGGAGATTCCAGGCGGACGTCGCCGCCGACGCCCGCGCCCATCGGTTGGCCCGTGCCGGGGTGAGCACCGACTTCCTGGTCGGCGCCGCTCTGCTGCCGGCGCTGCTGTTGACGGGCTGGACGTACCTGAAGATGTCTGACGACCAGCTGATCTCAGCGTTGGCGGTCTTTCTCGCGGTGTTTCTGAGCTTGTTGCAGTTGTCCAACCTGGCGCGTGACCGGCGTCGCGCCACCGCGGCGGGCGTTGCCACCGCCGGCCAGTGGCTTGGTTACGCCCACCACCTGCAGGAGCACCGCCCTGACCTGGCCCGCGCCACGCTGGGCAGCACCCCCACTCCGAGTCGGATTCTGGGGTACGCGGTGGCGCTGGGCCTCGCTGTCGCGATCAGCGAGCAATTGCCCGTCGAGCGCCGGAAAGAGCTCCCGCCGCCGGATATCGGCCCGCCGCAACCCCGGTCTTCAATGCCCAGTAACGTCTAGAGATGTGAGTATCGGAATCGCCGCACTCGGCATTTCAGCGTCCCTGACGCCCGAATGGCTCGACCCAGACTTCTTGATCCGCACGGGCGGCTTCTGGGGTCTGCTTGCGATCGTGTTCGCCGAGTCGGCGGTGCTGTTCGGGATCATCCTTCCTGGCGATTCCCTGCTTTTCACCGCAGGCCTGCTGTCAGCGACCACCGATTGGATGCCAGCGCTGTGGGTGCTGCTGATCTGCGTGCCGGCCGCCGCGATCGCTGGTGACCAGACCGGCTACTGGATAGGCCGCAAGGCCGGGCCGGCGATCTTCCGGCGTCCGGATTCGTTGATTTTCAAGCAGCAGTACGTGGAGAAGTCGCACGATTTCTTCGAGAAGTACGGCCCCCGCACGGTGGCGATGGCCAGGTTCGTGCCGATTGTTCGCACGTTGGCGCCGATCATGGCCGGGGCCTCGAAGATGCGTTACCGCACGTTCACGATCTACAACACGTGCGGCGACATCGCGTGGGGCATGGGCGTCACCACGCTGGGCTACTTCCTCGGTCAGATCAGCTTCGTGCGCGAGTACATCGAGCTGATGCTGATCCTGATCGTGTTCCTGTCAGTGCTGCCGATGCTGATCCATCTGCTCCAAGCCTGGCTTTCCAGTCGCCGCGCCAAGGCCGGCCTCAGCACCGAGCCTCCGGGCGCCAACAGCCCGGCGGACGTGTCGACCCACCACCGCTGACGCTCGACGTCCAGCCCAGGTCAGCGGCCTGGCGGGTCACGCGACGAGGTCGGAGCGAGCCGCTGATCACTGGTGCGGGTGCGGCGGGTACGGCGGCGCGCCCGGAGACTGCGGCGGGCTGAACGGCGGCGCGCTGCCCGGGTACGGCGGCGGGCTGGATGGCAGCGCGCTGGACGGCGGATCGGGTGGACGTGCCGCGGGCAGCGCCAACAACACCACGGCGGTCAGCAACAGCAGCATCTGCACCACCACGAGCACCAGGTCGGCCAGCCACGGCCCATCGCCCAGCAGGTCAGCCAGTGAGACTGGCGGGACCCCGTTGACTTCTGTGCCGAACCGCATCTCGGTGGAGATCCCGAGCGAGCACCCACTGCAGCAGTCGCCTATGAGGAACAGCACGCAGGCGGTGATCGCGAACGGTCGGCCCACCCGGCTCCGCTTCAGCACGCCCACCGCGCACAGCCAGGCGACAACCGCGCCCAGGATCGAGTAGACGATGAAGATCACGGCGGATAGCCGCGCGGTGAACAGGGTCTGCTCGCGATCTTCCAGCGCGAAGTTCTGACCCATGATTTCCACGTATCGGTCATTCATGCCGGTGATCGAGATGACCGTGATCAATGCGATCAGGACACCCACGCCGGTGTGGGCCAGCAACGCGCCGACCGCTGCGGTGACCACAGGTGGACGGGGCGGCGACGATGTCGACTGCGGATTGATCGGTCCATTGTCGAAAGCCACCGGTTCGTCCTCTCCACGTCCCACCTCATCGGCGAGGCTCCCCGCCCGGGGGGCCACCGTAGTACAGGCGCGCCCGCCAGACAGGCCCCGAGATGCGCGGGCAGGCTCAGCCTCGTGGCGTCAGGAACTCCAGCCGGTTGCCGTGCGGGTCCTCGGTGTAGAAGCGACGCATTCCGGGGAAGTCGTCATCCCAGGCGACCGGGCGCCCGGCGGCTTCCAGCCGGGACGCGAGCCCGTCAAGGTCGGGCCAGAGCAGGCCCGGGTGCGCCTTGCGGGCCGGGCGAAATCCGGGTTCCACGCCGAGGTGCAGTTCGATTCCGCCGCCCCGGAACCAGCACCCGCCCCGGGCGGCGAGCACCGCTGGCTTGGGGATCTCCTGCAGGCCCAACACGCCGGTGTAGAAGCTGCGTAGCGCCGGCTCCGAGCCGGCGGGGCACGCCAGCTGCACGTGATGGATCATGTCTCCTCCTGGACGGTCCGGTTCGGTTGCTGAATGCCTGCCGCCCGCCCGATCGTGACCGGCGTGCCATGTCAGCGCGGGTGACTTGCCAAGTAAACAAGACGGACGTACGGTTTTTTTGAGCGTACGCTTCGCGTGCGGGCAGCTGAAGCCCCGTGCCCGTCCGGGCCCCGGCGGCACCCGGCGGAAGATCGGCAGGGAACACCCTGAGTCTGCGAACCCGCACGTCGTACGCGAGACTGCACAAAGGTCCTGGACCCGGATCCAAAGACGGAGGAGCTAGCTGTGACGAGCATCGACACCTTCGGCGCGAAGACCCCACTCACGGTGGGCGCCGAGACCTACGACATCTACCAGCTCGGCAAAGTCGATGGCTCCAGACGGCTCCCGTACAGCCTGAAGATCCTGCTGGAGAACCTGCTGCGGACCGAGGACGGCGCCAACATCACCGCCGACCACATCCGCGCCTTGGGCGGCTGGGACCCACAGGCTGAGCCGAGTGTGGAGATCCAGTTCACGCCATCCCGGGTGCTGATGCAGGACTTCACCGGCGTGCCGTGCGCGGTCGACCTCGCCACCATGCGGGAGGCGATCGGCGACCTGGGCGGCGACGCGTCCAAGGTGAACCCGCTCGCCCCGGCCGAGTTGGTGATCGACCACTCGGTGATCGCCGACATCTTCGGCCGTCCCGACGCGTTCACCCGGAACGTGGAGCTGGAGTACCAGCGCAACAAGGAGCGCTACCAGTTCCTGCGCTGGGGCCAGTCCGCGTTCGACCAGTTCAAGGTGGTGCCGCCCGGCACCGGGATCGTGCACCAGGTCAACATCGAGCACCTGGCGCGGGTGGTCTTCGGCCGCGACGGCGGAAGCGGGAACCCGGTGGCCTACCCGGACACCGTGGTCGGCACCGACTCGCACACCACCATGGTCAACGGCCTCGGCGTGCTCGGCTGGGGCGTGGGCGGGATCGAGGCCGAGGCCGCGATGCTGGGCCAACCGGTCTCGATGCTGATACCGCGGGTGGTCGGCTTCAAGTTGAACGGCGAGCTGCCGGAAGGCGCCACCGCCACCGACCTGGTGCTGACCATCACCGAGATGCTGCGCAAGCACGGTGTGGTGGGCAAGTTCGTCGAGTTCTACGGCCCCGGCGTGGCCGCGGTGCCGCTGGCCAACCGCGCCACCATCGGCAACATGAGCCCCGAGTACGGCTCCACCGCCGCGATCTTCCCGATCGACGCGGAGACCATCCACTACCTGCGGCTCACCGGCCGTGACGATGCCCAGGTCGCGCTGGTCGAGGCGTACGCCAAAGCCCAAGGTCTCTGGCACACCCCCGACTCCGAGGAGCCGGTCTACTCCGAGACCCTGGAGCTGGACCTGTCGATCGTGGAGCCGTCGCTGGCCGGGCCGAAGCGCCCGCAGGACCGGGTGCCGTTGCACAGCGCCAAGTCCATGTTCCGTTCGGCGCTCAAGAACTACGTGGACGGCGACAACGGAATCGCCGGGGCTGGCGACGAGGCCAGCGCCGAGTCTTTCCCGGCCAGTGACTCCCCCGCGATCGGCCATGACGACCCGGCCGACGCGCCGCGCGAGACCAACTCCGCGGCTGCCGGCGCCAACGGCCGGACGAGCACGCCGACCCCGGTGACGTTGGAAGACGGCGCCGAGGTGGAGCTGGACCACGGCGCGGTGGTGATCGCCGCCATCACGTCCTGCACCAACACGTCCAACCCACAGGTGATGATCGGCGCCGCGATGCTGGCGAAGAACGCGGTCGAGCGGGGCCTGAACCGCAAGCCCTGGGTGAAGACCACCCTCGCGCCGGGTTCCAAAGTGGTGATGGACTACTACGAGCGCGCCGGGCTCACCCCGTACCTGGACAAGCTCGGATTCAACCTGGTCGGGTACGGCTGCACCACCTGCATCGGCAACTCCGGGCCGCTGCCGGAACAGATCAGCCAGGCGGTCAACGACAACGACCTGACCGTGGTGTCGGTGCTCTCCGGCAATCGCAACTTCGAGGGCCGGATCCAGCCCGACGTGAAGATGAACTACCTCGCCTCGCCGCCGCTGGTGGTGGCGTACGCGCTCGCCGGCACCATGGACATCGACCTGAACACCGAGCCGCTGGGCGTCGGCTCGGACGGCAAGCCGGTGCTGCTGGCCGACATCTGGCCGTCCTCGCAGGACATCGAAGAGGTCATCGGGCGCGCGATCGCCTCTGAGATGTTCTCCCAGGACTACGCCGACGTGTTCGCCGGCGACGAGCAGTGGCGCTCGCTGCCGACTCCCACGGGCGACACGTTCGACTGGGACGGCGAGTCTACGTACGTGCGCAAGCCCCCGTACTTCGAGGGGATGACGCGCGAGCCGACGCCGGTGCAGGACATCTCCGGCGCCCGGGTGCTCGCCAAGCTGGGCGACTCGGTGACCACCGACCACATCTCCCCCGCCGGGGCGATCAAGGCGGACTCCCCCGCCGGCCGGTACCTGACCGAGCATGGCGTGGAACGCAGGGACTTCAACTCGTACGGGTCCCGCCGGGGCAACCACGAGGTGATGATCCGCGGCACATTCGCCAACATCCGGCTCCGCAACCAGCTGGTCCCGGGCACCGAGGGCGGGGTGACGGTCAACCACCTCACCGGCGAGCAGACCACGATCTACGACGCGGCGCAGGCGTACGCCGAGGCCGGCGTCCCGTTGGTGGTGCTCTCCGGCAAGGAGTACGGCTCCGGGTCGTCCCGGGACTGGGCCGCCAAGGGCACCGCCCTGCTCGGGGTGCGGGCCGTGATCGCCGAGTCGTACGAGCGGATCCACCGCTCCAACCTGATCGGGATGGGCGTGCTGCCGTTGCAGTACG
>JBOGDL010000516.1:0-3120 GCA_050701815.1 Micromonosporaceae bacterium | reverse complement strand
GGTCCGGATCCATGACTTCCCCCTCATTAGCGCAGTTTGGGTACAAACAGGAGCTGCGCCGCTCACTTGGACTGGGCGACCTGCTGGTTTATGGGTTGATCTTCATGGTGCCGATCGCGCCATTCGGCATTTTCGGCGGTGTCTTCGCCGGCTCCGGCGGCATGGTGGCGTTGGCGTACGCCATCGGCATGGTCGCGATGATCTTCACGGCGCTCTCGTACGCGGAAATGGTCAAGGCGTTTCCGATGGCGGGTTCCGTCTACAGCTACACCGGTCGTGGCATCTCCCCACCGGTCGGCTTCCTCGCGGGCTGGGTGATCCTGCTCGACTACGTGCTCGTCCCCGGCCTGCTCTACCTGATCGCCAGCGTGGCGATGAATGTGACCGTGCCGCAGATACCGGTGTGGGCCTGGCTGATCGGCTTCGTGGCCTTCAACACCGTGGTCAACTTCCTCGGCATCAAGGTGACCGCCGCGGTGAACTGGGTGATGCTCGCCGGGCAGGGGATCATCCTGGCGATCTTCCTGGTGGTCGGTGTGGTGGCGCTGGCTCAGGGCAAGGGTCGCGGATTCTCACTCGACCCGTTCTACAACGCCGCCACGTTCTCGTGGCCGCTGGTGTTCGGCGCGGTCTCGATCGCCGTGCTGTCATTCCTCGGCTTCGACGGCATCTCCATGCTCGCCGAGGAAAACCGCGGCGAGGCACGGCAGATCGGCAAGGCCATGGTGCTCGCGCTACTGCTCGCCGGCACCTTGTTCATCACCCAGACCTGGGTCGCGTCCTTGTTCGTCACCGACCCCGCGAAACTGATCAAGGAGGGTGACCCGGGCGGCACCGCGTTCTACGACGCGGCGCGGGTCGCCGGCGGCGCGTGGCTGGCCACGCTCACCGCCATCGCCACCGCGATCGCCTGGGGCTTCGCCAACGCCCTGGTCGCGCAAGCGGCCACCTCGCGGCTGCTGTACGCGATGGCGCGGGACCGGCAACTCCCGAGTTTCCTCGCCCGGATCTCTACGCGGCGCTTCGTCCCCGCCAACGCGATCTTCGTGGTGGCCGGGGTGTCGGTGGCGCTGGGTCTGTACATGGCCAGCCGCGACGACGGAATCGCGTTGCTGGCGTCATTGATCAACTTCGGCGCCGTGACCGCGTTCATGGCGCTGCACGTGTCGGTGATCTGGTACCACATCGGCCGGCGACGCAGCCGGCAATGGGTGCGCCACCTGCTGATCCCGCTGCTTGGCTTCGGCATCCTGGTGTACGTGGTGATCAACGCCAATGTGGCCGCGCAGCGACTCGGTTTCGTCTGGCTCGGGATCGGCGTGATCGCGCTCGTCGTCTTGTACGGCGCCGGCCGTCGCCCCACCCTGTCGGGTCTGAAGGACTCGGAGATCCACCCATGACCGAAGTGCTGCGATACCAACCCGAACCCGACGAGCTGAGCTACACCTTCGGCGGCCGGGAGCCGGTGGCCCGGATCCGCCCCGGCCAGGCGCTGGCCGTCTACACCGAGGACTGCTTCGGGGGCCGGGTGCGCACCGTGGCCGACCTGCCGTCACAGGTCTGCGAGTTCCCGTACCTGAACCCGGTGTCGGGGCCGTTCCATGTGGAGGGCGCCGAGCCAGGCGACACGCTCGCCGTGCACCTGGCGTCGATCACCCCGGCGCGGGACTGGGCGGTGTCCACCACGTTCCCGCACTTCGGGGCGCTCACCAGCACCCACACCACAGCCACCCTGCAGCCTCCGCTGGAAGAACGGGTCTGGGTGTACGAAGTGGACACCGCCAAAGAAGTGGTGCGCTATTCAGCCCGCCGGTCTGACTTCACCGTCGAACTGCCGCTGGACCCCATGCACGGCACCATCGGCGTGGCGCCGGCGGCGTTCGAGTCGCGGATGACGATCACGCCGGACGCGTACGGCGGCAACATGGACACCCCTGAGATGCGGGCGGGTGTCACCGCATACTTCGGGGTGAACG
Source organism: Micromonosporaceae bacterium (assembly GCA_050701815.1). Taxonomy (GTDB): domain Bacteria; phylum Actinomycetota; class Actinomycetes; order Mycobacteriales; family Micromonosporaceae; genus WHSM01. The sequence goes on along the minus strand of JBOGDL010000516.1, from coordinate 1,144 downwards.
TGCCAGGCGCCCTGTTCGCGCTCGGCGACGGGCACTGCCGGCAGGGACATGGCGAGGTGTGCGGCACCGCGGTGGAGGCCGCGATGGAAACGGTGCTGACCGTCGAACTCATCAAGGGCGTCGCCACGCCGTGGCCGCGGTTGGAGTCCGACGAGCACATCATGTCCACCGGTTCAACGCGTCCGCTGGAAGACGCGTACCGGATCAGCCAGCACGACCTGGTCACGTGGGTGGCCGAGCTGGCGGACCTGGAGGAGTTGGACGCGTACCAGCTGGTCAGTCAAGCGGGGGAGGCGCCGGTGGGGAACGTGTGCGACCCGAACTACACCATGGTGGCCAAGGTCGCCAAACAGCACCTGCCTGGGGCTTCGGTCGCGTATCGCGGCGTGCACCAGCGGCTCCGTGAGTTAGCAGGCGAGCTGAAATGACGGGTGCGTGTGACGCATCCCACATCGATGGTGTCTAATGTCGCCTCATGCAGCGGCTGCCGATCCACTACCAGCTCTTCATCGCAGGACACAGCGACAAGGGCAAGCCACATGTGCACCGTGGTGCGCTGGAGGTGGCCCTGGCCGGCGCCCTGCTCGTCGACCTGGCGTTCCGGGGAGCCACAGCCCTGGCTGGCCCGCGCCTCGTGACACGAAACCCGCACGACACCGGGGACCCGGTTGCCAACAACGCGCTGAGGACGATCATGGCCGCTGGCTCAGGCCATGATCCGCGTCATTGGATCGAGCGGTTCGCCGTCAGCTCCTACGACACCATCGCGGACTCGCTCGTCACCTGGGGCATCGTCCGGCGTCAGGTCCAGCGACGGCTGGGCATGACGCCGGCAACCCGCTACCCGGCCCTTGGCCCAGACCTCAACGGCAAGATCAGAGCCCAGGTCAGGTACGCGGTGACCTCCGGGGAATACCTGCCGTCCGTGGCCGCCTTCTGGTCGTTCCTGCGGACCCTCCACCTGGAAGCCCGGATGCATCTGAACAACCCGCCAGAGCTTCGGGTCGCCCTCGATCGGATGGCTCAACAACAGGACCCGGGGATCAGCGATTTGATCGCCGCGACCGAACACGTCCTGGCGGCTCGCGCCACCGCGATTTACGGGTAGAAAGGGGGGCGGCGGCGCTGGCGGGTACCCGCCAGC
>JBOGDL010000515.1:0-5538 GCA_050701815.1 Micromonosporaceae bacterium | reverse complement strand
CGCCCTTCGATCAACTGGGCGGCCGCACGCAACTCGAAGATGGACAGCTGCGGCCCGGTCAGCACCACCAGGTCGACCGGCTCCGACGGCGCCGGGTACGACTCGTACACGGCGCGGATCGCATCGGCGTTCACCACCACCGTGCGCTGCGGCGCATTGCCGCCGAAGGCGGTCTCCTCGTCGGGCGCCTCGGGGGTGACGCCGACCATGTGGAACATCGCCAGCGACCCGTAGCTGGCCAACGCGGCGCCGAGGTGCTTGATCGCGTCGGAGCTGACCCCGGGCGGCGCCGAGGTGAACACCGGCGCCGCCCAGTAGTCGTTCACCTCACGACCCACCACGGCCCCGATGGCGCCCCAGTCGGAGAGGTCCTCCGGGGTGAAGTCCAGCTCGACCCGCACCGTGCCGCGTCGCGCCTCGGGCAGGTGGAACCCGTACTCGGGGGTGCGCCCGGTGAGGCCGGCGGCGAGCGCGGCGGGGCCGCTTTCGAAGTTGGACCGGGCGCCGAAGACCGAGTTGGCGTAGATCACGGTCCCGGTGTCTCCCCAGGCGATGTGCTCGCCCAGGGTGGGCTGGTAGACGGTCTGGTAGTTGACGCAGGTGTCGGTGAGCACCACACCCATCCTGCCCAGCAGCTGCTTCAACCGCGCCTCGTCGGCCACCATCTGGGGGTCCTGCCGGAGCAGGCTGGCGGCGTCGAAGTCGACGCATCTGGCGTTGGTGGTGGTGGGCGTGCACACCGTGGCCCCGGAGCCAGCGAGCCGGGCGATGAAGTCGTACCCGTGCCGGGTCAGCACCTCCATGTCGCCCATCATGTGGGCGCAGCTGACCGGGATCAGCCGTTTGGCGCCGAACGCCTTGCCGACCTCGATCTGGCTCTGGATGGCCCACTGCACGGCGGCCCCCTCGGCGCCGTCCGCCATGGCCCGCTCTTGGTCCGTCAACTCCATGCTGTGTCCCGCATACCAGGACAATGACCTGCCATACGGGCCACCATCACGCAGCATCAGCACGCCTGTCAAGACGTGCGCACCCGGCGCAAAGGTTGAAATTCAAAGGCTTGACAGATCCATTGGCGGTGGACACCCTCTGGGAGAAGTACCCGGGACGTCGTCCCACACCAAGGGACAGAGAAAGCGAGCCGGCAACACGCGCCGCCGCCCACAACACATTCGGCGTGGCGCGCCGCAGCCGCCGCGATCTCGGCCATCAGGCAAGGGCAGCGAAGGAGTAGGCAATGTCCAGCTCCCCCCAGCAGTCTCCCCGCTCCGCCGCTGCGGCGGCGTTCACCCGACGTGGCTTCCTCAGGGGCTCCCTCGGCGCCGGCGCGGCGCTGACCATGGGCTCGGGCCTGCTCGCTGGATGCGGCGGCGACGACTCCAACGTGACCAAGACCGGGTTGGACGCGTACCGCTCGGCGGGCATCGACTGGAAGCAGGCCAAGGGCGCCACGATCAACATCGCGGTGATCCCCGCGACCTACTTCACGAATCTGATCGAGCTGTTCCCCCAGTTCGAGAAGCTGACCGGGGTCAAGGTGACCGCCGAGCAGATCCCGCCACAGCAGATCCGCAAGAAGGTGGTGCTGGACCTCTCCACGAAGGGCAAGCAGTTCCACACTCACGCGGCCGACCCGATGTACTACCCGCTGTACGCGAAGAACAAGTGGATCACGCCGCTGGCCAGCTTCCTGGACGATGACAAGCTGACCGACCCGGACTGGTTCGACCTGGAGGACATCATCCCGCAGTGGCGGGAGTCGGCCACGGTCGACGACAAGTTGTACGCGATCCCGTACGACGGCGAAGTCACCTTGCAGGTGTACCGGACCGACCTCTACAAGAAGGCGGGCCTGAAGCCGGCGGAAACCCTGGAGGAGTACGCCGCCAACGCGAAAGAGCTGAACAACCCCGACAAGCGGATCTGGGGCGCGGCGTTGCGCGGCCAGCCCGGCGCGGGCCAGAACATGTACATCTACCCGTCGCTGTTCCGCGAGTTCGGCGGCGAATGGTTCGACGAAGCCGGCAAGCCGACCATCAACAGCGACGCCGGTGTCGAGGCGTTGACCTGGTACGTGGACCTGCTGACATCGGTGGCCCCGAAGGCGGTCACCAACTGGAACTGGCCCGACATCGCGGACGCGTTCGCGCAGGGCACCTTGGGCTCGTACATCGACGCGCACTCCAGCGCCGCGGTGCTGCTGGATCGGCAGAAGTCCGTGGTGGTCGACAAGCTCGGGTTCGCGCGCTGGCCCGCCGGCCCCACCGGCAAGCGCGTCACGTCCATCTGGAACTGGGGTTTCCCGATCAACGGGGCGGTCCCCCGCAAAGAGCAGATCGCCACCTGGCTGTTCATCCAGTGGGCGGCGAGCACGGAGACCCAGATCCGCACCTCGTACGCCTTCGGCGGCGACGCCAAGCGCTCCGGGGTGAACCGCACGTCGCTATGGGAGTCGGAGAAGTACCGCAGCAGCGTCGACGCCGGGCAGGACTTCGTGCCCGCGGTGCAGGACTCGCTGGCTGAGGACCAGGACCTGGACTGGCGCCCCCGGGTGCCGCAGTGGCCGGCGATCGGTGACCGGATGGCGGTCGCGGTGCAGGAGGCGTTGACCGGGCAGGGCAAGCCCAAGGAAATCCTGGACAAGGTGAACCGCCAGGTCGCCGACATCGTCGGGCGAGGCTAATCGACGCATGGCCACAGCCCCTGCCGGCCTGACCGGGCTGGAACGTGAGGAACGCCGGTTCGCGCGGATCCTGGTGTCACCAGCTCTGCTGATCCTGGCGGTCACCACCACGTTCCCGTTGGGCTACCTGCTCTTCGGAAGCCTCTATCGGGAGGATCTGAGCAGCCCCGACGGGAACGGGTTCATCGGGCTGGGCAACTACCTCGAACTGCTGGGCGACCCCCGGTTCTGGCACAGCCTCTGGTTGTCCTTTGTGTACACCGTTGCCAGCGTGGTCAGCCAGATCGTGGTCGGGATGGCGCTGGCGCTGCTGGTGCACCGGATCCGGCACGGTTCCTGGCTGCTGCGGATCGTGGCGATCCTGCCGATCCTGCTGGCGCCGGTGGTGGTGGGCCTGGTGTGGCGCACCTTGCTGCTGACACCCAACTTCGGGATCGTCGACTACCTGTCGGAGACCATGGGCTTCGGGTCGCATGACTGGCTCGGCGAGCCCACCTCGGCGCTGGTGTTCACGATCATCATGCACACCTGGCAGTGGACCCCGTTCTGCTTCCTGGTGTTCCTGGCCAGCCTCGCCACGCTTCCCAGCGAGCTCACCGAGGCGGCGCAGCTGGACCGGGCCAGCGCCTGGAACCGGTTCTGGCACATCACGTTCCCGCTGCTGCGACCGGCGATCACCGTGGTGGCGATCATCCGCACGGTGGTCGCGTTGTCGGCGTTCGACGCGATCCTGGCCGCCACCGGCGGCGGCCCCGGCACCGCCACTGAAATCCTCAACTTGTACGTGTACCGGACCTCGTTCGACGAGCTGCGGATCGGGTACGGCTCGGCGCTGGCGGTGGTGCTGCTGCTGGTCACGTTCGGAGTGGCGTGGCTGTTCTGGCGACTCGGACGGCGGAAGCAGTCATGAGCGGCGCCGACGCGCCCGCCCTCGGCGGGCGCCTGAGCGAGCCGGCCGCTTCGAGGAGGCGCGCGTGATCACTCGTGGTGGGCGGCTGGTCGCCGCGTTCGTCGCTGTCATCCTGGTGTTCTTCACCTGGGCGTTCCCGGTGCTGTGGACCGCGCTCACCTCGTTCAAGCTGGCCAAGGACATCTTCGCGTACCCGCCGAAGCTGACCTTCGAGCCGACCGAGCTGAACTACCAGGACGTGCTGGGCGGCGACCAGTCGCTGGTGGCGGACCTGGTCACCAGCACCGTGATCTCGCTCGGCGCCACCGTGCTCAGCGTCGCCGCCGCGATCCCGATGGCGTACGTGTTCGCCCGCTGCCACCTGCGGTTCAAGAACGCGCTGGCGCTGTACACGCTGTTCACGTACATGATTCCGCGGATCGGGCTGGTGATCCCGTTCTTCGTGGCGTTCCGGGCGTTCGGGTTGACCGGCACGTACGTCGGGCTGATCGCGGTGTACCTGAGCTTCTCGCTGCCGTTCGCGGTGTGGCTGATGGTGCCGTACTTCGAAGACCTGCCCCGGGAGATGGAAGAGGCGTCGCTGCTGGACCGGGCCGGACGCTGGCGCACGCTCTGGTACGTGATCCTGCCGCAGGTGCGCGGCGGGATCGCGATCACCGCCATCTTCGTGTTCATCACCGCGTGGAACGAGTTCCTGTTCGGGGTGGTGCTCAGCGGCAGCGAGATCCGCCCGGTGACGGTGGCGATGTACAACTTCATCGGCGTCGAGCAGACGCTGTGGGGGCCGCTGACGGCGGGCGCGATCGTGGCGATGATCCCGGTGATCGTGCTCGGCCTGGGGGGCCAGCGAGGAATCGTGCGGGGCCTGACGGCCGGCTCCATCAAGGGAGGGTCACGCGGATGAGCCTTGAAGGGGCATGCAGATGAGCCGGCGCGGCAGCATCGAGCTTCACGGAATACGCAAGACGTACGGGCAGTTCACCGCGATCCACGACTTGAGCCTGGCCATCGAGCCGGGCGAGTTCTTCGCCTTCGTCGGACCGTCCGGGTCCGGCAAGACCACCAGCCTACGGGTGATCGCCGGGCTGGAGCCGGTGGACAGCGGCACGGTGCGGATCGGCGACGCGGACGTCACGTCGGCGCCGCCCGGCGACCGTGACATCGCGATGGTGTTCCAGAACTACGCGCTCTACCCGCACATGACGGTGGCGCAGAACATCGCGTTCCCGCTGAAGATGGTGAAGACGCCTCCGGCCGAGATCGCGACCCGGGTGAAGCAGGCCGCCGAGCAGGTGCAGATGGGCCATCTGCTGGGCCGTCGCCCGGGGCAGCTCTCCGGCGGGCAACAGCAGCGGGTGGCGTTGGCGCGCGCGATCGTACGGGAACCGACGGTTTTCCTACTGGACGAGCCGTTGTCCAATCTGGACGCGCAGCTGCGGCTGGAGACCCGGGTGGCGCTGAAGAAGCTGCAGCTCGACCTCGGGGTCACCGCCGTGTATGTGACGCACGACCAGGAGGAGGCGTTCACCCTCGCGGACCGGATGGCGATCTTCATGGACGGTGAGGTGATCCAGGTCGGCCCGCCGCAGGCGCTCTTCGACCGTCCGGACGATGTGCGGGTCGCCGCCTTCCTGGGGCGTCCCCCGATGAACCTGGTGCCGGGTGAGCTGAGTGCGGACGGGGTGCGGGTCGAAGGCTGGGACGCCGGCCCGATCGCCGCGCCCGCGGCACTGCTCGGCGGCGCCGACAAACGCGCCGTCACGGTGGGGTTCCGCCCCCGTGACCTGAAGCTCGGCAACGGGACCGGCAGGCCCGGCGGTGGCGGAGCTGATTGGCACAAGGGGGCTGGCAACGCCGGCGCTCGCGCCGAGGTGTACCTGGCCGAGGTGATGGGCGAGCACAGCATCGTCAACGTGCAGCTGGGCGAGCGTGTGGTGAAGGCCGC
>JBOGDL010000514.1:0-4635 GCA_050701815.1 Micromonosporaceae bacterium | reverse complement strand
TGATGTTCGGCGGCATGATCGGTGTCGCCGCCGCGCTCATGGTGGAGCGCGAGGACGGCACCCTGCTGCGCGCCAAGGCGACGCCGAACGGGATGCTCGGATACCTGATCGGCAAGATCACCGGAGCGGCGTACGGGACCCTGCTGGGTGTCCTGCTCGTGCTCGTGCCGGGCCTGTTCATGCTCGACGGAATCGTGCTTGGGCCCGCCGGCGCGCTCACCATGCTGTGGGTGCTGCTGCTCGGCCTCGCGGCCACCATGCCGATCGGCGCGATCCTCGGATCCCTCGGTGACAACCCTCGCAATCTCGGTCTGGTGATGCTTCCGAACATGGGGCTGGTCGCGATCTCCGGAATCTTCTACCCGATCACCGCGATGCCGCACTGGTTGCAGACGGTGGCGCAGGCATTCCCGATGTACTGGCTGGGGCTCGGGATGCGCTCGGCGCTGCTGCCGCCCGAGCTGGTGAACGCCGAGATCGGCGACTCATGGCGGCACTGGCAGACTGCCGCGGTGCTGATGTTGTGGACGGCAGCCGGTCTGCTGACAGCGCCCGCGATCCTGCGCCGGATGGCCCGCCGGGAATCCGGATCCCGCGTGGCGGCACGCCGGGAACGGGCCATGCACCGGGTGCAGTGATGGCTGAACTCATCTACAACCGGATCGCCATGCTCCGCGCCGAGCGAGGGGTGTCCCGGCGTCAGCTCGCCGAGGCGCTCGGGGTGCACTACCAGACCATCGGGTACCTGGAACGCGGCGAGTACAGCCCGAGCCTGCACCTTGCATTGCGGATCGCGGAGCATTTCGGGGTGGCGGTGGAGGTGGTGTTCTCCGCCGCGCCGTTCCCGAAGATCGGGAAGCAGTCGGCGTGACGGCTCGGAGTGGTCGGTTGCGGAGGCAGCCGACCACCCCCGGTCGGCCGCCCCGACCCCGCCACTGAGCGATTTTCCTTAATCGTCTGCGGGTGCGATCCCGACGCATGACGATGGATCGGGGCTCTGGGGGGATGCGTCACACGTAGGAGCAGAGTGTGTCCGCCCCCGGCCCGAGCACCCCGAGCTGGTTTGCCCGCCACAAGATCGCGACCACCCTTGCTGCGCTGCTGGTGCTGGGCTGCTGCGCTCAGAACATTTTCAACACCGCCACAGACTCTGACGTACGCAGCGTCGACAAACCCGCAACGCCGGACCGGCCCAGCGAGTCAGCGCCGAAACGGGAGCGGCCCGGCGGTCGCCACAGTCAGACGTACCTCGTCACAGAAGTGGTCGACGGCGACACCCTCAAACTCAGCGGAGAGCGGGTGGTGCGCCTGGTGGGGATCGATGCCCCCGAGCGCGGCGAGTGCGGCCACCGGGAAGCGACAGCGATGACGGGACGGCTGGTTCTGGGCAAACGCGTCAACCTCACGATCGCCGACGACAACCGGGACGGGTACGGCCGGCTCCTCCGGTACGTGACCGTCGGCAACCGTGATGTCGGGCTGGCGTTGATCGAAGCCGGGCTCGCCGTCGCGCACCACGACTCCCGCGACGGCTACGGCCGACACCCGCGCCAACAGCGGTACGTCGCTGCCGACAAGGCAGCGCCTGACAAAGACGTGCCCCCCGCTCCGAGCCACCGCAAGCAACAGAGCCACCCCAAGCAACAGAGCCACCGCAAGCCCGGGCCGGCTCTCGCACCGGCCCGGGCCTCACCCGGCGGCTACCGAGCGGCGGTAGCAGGCTCCGCCGGCTCGGGCTCCTCCTCGTCCCCCCGGTACGTGCCGTCCTCGCCCGCGTTGAACGCCACCTCGTCGAATGGCTTCTCCCCGGCGAGCACACCGCGCGCCCGGCTTCGATCGAACTCACCGGTCCAGCACCCCACCAGCACGGTGGCGACCGCGTTGCCGGAGAAGTTCGTCAGGGCACGGGCCTCGGACATGAACCGGTCGATTCCCACGATGAAGCCGACTCCTTCGACCAGGTCCGGGCGGTGCGTCTGCAGGCCGCCGGCCAGTGTGGCCAGGCCCGCTCCGGTCACGCCCGCGGCGCCCTTGGACGCGACGATCATGAAAAGCAGCAGCCCGATCTGCTCCCCGATTGACATCGGGTCACCCATCGCGGAGGCGATGAACAGCGAGGCCATGGTCAGGTAGATCGCGGTGCCGTCGAGGTTGAACGAGTAGCCGGTGGGCACGGTGACTCCGACCACCGGACGCGACACCCCGAAGTGCTCCATCTTGGCGATCAGCCGCGGCAGCGCCGACTCGGACGACGATGTCGACAGGATCAGCAGGTATTCGCGGCCCAGATAGCGCAACAGCGAGAACAGCGACAGCCGGGTGACCATCCACAGCAGCAGCCCTAGCACCCCCACCACGAAGATCACACAGGTCATGTAGAACGACAGCATGATCACGGCGAGGCTCTTCAACGCGTCGAGCCCGGTGGCGCCGACCACGGCCGCCATGGCGCCGAACGCGCCCACGGGCGCCACCCACATGATCATGGCGAGGATCCGGAACACCAGCCGCTGGATGTGCTCGACGCCGCGCAGGATCGGCTCGCCCGCTTGGCCCATCGCCTGCAGCGCGAAGCCGGCCAGCAGCGCGACCAGCAGGGTTTGCAGCACCGAGTCGGTGGTGAACGCCGAGACCAGCGTGGTCGGGAGGATGCCGATCAGGAAGGCCACCGTCGATTCGGCCTGGCCTTCCTTGGCCGCGTCCTCGCCGGCGGTGCGCGCCTCCTCGGTGAGCTGCAGACCGGCACCGGGGTCGATCAGGTTGCCCACCACCAGACCGATCGCCAGGGCGACGGTCGACATCACCATGAAGTAGCCGAGGGCGAGCCCACCGACGCGGCCCACCTTCGCGGCGCGGCGTACCGAGCCGACGCCGAGCACGATGGTGCAGAAGATGATCGGGCTGATCATCATCTTGATGAGCTGAACGAAGCCAAGCCCCAACGGCTCGAGGCTCTGGCCGAGCGCGGGGGACGCGAATCCGACCAGGACGCCGAGCGCCACGGCCACCAACACGGCGATGTACAGGTAATGGGTGCGGTCCCTCCGGCGCGGCGGGGCTTTCGAGCCGGGGGCGGATGTAGGCGGTTGCGCCATGGTGTCCTCCGAAGGGCGGGGGCAGAACTCCTAGTGAGAGTGGCCTGTGTCACCTCTTCAGTCGCGGTTGCGTACATAACGGTCGCGCCCGGGAGGTTGCGGCCCAGGGCTGCGACCTGGCGTGGAGCACACTGACCCGCATGCGACGGCTCACCCAGAGGCTGAGAGATCTCAGCCTGGCGCGGCAGCTGCTGCTGATGCAGGCGGCGATCGTGCTCCTGGTGGGTGTGATCGCCGCGGGGGCTGCGCTGCTCGACGCCCGGAATGACTCGGAGGCCGCCGCGGCCGACAAGGTGCTTGCGGTCGCCGAGTCGGTGGCCCGATCCCCACTGGTGACAGCCGCGGTCCAGGCCCCTGGAGCGCCTGCTGTCGGATCGCCGGTGCACCGGTACGCGGAGTCGACCCGCCAAGCCACCGGCACCGACTTCGTGGTCGTGATGCGGCCGAACCGGGTCCGGCTCTCGCATCCCAACCCGGCGCGGATCGGCGATCATTTCATCGGCCACATCTCGCCGGCGGCAGCCGGGCGCTCGTTCACCGAGACGCACACCGGGACCTTGGGCCCGTCCGTGCGCGCGGTGGTGCCGGTTCGTGCTGACGGGAAGGTCGTGGGTCTGGTCTCGGTCGGCATCACTTTGGAGAAGATCGGGAACGATTACCTGCGGCAGTTCCCGGCGATCCTGGCGGTCGCGGTGCTCGCATTGGCCCTCGCGGCGACCGGCACGTTGGCGGTGAGCCGGCGGTTGCGTCGGGTCACCCACGGTCTCGGGCCGCGCGAGATAGCCCGGATGTACGAGTACTGGGACGCCGTGTTGCATTCGGTCAAAGAAGGGCTCTTGGTGCTCGACGCGAAGCAACGTGTGCAACTCGCCAACGACGAGGCGGTGCGCCTGCTCGACCTCCCGGACGACGCGGTCGGCCGCGCGGTGACAGAGCTCCCGCTGCCGCAGCCGCTGCGCCAGGCGATCGGATCCGGCGCCGAGGTGATCGACGAGTTTCATCTGGTGGGGCTGCGCACGCTGGTGGTCAACCAGCGAGCAGCGCATTGGGGAGGTCGGGCGCTGGGCGCCGTGGTCACGCTCCGGGACCGCACTGAACTGACCGCGTTGACCGGCGAACTCGACTCGGTACGCGGTTTCGCCGAGGCGCTGCGCGCCCAGACTCACGAGGCCGCGAACCGGCTGCACACCGTCGTGGCGCTGGTGGAGCTGGGGCGTACCGACGCCGCGGTGCAGCTCGCCACCGAGGAGCTGCGGCTGACTCAGGAGCTGACCGACCGGGTGCTGGGCGCGGTGGCGGAACCGGTGCTGTCCGCGCTGCTGCTGGGCAAGGCGTCCCAGGCGCGGGAACGCGGTGTGGAGCTGGTCGTCACCGACGACACCGCGGTGGCCGACGAGCTCGGCGACACCGCGATCGATCCCCGATATCTGGTGACTCTGGTGGGCAACCTGATCGACAACGCGATCGAGGCCGCTTTGGCCGGGGCGCCGCCGCGGCGGGTGGTGGTGACGGTCGCCGCGCACGACCATGAGCTGCTGGT
>JBOGDL010000513.1:0-2923 GCA_050701815.1 Micromonosporaceae bacterium | reverse complement strand
CCAGGTCCGTCGTGGTGGCGTCGCCGCCGAGGTCCGGGGTGTGGTTGGCGGGGTCGGACAACGCGTTCGACACCCCTTGTCGTACGAGCTGCGCCGCCTGCGAGCAGCCGAGGTCGTCCAGCATCATCGCGGCCGAGAGCAGGCACGCCACCGGATTGGCGATGCCCTGGCCCGCGATGTCGGGGGCGGAGCCGTGCACCGGCTCGTACACGCCGGGCACGGCGCCGCCGGGCAGCACGTTCGCGCTGGGCGCCATGCCCATGCCTCCCACCAGCGCGGCGGACAGGTCGGAGAGGATGTCGCCGAAGAGGTTGCTGGCCAGCACCACGTCCAGCGACTCCGGCGCCTGCACCATCCGGGCCGCCATCGCGTCGACCAGCACGGTTTCCAGGGTGATCTGCGGGTGCTGCTCGGCGATCTCACGTACCACCCGGTCCCACAGTGGGTAGCCGTAGCGGATCGCGTTGGACTTGGTGACCAGGCACAACCGCCCGGAGCGCTGGGCGGCGACCTGGCAGGCGTGGTGCGCGACCCGTTCGATCACGCGACGGGAGTGCACCGCGACCTCCACGCCGAGGTCGTGACCGGTGCCGGTGTGGACCAGGCCGCCGGCGCCCACGTACTCGCCTTCGGTGTTCTCCCGGATGATCACGAGGTCGACGGCGTCGGCGCCGCGCACTCTGGAGACCACACCCGGGAAGGTGCGCGCCGGTCGTACGTTCACGGCCAGCTCGAGTCGCTGCCGCAGGCTGATGATCAGCCCCCAGACCAGCTCGTGATCTGGCACGTCGGGCCGCCCCACGGCGCCGAAGAGCACCGCGTCGTGCCGTTTGGCGATCTCGGCGGCGTCCGCGGGCATCGCGGCGCCTTCCCGTAGGTACCGGTCGCCGCCCCAGTCGAGTGGGGTCACGGCGAGTTCGTCGCCGTGCCGTACGAGGGCGGCGTGCACCACCGGCAGGGTGGCCTCGACGATCTCGGGCCCAATTCCGTCACCAGGTATCACTGCCAGGGCGATCCGACGCACTGTTTCCTCCGAGGACACTGGTCTGACCAGTGACGCGGGAACGAATTGTCGCTACCCTGTCGACTCATCGAGTCCTTGTCAAGAGGAGAAGCCGTGACGGCGGACCGGGATCTGGCGGCGATGACGGCCGTCGAGATGACCGCGGCGTACGCCGCGCGCCAGCTCTCACCGGTCGAGGTTCACGACGCGGTGCAAGCGGTGATCGAGGGCTGGGAGCCGGTGCTCAACGCCTTCTGGAGACGCGACCCCGGGCGGTCCCGGGAGGCGGCGCGCGCCAGTGAGGCCCGTTGGGCGGCTGGTGAGCCGCTCGGACCGATCGACGGGGTCCCGGTCACGCTGAAAGAGAACATCGCCCGGGCCGGGGTGCCGATGCCCGCCGGCTGCGCGGGCGTGGCGCCGGCGTTGCCGCAGGCGGACGCGCCGATCACGGCTCGGGTGCGGGAGTCCGGCGGGGTGGTGCTCGGATCCACCGTGATGCCGGACTGGGGGATGCTCTCCTCCGGGGTGTCCAGCCTGCACGGCGTCACCAGAAGCCCGTGGGACCCGAGCTTGACCACCGGCGGCTCCAGCTCCGGCGCCGGCGCCGCGGCAGCAGCGGGGTACGGGCCACTTCACGTCGGCTCCGACATCGGCGGCTCGCTGCGACTGCCCGCCACCTGGCTGGGCCTGGCCACGCTGAAGCCGAGCTTCGGGCGCATCCCGCTGCACGAGCCGTACCTCGGGCGCTGCGCCGGCCCGCTGACCCGTGCCGTCGCAGACACAGCCCTCTTCATGAGGGTGCTCGGCCAGCCAGATCCCCGGGACTGGACCAGCCTGCCCGCCGCCGACCTGGACTGGTCCGCCGACGGCCTCGACGTGCGCGGCCTGCGGATCGCGCTGCACCTCGACGCGGGTTGCGGCGCGGACGTCGACCCCGAGGTGACCCGCGCGGTCAGCGGCGTCGCGGCGACATTCGCGTCCGCCGGCGCGATCGTCGAGCCGATCGAGCCGTTCCTGAGCCAGGACCTGTTGGACGATCTCGACCTGTTCTGGCGGGTCCGTTCCTTCAACGACTACGCCGCGCTGTCGCCCGAACAACAGCGCCGGGTGCATCCGTACATTGCGGAGTGGTGCACGGCGGGCGCGGACGTGTCGGGCGCCAAGGTGCTGCAGTGCTACCACCAGATCAACCGGATCCGCGCCGGCGCCGTGGCGGCCACCGTGGACTACGACTTCGTGCTGTCACCGGTCACCCCGGCGCTGGCCTTCGCAGCTGAGCAGCCGATGCCGTACCCGGACGACGGCGCCGGCATGCGCCACATTGGATTCACCGCCCCGTACAACATGTCGGGTCAGCCCGCTGCTTCAATCAACTGCGGTTTCAGCCACGACGGTCGTTTCATCGGAGTGCAGATCGCCGGGCGCCGGTTCGATGACGTTGGGGTGGTGAAAGCCATGAGGTGGTACGAGCGGGCCCGACCAGCCGGGGCGAACCCGAGATGGCCCCACACGCCGCCGGCACCTGAGCGCCCAGCGACCCGCTCCCGTTCCACCGGCCCCACATCATGACCCAGGGCTCCGACGCTCAGCCGCTCGGGCAGACGTTCCAGCAGGTCAGGCCGGTCAGGCTGTACCAACGCATCGTGGAGCAGGTGGAATCGGCGTTGGCCCGCGGCGAGCTCAAGCCGGGGCAGCGGCTCCCCAGCGAACGTGAGCTGGTGAACCAGTTCGGGGCGAGCCGGTCCACGGTGCGCGAGGCGCTGCGGGTGTTGGAGAGCAACGGTGTCGTCCGTTCCCGGCCCGGCGACCCCAACGGCCCCGAGATCCTGCCGTTCTCACCCAGCGGCCTGACCAAGCAGATGATGCGGCTGGCGCAGGTCGACCAGGTGAGCATGGTGGAGCTGATCTCGTTCCGGATGA
>JBOGDL010000512.1:0-9112 GCA_050701815.1 Micromonosporaceae bacterium | reverse complement strand
ATTTCCAGCGCTCAGGATGTCGACAAGGCTGCCCGCGCGGCGGAGGCGGCGTTTGAAGGCTGGAGCAACACCACGCCCGCTGAACGGCAACTCGCGATGATCCGGATCGCTGACTCCATCGAGCGGCGTGCCGAAGAGCTGATCGCGGTCGAGTCGGAGAACACCGGCAAGCCGGTCGGGCTCACCCGTACCGAAGAATTCCCGATGGCGATCGATCAGGTGCGCTTCTTCGCGGGCGCGGCGCGGGTGCTGGAAGGCAAGTCAGCAGGCGAGTACATGGCCGGGCACACGTCGTTTGTGCGGCGCGAGCCGATCGGGGTCTGCGCCCAGGTGACCCCCTGGAACTACCCGTTCATGATGGCGATCTGGAAGATCGCCCCGGCGCTGGCCGCCGGCAACACCGTGGTGCTCAAGCCGAGCGACACCACGCCGTTGAGCAGCCTGTTGCTCGCTGAGATCTGCGCTGAGCACCTGCCGCCAGGCGTGTTGAACGTGATCTGCGGCGATCGTGACACCGGCCGCGCGTTGGTCGCGCACCCGACGCCGCGGCTGGTGGCGATCACTGGCTCGCCGCGCGCCGGCATGGAGGTCGCGACCGCTGCCGCTGCCGATCTGAAGCGAACCCACCTGGAGCTGGGCGGTAAGGCGCCGGTGGTGGTGTTCGACGACGCCGACATCCCGGCAGCCGCGGCGGCGATCGCGGAGGCGGGCTACTTCAACGCGGGGCAGGACTGCACCGCCGCCACCCGGGTGCTGGCCGGGCCGGGGTTGCACGACGACTTCGTGGCAGCCCTCACGGAGCAGGCGCGGAGCACCAAGACGGGCGCCCCCGACGATGAGGACGTGCTGTACGGCCCGTTGAACAACTTGAACCAGTTGGCTCGGGTGACAGGCTTCGTGGACCGCCTCCCCGATCACGCCAGCGTGCACACCGGCGGCGGACGCCACGGTGAGCGTGGCTTCTACTACCAGCCCACCGTGGTCTCCGGCGTGACGCAGGAGGACGAGATCAGCCAGGACGAGGTGTTCGGGCCGGTCATCACGGTGCAGCGCTTCAGCGACGAAGACGAGGCGGTGCGCTGGGCGAACGGCGTGAAGTACGGCCTGGCGTCCAGCGTGTGGACCCGAGACCACGGCCGGGCGATGCGGATGGCGAAGCGGCTGGACTTCGGCACTGTCTGGATCAACGCGCACATCCCGCTCGTCGCCGAGATGCCGCACGGCGGCTTCAAGCATTCCGGGCACGGCAAAGATCTCTCGATGTACGGATTGGAGGACTACACCCGGGTCAAACACGTCATGAGCAATATCGAGCCATGACACACACGCGGCCGGGTCCCCCGGCGCGGCCGCATATCCCTGACCCCCCATGGAGCCGCGGTCCCGTCCCCCCGTTTGACCGCGTGGAAGTGATCTAGCTGGAGGGACACAGCCCGGCCCCTCCAAGATCACCGAGTTTGTGAGACCTCAGTCTCGTGGCGGAGTCACCCCTGGCCTCCGCCCGGCGCAGTTGTCGCCGCGTCAGCCGGCCGCTCGTCGAGTTTCCACGGCACGCCGTGCTGGTTCAGCAGGTCCAAGAAGGGCACCGCGTCGAACGCCTCCGGGCCGAGCACTCCGCTCCCGCTCCAGACGCCTGACGCGAGCAGTTCCAACGCCACCACCGGGTTGACCGCGGTCTGCCACACCACGGCCTGGGCGTTGTGCTCGGACATCGACCAGGCGTTGTCCACCACGTGGCAGAGGTACACCGCGCGGGGCCGCCCGTCCACACCCGTGCCGCGCACGTACGTGCCGGCGCAGGTCTTGCCGCGCATCGCCTCACCCAGGGTCGCCGGGTCGGGCAGGCTCGCCGCGAGCACGTCCCGGGGGGAGACCTGAACCCCGCCCACCCGTACCGGGGAAGTGCGGTCCAGCCCCACCTTGTGCAGCGTCTTGAGCACATCGATGAACTCCGCGCCCAAGCCGTACTTGAAGGTCACCCGGCCGTTCGGCGGCGTCCAACGGGGAACCAGCAGCACCTCTTCGTGCTCCACGTTGACGCATTCCACGTCGCCGATTCCCTCCGGGAAGCGGAACACCTCAGGCTCGGAGAACGGCTCGGTGGTGAACCAGCCCCGCCCGGCTTCCCAGATCACCGGGGGATTCAGGCACTCCTCGATGGTGGTCCAGATCGAGAACGTGGGCGCGAACTCGTACCCCTCGACGGTGAGGTCAGCGCCGTCGCGGACCCCGATCTCGTCGACGGAGGAGAACAGGTGGTCAGCGGCGTAGCGGGCGAACACGTCGGAGAGCCCCGGTTCCACGCCGATCCCGACCAGCGCCAGCCGTCCGGCCTGCCGCCACCGCTCCTCCTCGGCGAACTGCTCGTCGCCCAGCTTCACCCCGCACTCCTGGTACGGCCGCGTCGGGTGCGGCGTCGACAGCGACATCGCCATGTCCAGGTAGTGCGCCCCGGCGGCGAACGCGCCTTCGAACACCGGCATCACGAAGCGCGGGTCGACGGCGTTCAGCACGTGCGTGATTCTGTGGTCCCGGCACGTCGCGGCCACCGCGCCGGCGCTCGACGCGTCGATCGGGGCGGTGACGAAACGCGGGTCGTCACCGACGGCGGCTGCCGCGCGGGAGGCCCGGGCCGGGTCGTAGTCGGTCACCACCATGGTTTCGAAGAAGTCCCGTCGCGCCGCGATGCCCACGACCGCCGAGCCGACCCCACCCGCGCCCACCAGCAGGATCCGCATCGGGCCGGGCTGCACGCCTCAGCTCCGGGTTTCTCTGCCGCGCAGGCTTCCGAAGACCACCAGCAGCAACGCGACCACGAACATCGCGGTGCCGACCACGTTCACCTGCGGCGGGATCCCGCGCTGCGCGGAGCCCCACACGTACATCGGGAAGGTCACCATGTTGCCGGAGTTGAAGTTGGTGATGATGAAGTCGTCGAAGGAGAGCGAGAACGCCAGCAGCGAGGCGGCCAGGATCCCCGGCATCACCTGCGGCAACGTCACCTTCCGGAACGCCTGCCACTCGGTGGCGTACAGGTCGGCGGCGGCTTCTTCCAGCTCCGAGTTCATGCCAGCCAGCCGCGCCTTCACGGTGACCACGACGAAGGACAGGCAGAACATCACGTGCGCGATCAAGATGGTCCAGAACCCCAGCGGGACCGCGGAGGCCACGAACAGCGCCAGCAAGGAGGAGCCCATCACCACCTCGGGGGTGGCCATCGGAAGGAAGATCAGCAGGTTCAGCCCGGAGCGGCCCCGAAACCGGCGCCGGGCCAGCGCGAACGCCATCAAGGTGCCGAGCACCGTGGCGCCCAGGGTGGCGAGCAGCCCGATCTGGATCGAGACCACCAGGGAGTCGCACAGATCGCCGACCCCGCACGGGTTCAACCAGTTGTCCAGGGTGAATTCATTGAAGCTGTACGACAGCCGGCTCGACGGCCGGTTGAACGACAGCAGCACCACCACCGCGATCGGCAGGAACAGGTACCCCAGCACCGCGACCCCGGCGAACACCACCAGGTGATCGGCGAGCCAGCGCGTGACGCGGTTGCCCATCATCCCGCTTCTGGGACGAGGCGCCGTTTCGGTGCGTCCCCGGTGAGCCGCCGCTGTCTTGGCGCTCATCACACCAGCTCCTCGGTGCCGGCGCGACGCACGTACAGGAAGACCAGCGCGAGAATCGACGCCAGCAGCACGAACGACAGCGCCGCCGCCTGCGGGTAGTCCAACCGCACCAGGAACGCGCTGTCGATCACGTTGCCGAGCATGTACTGCTGCGGGGTGCCGAGCAGCTCGGCGTTGATGTAGTCGCCGGCCGCGGGGATGAAGGTGAGCAGCGTGCCGGCCACCAGACCCGGCATCGACAGCGGCAAGGTCACCTTCCGGAACGCGCTGAAGGGGCTGGCGTACAGGTCGCTGGCGGCCTCCACCAGCTGCCGGTCCAGCCGCTCCAGGGCGGCGTACAGCGGCAACACCATGAAAGGCAGGAAGTTGTACGTGAGCCCGGCGATCACCGCGACCGGGGTCGCGAGCAACCTGCCGTCCGCTTCGAGCAGGCCCACTGTCTTCAGCGAGTCCACCACCCAGCCGTTGTCCGCCAGGATCGCCTTCCAGGCCAGGGTGCGCACCAGGAAGCTGGTGAAGAACGGCGCGATCACCATCACCAGCAGCAGGTTCTTCCAGCGCCCCGACTTGAACGCGATCATGTACGCCAGCGGGTACCCCAACAGCAGCGCGATCACGGTGGCCAGCCCGGCGTACCAGAAGGAACGGACGAATTGCGGCCAGAACGTGGTGAGCGCGTCGACGTAGTTGCGCCACTCCCAGGTCAGCGTGTACCCGGTTTCCAGGGTGCCGTTGGGGTCGTACAGGCTGGTGGAGGCGAGGCCGATCATCGGGCCGATGAAGAAGATCGCCAGCCACAGCCCACCGGGCAGCAACAGCAGGTACGCCACCCAGCGCCGGCCCCGGGCTCGCCGGGGTGGAGGGCCGGACGGAGTCGGCTTGGCCCCTACCCCGCTGATCGCGGTCATGTGGCTTCCTCTTCGACCCATTCTGGCGAGGTGACGAGGCTTGCGTCGGAGCTGCCCGGCGTCCGCGCGGCGGCCTGGTCAGACGGGGGTTCCGGCGCCGCGTCTGCCAAGTCGCGGTCCAGCAGGAAGGAATGCTCCGCCCGCCAGTGCACGGTGATCTCGGCGCCGGCTGCGATCGGCCCGCCCGAGGTGGCGTTGGAGGAGAACACGGACAGCTCCTGGCCCCACCGGGTGCGCACCATGTACTCGGTGCTGACCCCGGCGTAGCAGGTGTCGGTGACGAGTCCGGCGAGCCGGTTGTGCCCGTCCGGCGGCAGCTCGCTGTCCGCCGTCATTTGCGCCTTCTCGGGGCGCACTCCCAGGTAGACGGTCTCGCCTGAGGCCCGGCTGCGGGCTGCCGGCACAGCGAACCGGCCGCCGGCGACCTCGACCAGGATGTCGTCGGCGTTCCGCCCCACCACCCGGCCGGCCAGCAGGTTGGACTGGCCCAGGAAGTTCGCGGTGAACAGAGTGGACGGGAACTCGTAGATGTCGGCGGGGGCGCCCATCTGCTCCACCCGTCCTTCGTTCATCACCGCGACCGTGTCGGCCATCCACATGGCCTCCTCCTGGTCGTGGGTGACGTGCAGGAACGTGATCCCGACCTCGGTCTGGATCCGTTTCAGCTCCAGCTGCATGGCTCGCCGTAGCTTCAGGTCGAGCGCGCCCAGCGGCTCGTCCAGCAGCAGCACCTCGGGACGGTTGATGAGGGCGCGAGCCAGCGCCACCCGTTGCTGCTGGCCCCCGGAGAGCTGCCCTGGACGCCGCTTCTCGAATCCGGTGAGCTCCACCAGTTCCAAGGTCTCGGCCACCCGTTCTCTGATGTTGCCGACTTTGCGCCGCCGCAGCCCGAACGCGACGTTCTCGGCGACGTCCAGGTGCGGGAACAGCGCGTAGCTCTGGAACACCGTGTTGACCGGCCGCCGGTACGGCCGCAGCCCGGTCACGTCCTGCCCGCCGAGGGTGATCACGCCCGAGCTCGGTTCCTCCAGGCCGGCGACCATCCGCAGCGTGGTGGTCTTGCCGCAGCCGGACGGGCCCAGCAGGGCGAAGAAAGATCCCTGGGGAACAGAGAGCGTCAGGTCGTCAACCGCGGTGAAGCGGCCGAACCGCTTGGTGACCGAGGCCAGCCGAAGATCCTGGCTGTCCGACAAAATTCAGGCTCCAATCACGTCCTGGAACTTCGTCTCGTAATCCTTCTCTTGCTTGGCGCTCAGACTCTTGTAGGGGTACGAGCGCCGCAACGTCTGCTGGTCCGGGAAGATCAACGCGTTCTGAGCCAGCTCCGGGTCGATCTTCTCCATCTCCTGCTGGGCGCCGTCGACCGGGCAGATGTAGTTCACGTACGCCGCGAGCTCAGCCGCCACTTCGGGCTGGTAGTAGTAGTTCATCAGCTTCTCGGCGTTGGCCTTGTGGGTGGCTTTGTTCGGCACCTGCATGTTGTCGCTCCACAGGTAGATGCCTTCCTCCGGGACCACGAACTTGATGTTCGGGTCCTTGAGCTGCAGCTGCAGCACGTCCCCGGACCACGCCACGGCGGCGGAGATGTCTCCCTTGGCCAGGTCCTGGGCGTAGTCGTTGCCGGTGAAACGGCGGACCTGGCCGCTGTCGGCCGCCTTGCGGATCTTGTCGATCGCGGCGTCGAAGTCGGCGCTGGTGAAGTTGTTGGGCTTCTTGCCGTCGGAGAGCAACGCCAACGCGGTGGTGTCCCGCATCTCGGAGAGCATGGTGACCCTGCCCTTGAGGTCGCTGCGGGTGCAGAGCTCGTCGAAGGTGCGCACTTCCTTGGTGGCCTTGGCGTTGTACGCGATTCCGGTGAGCCCGCTCTGCCACGGCACCGAGTGCTTCCGTTGCGGGTCCCATTCCACGTTTTGCAGCGACGGCAACAGGTTGGCCTTCACGTTCGGCAGGGCGGCCAGATTGAGCTTCTGCACCCAGCCCAGCCGGATCAGCCGTGCGGCCATCCAGTCGGTGAGCACGATGATGTCCCGCCCGGTGGACTGGCATTCGGCCAGCTGGTTGCGGACTTTGCCGAAGAACTCGTTGTTGTCGTTGATGTCTTCGGTGTACTTCACCGATATGCCGGTCTCTTTCGTGAACGCGTCGAGAGTGGGGTGTTTGTTCTCGTCGTTCTCGGCGACGTCGATGTAGAGCGGCCAGTTGCTGAAGTTGAGCTGCTTCTCCTTGTCGGAGAGGTCGGTGCTCTTGCACTCCCCGGCTGCCTGCTGGCTGCCTTCGGTGCCGCACGCCGCCAGCGCGGTGGCCAGGCCGCCGGCAACAGCGCCCCGTAACAAGGTGCGACGGGACAGCACCGAGGCCACAAGTTGAGCCTCGTCAGAAAGATGTTGAGGGGTCTCGTACATGGGCTCCCAGCTCCCCTCCGGATATTATCTGATCCGCTTTGTCACTGACGATCCTGACAGACATACTTCCATGGCTCAAACGATTCCGTGGCAAAGTTGATTAGCAGCAACGGAATCAGCATCTCAAACTGGCACGTCTGGGGATGCAGAGGCGAAGCTCGGCGATCCAGGTCAATCGTTTCGAAGGGTTCGGCATGGTCACACGTGCAAGCGCAGAGGCTTTGCTCGACGAAACGTCCAAAAAGATCATCGAGCACCTGCAACAGGACGGGCGACGGTCATACGCGGCGATTGGGAAAGCGGTGGGGTTGTCCGAAGCCGCTGTTCGGCAGCGGGTGCAGCGGCTGACCGACGCCGGTGTGATGCAAGTGGTGGCGGTGACTGACCCGCTGCAGCTGGGCTTCCTCCGGCAGGCGATGATCGGCATCGAGGTGGAAGGCGACGTGGAAGTGGTCGCGGACGCGCTCGTCGAGATGGACGAGGTGGACTACGTGGTGATCACGGCCGGCTCGTACGACCTGCTCGCGGAGCTGGTGTGCCGCAACGACGATCACCTGCTTGAGCTGATCTCGAAGCGGATCCGCAAGATCTCCGGGGTGCGGCGCACCGAGACCCACATCTACCTGAAGCTGCGTAAGCAGACGTACACGTGGGGCACGCAGTAACGTCGGTGAAAGAACTTCAGATCTGGTTCCGGGGATGCGCGCCGGTTTTGTTCCAGGATGCGCGCCGGACTGGCGGGCGCCGATGAGCGGGCCGGCCATTGAGATTAGGTCATTACGCTACGGAATCAGTTGCGTGTTCTCGTTTCTGTCACTGAAACCCTTGTGACCTTGGTAATGCTGTGCGATAACCGTGGTAAGAGTAGTTTCCCCGTTCGATGGAGAAGAGAGTGTGTCATGACGGCCACACCGCAATCGGGCCCCTGGGGGGTAGGCGCGCACGAGGCGCCGTCCCCGCTTGGCGCGGTGGCCCGAGACCACCTCTGGATGCACTTCACCCGACTCTCGGCGTACGCAGACGGCGGCGTGCCGGTGATCGTGCGGGGAGACGGCCCGTACATCTACGACCAACACGGCAACCGGTACCTGGACGGTCTTTCCGGGCTGTTTGTGGGGCAGGTCGGGCACGGCCGCAGCGAGATCGCCCAAGCCGTCGCGAACCAGGCCGAGCAGCTTGGGTTCTTCCCGCTCTGGTCGTACGCCCACCCGACCGCGATCGAGCTGGCTGAGCGGATCGCCACCCACGCGCCCGGCGACCTGAACCGGGTCTTCTTCACCTCCGGCGGTTCTGAGGCCGTGGAGAGCGCGTGGAAGCTGGCGCGGCAGTACTTCAAGCGCGTCGGCAAGCCGAACAAGCACAAGGTGGTGAGCCGGCACATCGCGTACCACGGCACCACCATGGGCGCGCTCTCGATCACCGGTCTGCCAGGCATCCGCGCCGACTTCGAGCCGCTGGTCCCGGGCGCGATCAAGGTGCCGAACACCAACTTCTACCGGGCCCCCGAGCATGGTGACGACCTGGAGGCGTTCGGACGCTGGGCCGCCGACGAGATCGGTCGCGCCATCGAGCGGGAGGGCCCCGAGACCGTCGCCGCGGTCTACCTGGAGCCGGTGCAGAACTCCGGCGGCTGTTTCCCGCCGCCTCCGGGCTACTTCCAGCGCGTACGCGAGATCTGCGACGACAATGACGTGCTGCTTGTCTCCGATGAGGTGATCTGCGCGTTCGGCCGGCTCGGGGAATGGTTCGGGGCGCAGCGGTACGGCTACCAGCCGGACATCATCACCGTCGCCAAGGGCCTCACCTCCGGGTACGCGCCGCTGGGCGCGATGATCGCCAGCGAACGGATGGTCGAGCCGTTCCTGGAAGGCCCCGCGATGTTCGCTCACGGCATCACGTTCGGGGGGCACCCGGTCTCGTGCGCCGCCGCGCTGGCGAACCTGGACATCTTCGAGCGTGAGGATCTGCTGGGGCAGGTGCGTCGCCTCACCGGTGACTTCCGGGAGTCCCTGGAGAAGCTGTACGACCTGCCGATCGTGGGCGACGTGCGCGGCGACGGCTACTTCTTCGGGATCGAGCTGGTGAAGGACAAGATCACCCGTGAGACCTTCACCGATGAGGAGAGCGAGCACCTGCTGCGTGGCTTCCTCTCCAAGGCCCTGCTCGACGCCGGGCTCTA
>JBOGDL010000511.1:0-3601 GCA_050701815.1 Micromonosporaceae bacterium | reverse complement strand
CCAACGTGGAGTTCTTGCAGGGACGGATCGAGGACGTGCCGTTGCCAGACGAGTCGGTGGACGTGGTGATCTCCAACTGTGTGATCAACCTGTCCTCGGACAAGCCGAAGGTGCTCGCCGAGGCGTTCAGGGTGCTGCGTGCGTGTGGGCGGCTCGGGATCAGCGACGTGATCGCCGAGGAGAATCTCGACCCGGCGGCGCGCGCCGAGGCCGAGCGGCGGGTCGGCTGCGCGAACGGCACGCTGACTGCCGCCGAGTATCGGCAGAGCCTTGAGGCGATGGGCTTCGTGGGCATCGACATCACCCCGACCTCCGACGCCGGGGGCGGCCTGCACTCGGCGATCGTACGCGCGGCCAAACCGGACGCCGGGTGACCTCGGCCCGGGGCGGGGCCGGGCATTCGCGACCACGCCCGGCCACGTCCAAGTCACCTCAGCGGCGCGTGCCCGGCCGATGCCGTTCCGGCAACGTCCGGCCGATGCCGTTCTTGGCAACGTGTGCCGGTCAGCAGCAGCCGGCGCCTGCCGGCTGCCTCGCCTGACTCGATTCCGCCTGCCCAGTGTTGGCGGTGGCGCAACAGGCGCTGACGGCCGACTTGTCCAGACGGTCGGCGTCGCCCTTAACGACGTAGACCTCCCACGGCTCGGCGCCAGGGCCACGCACCCACACCTTGTCTTGCAGCGCGTAGCAGCACTCGGTGTCCTGCTCAGTCGCGGTTGACAACCCCGCCTCCTGCAAGCGCGAGGTCGCCGCGCCGACCTCCTCGGCGCTGAACACCTCCACCCCCAGGTGATCCAGCGCGGTGGCCGTCTCCGGCTCACCCTCGATCAGCACCAGCTTGAGCGCCGGCTCCTCGACCGTGAAGTTCGCATACCCGGGCCGGCGCTTGGCGGGCGCGACCCCGAACAGCTTCTCGTAGAACACCACCGATGACTCCAGATCCGGCACCCGCAGCGCCAGCTGAATTCGCGACACCACAACCTCCATTGATTCGATGGACCTCTAAGCAACAGCTTGTCTCGTGCTTAGACAGTTGTCAAACTAGATGCATGCCGAGACAAGAACTGCCGGTGATCAGCGACGGCTGCTGCACCCCCATGACCACCGAGGCGCTCACCGAGGACGCCGCCACAGAGCTGGCGCGTGGGTTCAAAGCCCTCGGCGATCCGGTACGCCTGCGACTTCTGTCGTTGATCGCCGCCCGGGGCGGGGCCGAGGTGTGCGTGTGCGAGCTGACCGCCGCGTTCACCGTCAGCGGCCCGACGATCTCGCATCACCTCAAGGTGCTGCGGGAGGCCCGGTTGATCGACTGCCAACGCCGCGGCACCTGGGTCTACTACTGGGTCATCCCGGCCAAGCTGGCTGACCTGTCTCGGCTGCTGGACACCTCCGGAGCGCCGACCGCAGTCCAGGCCACGGCATGATGCCCGGCCTGGGCCGGCGCGTGGTCGCCGAGTTCACCGGCACCGGGCTGCTCGTGGCTGTCGTCGTGGGTTCCGGCATCGCCGCGTCCCGTCTGTCCCCGCACGACATCGGGCTGCAGCTGCTGGAAAACTCGACTGCCACCGCGTTCGGCCTCGCCGTGCTGATCCTGATCTTCGGGCCGGTCTCCGGGGCGCACCTCAACCCGGTCGTCTCCGTCGCGGACTGGTGGCTCGGCCGCCGCGCCAGCGCCGGCCTGACCACCTCCGACCTCAGCGTCTACATCGCCACCCAGATCACCGGTGGCATCGGTGGTGCGATCCTGGCCAACCTCATGTTCGCTGAGCCCGCCGCCTCGATAGCCACGACCCGTCGCGACGGCGCCCACCTGTGGCTCGGCGAGATAGTCGCCACCGCCGGGCTCGTCCTGCTGATCTTCACACTGGCCCGCACCGGCCGCACCGCCGCCGCACCCGCCGCGGTCGGGGCCTACATCGGCGCCGCGTACTGGTTCACCTCATCCACCAGCTTCGCCAATCCCGCCATCACCATCGGTCGCGTCTTCACCGACACCTTCGCCGGAATCGCCCCCGGCTCAGTCCCGGGCTTCATCACCGCCCAAGCCGCTGGACTCGTCGTCGGCCTCGCACTGCTCGCGGTGCTCTACCCCGACGCCTCCCGCGCCGCTGGCGAGATCGTCATTCCCCACGAACCCGCCACCGACCCCGAAAGGTCCAAGCCATGAGCAAGCCGAGCGTGCTGTTCGTCTGCGTCCACAACGCCGGCCGCTCCCAGATGGCCGCCGGGTGGCTACGCCACCTCGCAGGCGACACCGTCGAGATCCGCTCCGCCGGATCCGAACCCGCCGACACCATCAACCCCATAGCCACGCAGGCCATGGCCGAAGTCGGCATCGACATCACCGGCCACACCCCGACCAGGCTCGACCACGCCACCGCCGAAGCCTCCGACGTCATCATCACGATGGGTTGCGGCGACGCCTGCCCCATCATCCCCGGCAAACACCACGAAGACTGGACCCTCGATGACCCCGCCGGACAATCAATCGAGCAGGTCCGGCCAATCCGCGACGCCATCCGACGACGAGTCGAAGCCCTCCTGGCCGAACTCAATTCGATACCGGCGCCGGGCGAGTGACCACGAGTGGAGCAACGTCATAGGCTCCGTGAATGATCAGGCCCCCTCGGAGTGGCGGCTCGGCTACCAGCGGACTGGTCCACTCCTTCCACCTCGCGGAGCTGCCCTGGGCGTCCGCAGCACGCGCCCTGGTCCGCCCGCCGTCTGCTGAAACAACGCCCGGGCTGCGCCACGCGGAGTGCATGGCGATGATGCGGCTGGGATCGTCCACAGTGTCACCGGCACGGCTGCAGCTCGGCCGGTTCGCGATGTTCGCCGAATGGGACGACGCGGCCGCGCTGGAACGCTTCCTCTCCCACAATCAACTCGGGCGACAGCTGTCCGGCGGCTGGCACGTCCGGATGAAATTCCTGCGGCGGTACGGGCAGATAGCCGCGTTGTCCGACCTACCGCAACGGGCCAGCCGATGGGACCCTGCGGAGCCGGTGGTCGCCGTGACTCTCGCCCGCCTCAAGCTGCCCGAGCTTCCCCGATTCCTTCGCTGGGGCAAACCGGTGGAGCGCCTGGTGGCCAACCACCCCGGCGCCACCTTTGCCACAGCCGCGATCAGGCCGCCACGGACGTTTTCCACCTTCTCCATCTGGAAGACGGTCCGCGAAATGACCGAGATGGTGCACGGCCATAGCGACGTGCCCGAGCCGCACACGCATGCGGTGGCGATGGCAGAGCAGAAGCGTCAGGACTTCCACACCGAGTCCGCCTTCATGCGCTTCCGTCCACTGTCCGAGCACGGCACATGGCAGGGACGCCACCTGCTACCCAGCTGAGACCACGCCATCGGCAGGGTCGCCGAACGCAGGCCGGTGCGGCATCAATCACGCCAGTGCTGCGGTGAAGCGCCAGTCCAGCACCGGGCGCGGCTCATCGCGTCCGGCGCGGGCCTGCACGAGGGATCGGAGCCCGACCAGGCCGCCGCCGCCCGGCAGCGGGTCCGCTGACGTCACCGTGATCTCGCTGGTCAGCGCGTCCCCTTCATGCACCGGGCCGAGGTGGTCGCAGCCGTCCCAGTTGATCACCGTGA
>JBOGDL010000510.1:0-4101 GCA_050701815.1 Micromonosporaceae bacterium | reverse complement strand
CGGCGGCGTGGCTTCATTGGCAACGACTCGTGGTTCCTTCCGTCAGTCGTGACGCACCGATCGTCGGCTGCGGCTGACCGTTCGGTGACGAGTCTGCCCGATTGGGGGACATATTGGTAGCTCGGTGGTACCCGTTTGGCTGACTACACGTGCAGCAGCACGGGACGTAGGGCGCCGGAGATCCGACGAGGCGGGATTTCCCTAACGTCGATGCCTCGTCTCGTGGGGCCAGCGCGGCACGGCCCGAGTTCGGGCTGCTTGTCAGGCCCCGGCTGTGGGGTCCGTTCCGGCTGCCCCGGTGTGTCGCACGTAGATCCGGTTGGCGCTGAGCCGGTCGCTGATTCCGGCCGTGTCGAGCGCGTCCAGCACCACCCGCCGCATGTGGCGCGCCACCGCCCACTGGGCGCCCGGGATGGTTTTCACGACCGTCCGCACGACCGGGCCCTCCAGGGTGAGTTGCTCCACCCCCCACACATCGGGAGCTTCGATCAGTTTCTCGGCGATTCCGGAGTCTTCGGCCGCACGTTCGGCCGCGGCGCGAATCACGTCGACCGCTTCGTCGACCGGGGTGCCCAGGCCGATGGGAACGTCCACCACCACGCGGGCCCAACCCTGGCTGTGGTTACCGACCCGGATCACCTCGCCGTTGCGCACGTACCAGACGACGCCGTTGAGGTCCCGCAGCGTGGTGACCCGTAACCCGACGGCTTCCACGTCGCCGCTCGCCTCGCCCAGGTCGATGAAGTCGCCGACCCCGTACTGGTCTTCGATGATCATGAACAGCCCGGAGATCACGTCCCGCACCAGATACTGCGCGCCGAACCCCAGGGCGACCGCGGCGAGACCGGCGCTGGCCAGCAGTGGAGCCAGGCTGATCTTGAGCTCGCCCAAGATCATGAGCACCGCGATCGCGAAGATCGACATGGACGCGACGTTGCGCAGCACCGATCCGATGGTCTCGGCGCGCTGCTTCCTGCGTTCGGCCAGGACGCGGGTGGCGTCGGTGAACATCACCGCGGTGCGTTCCTTCAGCGGCTTGAGCAGGGTCGGGGTTTCCCCGGACGTGGTGGTGGCGGTCAAGCGCCGGATCGCCCGGTGGGTCAACCAGCGGGCGATCACCGCAAGCACGATGATCAACAAGATCCGCAGTGGCGTGAGCACCAGCCAGGAGGCGTTCTGGAGCACCTTCTGCGCGGTGTCCGCGATGCCGGCGGTTTCCAGCAGCTCGGGCAGATTCACAGGCCAATTCGTACCGCATGGGCGTGCTCGGCTCGCCAGGCGGGGGCGCGAGGCCGCGGTGCGCGAACGAGGCCGGCTGCGGAGTGTGCTGAAATCGATGCGATCGGTGAGAAGATGAGTGGGCAACAATTAGTTACGTGCATTTGCGGGAGATGTTGGAGACTATTGGCGCGGACGGAGGTGTGCGATGGGCAGCGCTCGAGCCACAACCAGCCGCGCCGCGCTGGTGCTCAACGCCACGTACGAGCCGCTGTGCGTGGTGTCAACACGTCGGGCCGTGATCCTGGTGCTGTCCGCTCGCGCCATTTGCGTCACAGACGGTGATGGTTTCCTGCATAGCGAGCGGAGCGCTCTGCCCGTGCCGTCCGTGGTGCGGCTCACCCGCTACGTGCGGGTGCCGTACCGGGCCCATGCCGGGCTGACCCGCCGTGCCGTGTTCGCCCGTGACCGCTGGAGGTGCGGTTACTGCGGAGGGCCCGCGGAGACGATCGACCACGTGATGCCACGTAGCCGTGGTGGGGAACACATATGGGAGAACGTCGTGGCAGCGTGCGGGCGCTGCAACCAGGCGAAGGGCAATCGAACGCCAGCCGAGCTCGGCTGGCGTCTGCATGTGCCGCCTGCCGCGCCCAGAGGCGCCACCTGGCGGATCCTGGCGCACCGGACCCCGGACCCACGGTGGGCGGCCTGGCTCGCCGGTTGGTCTCCGGCGGAGGCGACCGCCTGAGCCTTGGGCTGATAGCGCCTGAGCCCTGGGCTCACAGTCCGTGTCCGTCTCAGCGTTGCTGTCAGGTGATTCGGCCCGGGTCGGCGGGGAAGCGCAGATGTGCGTCAGACTCCAAGATCTCGCGTAGCCGGGCCATCCCGTCGTGCACCTCGGCGAAGCTGGTGTAGATGGGGGCCAGTCCGATCCGGAGCCGGTTCGGGGTGCGATAGTCCGGGATCACCTTCGCGGCGATCAACGCCTGACACAGCTGCCAGGCCGCCGGGTGGCGCAGCGTGATGTGACAGCCCCTGCGCTCCGGGTCGGCGGGTGAGGCGAGCTCGACTCCGTGATCGCTCAACCAGGCGTCGGCCAGCTGCGCCGCGTACCGGGTGAGCTCCCGGCCCTTGGCCTGGACGTTCTCGATCCCGGCCTCCCTGATCATCTGGGCGCCGTGCAACACGGCCCGGCAGGCGAGCGCCGGGGGAGAACCGGCCTGGAAGCGCTCGATCCCGTCGACCGGTTGATAGTCCGGTCCCATCTCGAAGGGGTCCTGCTGCCCGAACCAGCCCCAGATCGGCTGCCGCAGCTCGGTCTGCAGGTCGCGGCGCACGTACAGGAAGGCGGGGGAGCCCGGCCCGCCATTGAGGTACTTGTACGTGCACCCGACGGCCAAGTCGACCCCTGCGGGCCCGAGCGGAACCGGGACCGCGCCCACGGAATGGGACAGGTCCCACAGCGTCAGCGCGCCCGCCGCGTGCGCGATCGAAGTCAGCTCGGGCATGTCCGCCATCGCGCCCGAGCGGTACGCCACGTGGGACAGCGACACCAGAGCGGTGTCGGAGTCAACCGCGCGCGCGACCGTGTCGGCGCTCACCCCGGTGTCGATGTCGCTGTGGACCACCCGCAGCTGGAGCCCCGCTGACGCGGCAAGGCCCTGCAGCACGTACCGGTCGGTGGGGAAGTTGTCGTCATCGGTGACGATGACCCGACGCTGCGGACGGGCGGCCACGGCGGCCGCGGCGAGTTTGTAGAAGTTCACAGTGGTGGAGTCCGAGACGACCACCTCGCCCGGCTCCGCGCTGATCAACTCGGCGATCTCGTCGCCGGCCTGTCGTGGCAGGTTCGCCCAGTGACTCCAGCCGCGGATCAGCTCGTCGCCCCATTCGCTGTCCACCGCTTGGTGAAGCGCGGCGCGGGTGGCGAGCGGAAGCCGCCCCAGGGAGTTTCCGTCGAAGTAGATGAGGTCCGGGTCGTCAAAGACAAAGCGATCGCGGTACGACCGCAGCGGGTCGATCGCGTCGCGGGCTGCCGCGTGCTCGCGAGCCAGCCGGTGAGCAGTGGTCTCGGTCACGGGCTCATTCTGCCATTCACGGGGGCCGATCTCACTGGCCGGAGGTCGGGCGCCCGCCAGCCCCGGGTGAGCCGGCTTCCGCTACCGTGAACGGCGATTGTCAACCCCTTACCGCACTAGGGGCGCTGAGCTTGCGATGTCGATCCTCGAAACCGTGACAGTTTTCGTCGGCGGTCCCGCCGCGATTTTCGCCGCGATCGCCGGAGTGGTGTACGCCGCCGGCGCCCGGCCGGCTCGACGCTACCGTCCGGGCCGCCCGTACGAGTTCGCGCCGGTGTGGTTCGTGGCAGCCTCGAACGCCCCGAGCGCCAACGGCCGCAATTCGGCCAGTGCCGCGCTGGAGGGCTCCAAAGCCAAGGCCCTGACGGCTGAGGGCAGCGCCGATCAGTCAGACGAGCAGGCGGAAGCCGCGAAGGGTGGGGCACGTGGCACCTGGTGACGCTTCAGAGTCAGCCGGGGGTCACGCCCCGACGACACCCGCTGCTGAGGGTCCGTTCACCACGAGGCAGCTGCTCCGGGTTGACGAGGCGCTGACCGCGGCGGACAAGGAAACCGGCCTCACGTTCAGCGTGTACCTGGGGCCGCTCGAGGAGCCCACTCGGGAGCACGCCGAGCGGATGCACGATCAGCTCGCCGACCCGGACTCCTCGGTGTTGCTCGCGGTCTCGCCGAACCAGCGAGTGCTTGAGATCGTCACCGGCGAGCAGGCGAGTCAGCGGTTGCCCCGCCAGGTGTGCGCCCTGGCGGCGCTGTCGATGACGGCCACCTTCGGCGGCGGTGACCTCGCGGGCGGCATCGTCACCGG
>JBOGDL010000509.1:0-2064 GCA_050701815.1 Micromonosporaceae bacterium | reverse complement strand
CGAGAAAACCGCCAATTCAGTGTGGCCTCCATAAAAATATCCTCCGATGCCGGCCTGACTGATCGCCAACCGATCGCTAACAGGACAGCGGGCCACGCAGGTCGTACGGTGAAAGCGTGTAGCCGGGCAGATTACGGGCGAGCGACGAAAGATCAGGAGGTCACATCAATGCCCCACCACCACGACCACCCTGACCACAACCTCGATCAGAGTGAGCTGGGGGCCGAGGTGTCAGATGAAGCCACACCTCCGCGGAGCCACCCCGAGGCCCCCGACGCGGACGCCGCGGAGCAGTCCCGTCCGCTGCGCCCGGAACATGATGTGGCACCCTCCTCCAGCCCGGAAGTCGACGAGTACGACGCGATCGAGCAGAGCCGCGTGGTCGCCGACGACGAGGAGCGTCGCGAACCCTGACGGCCGAACCGGCCTGCCGCGGCCGGGGCGCCGCGTGCCGCAGCCGGGGCGCCGCGCCGAAGCGGCCCGACCGATTTACCGGTCTGGGTTCATTCGCTCGGCTGATCCCGCTTCGTGAAACGCGAAAGCGGGATACCCGACGACCCGATCCGGGTTGCCGTACGTGTCGGCAGAGGTCCGCAGATCCAGCTGCTGGGCCCCGAGCCGGCGCTTCCGCGCCCACCCGACGGCGCCGCGCAGCGCGAACACCCCGCACGCGTCCTGCGGGGAGATCCGATCCGGCGCCAGGTCTGCCACAGCCTGGGCGGTACGCCGATCAAGCTGCTGCGCGGTCGCGTGATCGTGGTAGTGAGAGAAGTCGGTGCTGCACAACAGGACAGCGCCGGGACCTGCTGCGGCCATCGCCACCTCAGCGATTTCCACAACCTTTTCCACAGGGCACGCTCCCACCGCGATGGGCAGCAACGCGACGTCGTCCCCCATGGCGCCCGACAGGAACGGCAGCTGCACCTCGATGGAATGCTCCCGGGAATGCGGCGCGTCGTCCGGCGCCGCCAGTCCGGCGTCCACCACGGCTGCGCGCACCTCGGTGTCGATCGGCGCCTCGCCCGCCGGAGTCAGCCAACTGTCCACCGTGGGCACGGCACAGCCACGTAACGGGACGAAATGCGATGGGCCCAGCACCACGATCCGCCGCACCCTGTCAGCATGGGCCCGCAGCCTGGCGTACACCTGGGCGGCGATCGGCCCGGAGAACCGGTAGCCGGCGTGGGGTGTCACGTACGCCAAGGCCAGGGGTTCGTCGACAGGGACCTCGATCTCGTCCATCAACCGGCTGACCAACGTGGTCAGAGCGTGCCGGTCATCGGGGTAGAAGGCGCCAGCCACCGCAGGTCGGCGCACCCGCGCCGCGGTGGTCATCTTCCACCAGCCCGGGCGGTCATGTTCCACCAGCCGGGGCAGCGGCTTCCGGCTCGCCGGCGCCGGACGGGGTCGCCCTGCGGCGATCGTGCGGGCCGGGGGACTCGCGCCGATCCAGCAGCTGCAACGGCCGCCGCTTGGCGCCCCAGTCACCGACCGGGCCTTCGTAGACTCCCGGCAGCCTGGCGCCGCAAAGCTCGCACTCACCGCTGTCGGTGAGCTGGTACTGCGAGATCACGTACCAATCGCGGACCACCACGGCCGCGCCGCAGTTCTGGCACCGGGTGGTCTGGCCGTCCGGGTCGTGCACGTTGCCGGTGTAGACGTGCGCCAGTCCGGTGTCCAACGCGATCCGGCGGGCCCGGCTGAGCGTGGTCGGCGGCGTACGCGGCACGTCCATCATCTTGAAGTCCGGGTGGAACGCCGAGAAGTGCAGCGGCACGTCCGGCCCCAGGTGCTCTGCCAACCACTCGCACTGCTCGGTGATCTCCGCGTCGGAGTCGTTGTGCCCGGGGATCAGCAGCGTGGTGATCTCGAACCAGACGTCGGTCTCATGACGCAGGTGCTTCAAGGTGTCCAGCACCACGCCCAGCTTCGAGAAGGTGATCTTCTTGTAGAAGTCCTCGGTGAACGCCTTCAAGTCGATGTTGGCCGCGTCCATGTGCTGGTAGAACTCGCGGCGTGGCGCGTCCTCCATGTATCCGGCGCTGACCGCGACCGCCTTGATCC
>JBOGDL010000508.1:0-3951 GCA_050701815.1 Micromonosporaceae bacterium | reverse complement strand
CTCGCAGCAATCGAATGGCCACGGTGGCGGGCAGCAGCCTGATCGGCACCGCCATCGAGTGGTACGACTTCTTCCTGTACGGCACCGCCGCCGCGCTGGTCTTCAACAAGCTGTTCTTCCCATCCGAAGATCCGCTGGTGGGCACCATGCTCGCCCTGGGCACGTACGCGGTCGGGTTCGTGGCGCGGCCGATCGGCGCCGCCGTGATGGGCCACTTCGGCGACCGCCGGGGACGCCGGGCCACCCTGGTCGCGAGCCTGATGCTGATGGGCGTGTCCACGTTCCTGATCGCGCTGCTGCCCACGTACGACTCGGTGGGTGTGTTGGCGCCGCTGCTGCTAATCGCTTTGCGTCTGGTGCAGGGATTCGCGCTGGGTGGCGAGTGGGGCGGCGCGGTGCTGCTGGTGGCCGAGCACGGCGGCAGCAGGCGCCGGGCGTTCTGGACCGCCTGGCCCAACCTGGGCCCGCCGTTGGGGAACCTGATGGCGGCGGGAGTGCTCGCGCTGATGGGCGGGTTGCTGGCGCCGGCTGACTTCCTGGCCTGGGGTTGGCGGATCCCGTTCGCGCTGTCGGCGGTGCTGGTGCTGGTGGGGCTGTGGCTGCGGCTACGGGTGGCCGAGACCCCGCTGTTCCAGAAGGCGCAGCAGCTGCAGGTGTCCACCACGACCAGCCTCCCGATGGGGATCGCTTTCAAGAAGCACTGGCGTCCGATCGTGCTCGCGGCGTTGACCCGGTTCGGGGAGAACGCCGGCTTCTACATCTTCTCGCTGTTCGTGATCACGTACGTCACCGAAGTGCTCAAGCTCCCGCAGGGCACCGGGTTGACGGCCGTGATGATCGGGCAGGCTGGCGCCGTGATCGCGATCCCGCTGTTCGCGGTGCTCGCCGACCGGATCGGACGCAGGCCGATCTACATCTGGACCTCGCTCTTCATGATCGTGTGGTCCTTCGTCTTCTTCGGACTGCTGGACACGAAGTCGATGTTCGCGATCATCGTCGCGGTGCTGGGCGGGCTGCTCGCCTTCGCGGCGTACAGCGCGGTGATCGGGGCGTTCTTCTCCGAGCTGTTCCCGACCGAGGTGCGGTACTCGGGGGTGTCGATCGCGTACAACATCGCTTCGGTGTTCGCCGGGTCCCTGGCCCCCGTCATCGCGCTGGCGCTGATTCGCGGCACCGGCTCTGGCTACGTGATCGGCGGGTACCTCGCCGTGATGTCGGCGATCTCACTGGTTGCCGCCGTGATCGCGACCGAAACCCGAAAAGTCGACCTGGAGGCCGTGGGCGCCGCGCCGTTGCAGCAGGTCAAGCAGGGCGCCGGCAGCTGAGCACGCGCCTGGCAGTGTTGATCAAGGGATTTGTTCGTGTCGCACCGGCGTGTCGCGGGATCAACCCCTTGATCAACACCGCCTGGGTGACGGTGGCCGAGTCAACACTGGTCAATCGGCGATCTGCACTTCCCTTATGATGTGCCAGTTGCATACATTCGGTGTGTCAGACGAGGTGGCAGCGGCAGACCCGGAACGGAGGGCCATGAGGATCGCGGTGGCGCAACTGGCAAGCCCGCTCTCCGAGCCGGTTCCCGACCGCCTGGCCCGAGCGCGTGACGTTCTCGCGGGCGTACGCGATGCGGACCTTGTGGTGTTGCCGGAGCTGTGGCCGTCCGGCTACTTCGCCTTCGACCGCTACCACGACCTGGCCGAACCCCGAGACGGGGCCATCATGGCCGAGTTCGCTGGCTGGGCCCGCGCGATGGGCACGCACCTGCAGGCCGGCAGCTTCCTGGAACGCGACGCGGCGGGCAAGCTCTACAACACCGCGGTGCTGTTCGGTCCGGACGGGCAGCTGTTGCTGGACTACCGCAAGGTGCACGTGTTCGGCTACCAGTCGCTCGAGGCGCAACTGCTCACCGGCGGCGACCGGATCGACGTCGCGGCCACCCCGTTCGGTGGCGTCGGCATGACCACCTGCTACGACCTGCGCTTCCCCGAGCTCTATCGGGTGCTTGTCGACCGGGGCGCCGAGCTGCTGATCGTGCCCGCCGCCTGGCCGGCGGCACGGGTGGAGCACTGGCGGCTACTGACCCGGACCCGAGCCGTGGAGAACCAGGTCTTCCTGATCGCGTGCAACGCCGCGGGCGACCAGGGTGATGTGCAGCTCGGAGGCCACAGCGTGGTGGTCGACCCCTGGGGCCGGGTGGTGGCCGAGGCCGGGTACGACGAGCAGGTGCTGCAGGTCGACATCGACCTTGCCGACGTCGCCGAGATCCGCGCCGAGTTCCCGGTCCTCAGCGACCGCAGGCTCTCCGTCTCACCAGCTTTCGACAACGCCGCCGCCGCTGGCGCCGAGCCCGGAGCGGCGCCTCAACCAGGCGTGGCGCCTCAGGCTGCCGACGCCCCGACCCAAGCCACTGGAGGGATGTCTTCGTGACCGGATCTCATGGCGCCCTGTCCCTCACGGACCTCAGCTCAGGCGGCGCGATCACACTCGCCCCGCGGCGCCTGGTGATCGCGGGATACACCGCGCGGAATCAGGAAGCCGTACGGGCCCACATCGCCGAGCTGGCCGAGATCGGGGTCGCGCCACCGCCGCAGGTGCCGATGTATTACGAGATCCCCTCCGACCTCCTCACCACCGAGTCGGCCATCACCGTCGGCGGCGACCAGACCTCTGGCGAGGTCGAGCCCGTCCTTGTCAACAGCGGCGGCAGGCTCTATCTCGGGCTGGGCAGCGACCACACCGACCGGTTCGTGGAGAAGCGCGACGTCGCGGAGTCCAAGGCGTCCGCGCCGAAGCCGATGGGGGACTGGGTGCTTCCGTTTGACGGCGTCGCCGCGCAGTGGGACGACATCGAGGTCACCTGCCGGCTCGACGGAGAGGTCTACCAGCAGGGCGCCCTGGCCGCGATGCTGCCGCCGGCGACCCTACTGGACGGGCTCGCCGAAGCCGGGCAGGCATTGGGACCGGACTCGGTGATG
The DNA here is from genome assembly GCA_050701815.1 of Micromonosporaceae bacterium. GTDB lineage: Bacteria > Actinomycetota > Actinomycetes > Mycobacteriales > Micromonosporaceae > WHSM01. The sequence continues at coordinate 976 of JBOGDL010000508.1, read as the reverse complement.
TACTGCGGCACGCTTCCGCTGCTCACCGGGGAGTTCAACTATGGCGACACGTACCGGCTCGAACTTCGACTGCCGGACGGCAGATCGCTGAGCCACAGCTACGACGTGAAGGTGAGGAAGCACTGATGCGCACCGGAGCTGACTACCTTGCCGCGCTCAAGGATGAGCGCGAGATCTATGTGGACGGCGAGCGGGTCGCCGACGTCGCGACCCACCCCGCGTTCGCCGGCATCGCGAAGACCATCGCGCAGTTGTACGACCACGCCGCCGACCCGGCGAACGGCATGACGTACACCGCGCCGGAGACCGGGCGGGACGCCAACAAGGTGTTCATGATCCCGCGCAGCCAGCAGGACCTGGCGGCGCGGCGGGAGGCGATCGCCGGGTGGGCGGAGCTGTCGCAGGGGTTCGTGGGTCGCAGTCCCGACCACGTCGGGGCGTTCCTGGCGGCCTTCGCGAACGCGCCTGAGCTGTTCTCCCGGGACGGCCGCGACTACGGCCCGAGCGTGTCCGCGTACTACCGCAGGCTGCTCGACGAGAGCCTGTACGTCTCGTACGCGATCATCCCGCCGCAGCACTCGCGGGCCACCAACGCGAGCGGCTGGGACGCCGATTTCCTGCAGGTCGGGGTGGTGGCGGAACGCGAGGACGGGATCGTGGTGCGGGGCTCGCAGATGCTGGGCACCGGCGCCGCCGTCTCCGACGAGATCCTGATCAGCTGCATCAAGCCGCTCACCCCGGACGACACGGATTTCGCCAACACCTTCGTGTTGCCCGCCGCGACCCCCGGGTTGAAGTTCTACTGTCGCCGGCCGTACGCCGTCGGCCAGCCCAGCACGTGGGCCCCGGTGTCGAAGAACTGAGCCCGCAGCCCGGCTGTGTCCCGGTTCACGAACACCCGCTCGTACGGCACGAAAACGTCGTCGAAGACCACCAACGCGTCGGACTCGTCGAACCGGGTCGACAGTGGGTAGTC
>JBOGDL010000507.1:0-2229 GCA_050701815.1 Micromonosporaceae bacterium | reverse complement strand
GCCATGACGTTCCCCCCGGCAGCGACTTCACCGAGTGGCCACAGTGGACGCCGTTCACGTACCCGTTCAACCTGACCCAGCAACCGGCGGCGAGCGTGCCAGCCGGCGTCACCGAGGACGGGCGGCCCGTGGGTCTGCAGGTGGTCGGTCCGCGTCACTCCGACGACCTGGTGCTCGCGGTGTGCCGGCTGCTGGAGGCGGCCCGCCCCTGGCCCACGATCCCACTCACCGAACCAACCACCTAACTTGCTTGTCGGTCGCAGAGCCTTCGATGAGCGCGTGACCCACTGCGAAAGCGAGGACTCTCCGTGATCAGGTGTGTCCAAGCGAACCCCATTAACTTGATTCCGCTGTTCCCGGCATCAAGAGGATGTGCTCACCGAGCTTCTCGACAAGATCGAGGTAGAGGATTGGGTGCAGCTCAGTAGCTCTGACGAGGTGGAAACGTAGTCAGTGCCCTGGTGCAAGGGATGGCGATCACTGTCGCGCCCACGCACACCGTCCTGACCACTAGTGAGGCCGCCGACCTGCTTGGCATCTCACGACCAACCTTGGTGCGACTCCTGGAGGCCGGAGAAATTCCCTACGAGCAGCCAGGGCGCCACCGCAGGGTGCGGCTGACGATGTGCTCGCCTATCAAGAACGGGCACGTCGCGCCCGCGCCGCCGGCATGGACGAAATGGTCCGCGACGCCGAAGACGCCGGCCTCTACGATTTGCCAGCGGACGCGAAGTTTGAGCGACAATCGGAGGCTGGCAAGGGCCGAGGCCAAGCCTGATGTTCCGTCGAAATCTCTTGCGACACAGAATCGATGAGTCAGCTGTGTATCGCCGCTTGGGTCAGATGACGACACATTTTCCGGGATCCACAGTTACCGAGTACGCACCAAGCCGTACGACATTGACGTGGTCGATCAAGACACATTCCTGATGGACCAGCTCGATCCTGATGGACCAGCTCGATCTAGCTCCAGTGAGCGTCCGTCGGGCACTGGAACGACAGGCGTCTCGCTATCGACGTGCGCCAAGAACAACTGGTGATTTGGTCATTGCGCTTGGCCGGGCAGGGAACGGGTGTCCAGACTTCGCGAAGCGCTTCCACACTGGGCTATCTGCTAGTCGCACGCGAACGGGGGTTATCGGTGACCGTGCATCATGAGCGGGCTCTGAGCTCATCGCCGACCTCAACAGCGGTTCGGCCCCACCTCGTAGACAACGATTGGTTCGTGACCCGGCCGACGCGGCCGATCGCCGCAGAGTCGATCATGAGGGCTGCGGCGCACATTCGTCGTCTCAATGGCTCGTGACACCGCCGATGGATAGCTCGAGCCGGCAACGTGAACCACACAAAATCGTCAGTGGGCCGGTTTATCGTCCGGGTATGGCTACCTGGGAGGACGTGCGGCGGATCGCGATGGCTCTGCCCGAGGCGACCGAGCGCCCGTCGTACGATGGCACGCCCGCGTGGCGGGTGAAGGACAAGCTGTTCGTCTGGGAGCGGCCGCTGCGTCCCAAGGATCTGGCTGAGCTGGGTGACGCCCCGTCAGAGGCCGCTGTGTTGGGCACCCGGGTCCCCGATCTCGGCGTCAAGGAGGCGCTGCTCGCCGAGCCGTCCGGCGTCTACTTCACCACGTCGCACTTCAACGGCTATCCCGCGGTCCTGGTGTGGCTCGATCGGATCGCGGTCGCCGAGCTTGAGGAACTGCTGGCGGAGGCGTGGCTGGCACGGGCGCCCAAGCGTTTGGCGCAGGCGTACCTGGCAGACAGCGGAAGCTGAGCCAGCGGGAAGGCTACGAGTCGAGGATCAGCTCCACCTTCTGGAACTCTTTCAGGTCGGAGTAGCCGCACTTGGCCATCGCGCGGCGTAGTCCACCGAAGAGGTTCATGTAGCCGGACGGGTCGTTGGCGGGCCCGTACAAAATCTGCTCCAGGTTCCCGAGGGTCTCGCCCGCCGGGCTGTACATGCCGCGCGGCAATTTCGGGTGGCTGGCGGCCGAATGCCACCAGGCGCCGCCCGCTGGCGCCTGCTCGGACAGCGACAGCGGCTCGCCCAGCATCACCGCGTCCGCGCCGCACGCCAGCGCTTTGCTGATGTCGCCGGAAGTCTGGATCTCGCCGTCCGCGATCAGGTGCACGTACCGGCCGCCGGTCTCGTCCAGGTAGTCGCGACGGGCGGATGCGGCGTCCGCGATCACGGTCGCCATCGGAAGCCGGATCCCCAGCACCGTGT
>JBOGDL010000506.1:0-2160 GCA_050701815.1 Micromonosporaceae bacterium | reverse complement strand
GGATGACCGACGGCGAGGCGTTCGACACCGAAGTGCCGTTCTGCATCGCTCCGTACCTGTTCGGGGGGATGCTCGCGGGAGCGTACATGCGGTTCGGGATCCCCGGTGGCGGGCCGGTGGTCAACCTGGGGCAGGGCGCGTTGACCAGCGGGCTGCTACTGGTCGACTGACCTTCGGCCGGTCTGCTGGCTTCGGGATGCGAGGTGCGCGCCGAGGCAGCGGACGGTCTCGGCGGCGGCGATCGCGTCGCTGCGGGCGCTGCCGTGCCGTCCGTCGCTGCTGTACAGGCTGGGGTCGGCCACCAACGCGTGGTCGGTGAGGTGCACGTGCAGCGCGCCGAGCCGCTCAGCCAGTGCCCGGGTGCGCTCCGACAGGCGTCGCATGCGCTGACCCAGCTCGGGGCGGACTCGTTCCGGGACGGCGGGGCTGTGGGAGACGTCGAACATGCCCACCGTGATCACGTCGGCCCCGGCGCGCTGTAGCGCCGTGATGATCGCGGCCAGCTCGGCGTCCACCGCGTCGGGGTCGTACGACCGGCTGAAAGCGTCGTTGCCGCCGCCGACCACCAGAGCCAGGTCCGGTTCGAACTTCAACGCCGCCGCCAATTGGCCCTCGCGCACCTGACCAGCCCGCAGCCCCCGGCGCCCGAGGTTGAGGTACGCCAGCTCGGCAGCGCCGCTTGGTCCTGCGGTGCTGCGCAGCTCTGCGGCGATGCGGTCGGCCCACGGCAGCTCGCTGTAGCCGTCGACCGGTTCGCAGAGTCCTTCCGCGACACTGTCGCCCAGCACCGCGAACCGCCGCCACGGATGGCCGGTCAGCAGCCGTTGGCTTTCGCCTGGGCGCAGGCAATAGGGATCGGCGGCCTCAGCGGCGGGCAATGACATGCAGCGCACATTAGCCGAGCGTTGGCTGACCCGACACTGCTGAAGAAGACCTGTGGATAACCAAGAATGGCTTGTGGATAAGGGTGTGTCGGGTCACCCTGGGCCCTAAGGATGGTGGTGTGACCATGACCAAGGAGCCGGTGACGGAGCCTGCCCGCGAGACGCCGATGCTGCGTCCCACGGGCGAGGCGTGGACGATCGAGGATCTGCTGCAGCTTCCCGATGACGGCAACCGGTACGAAATCGCCCACGGGAGCCTCCTGGTGACACCGCCCCCCGCCCTGAAGCATTTCCGCTCCACCCATCGGCTGTGCGAGATCCTGCAACGTCAAGCCCCGCCAGAAATCATGGTGTCGGGCGTCGGGGTTGGCGTGGATTTTCGTGACGTGCCCGGAGGGAAGAGCTTCTATATCCCGGACGTCCTGGCGATTCCGGAAGCCGCTGTGGAGCGCGACGGCCTGGCGTTCGATCCCAGCGAGGTGCTGCTGGTAGTCGAGGTGCATTCGCCGTCGAACGCCGCTAACGACCGGGTGCTGAAGCGCCACGACTACGGCGCGGTGGGCATCCCGTGGTATTGGATGGTCGACCCCGCCGAGCGTCTCCTCACGGTGCTGAAGCACAACGGCAAACACGGGTACGACGCGGTCGCCGCGATCAAGGCCGGCGACACCTGGGAGACGGACGATCCGTTCCCGCTCACCCTCGACCCGGCCGACTTCACCTGACCACCCAAGACCTACGCGTCGTAGATCCGGGAGCGGTGTCCGACACGTACCACCCAGACCACCAAGGCGCCGCCGTCGACGGTGTAGTTGACCCGGTAGTCCCCAACGCGCAATCGGCGGCGCTCCGGTTGGGACACCAGCGCGGTGGTGTTGAAACCAAAAGGGTCGCTTTCCAGCTCTGTGAGTTTGGCCAGAATGCGTAGGGCCGCATCCCGAGGGATCTTGCCAAGCTCGTCCCTCGCCTCAGGCTGGAAGATCGTCCGGTATTCACTCACTGCGCGCCCGGGTCTCTTCGATCACGTCCTCCAGCGGTATGCCAGCTGATCGATTCGCCATGCGCTCGTCGATGATGCGGTTGATCTCGCGCTCTTCCCACTCCTGGTACCTGCGCAGCACCTCAATCGACACAACTGCCGCGACCGGTTTGCCGCGCCGCGTGATCACAGTGGGTTGATCGTCACGGTCGGCCCGCTCAACGATGTCGGCCAAGTGCACCCGCACATCGCGAATAGACTCGCTCGGCACTTCAGTCATGTACACAAATTACCATG
>JBOGDL010000505.1:0-5350 GCA_050701815.1 Micromonosporaceae bacterium | reverse complement strand
CTGCTTGAAGGGTCGGGGCCATGTCCACATCATGGCCGGCCGGCGCTCGCGGTCGCCGAGGCGCGGGGCGCGCCTGGTCTGGGGAGGCGTGAAGCCGTGGTCGTCACGCCGTGGGCGGTGATGGTCTCCGGTTGTACGCATCTGACGTAGCTGGTATACCGAACACACATCCTGTAGGTATACAAAATACGGATGCGACGGCGGGCCTGCGTCAACGGTGACCGGCCCGCCGTTGAGCAGGGCGTACACCCAACCACATATGACGGGGTTGGCCAACCCCGGGCGGGCATAGCCACTGCGGCAGCCACGCCACGCGGGCTTGGCGGATCGGGCGGCAAAGCTCCGGCGCCAATGCGCTGATCAGCTCCCGGTGACCGACGCCGGCGCGATCGACGGACAGGCCGCCGCGGCCCCGTGCCAATGCTGACGGGCGCCCCCAGCATTGGCGCGTCCCACGCCGCCTGGTCTTCTTTGCGCGGACCGCCCCGTCTCTCCTGACCTCACGTCGAGAGGGGACAGTTTGTGAGTCGCACGGCCGGCATCGACGTCGGTGGCACATTCACCGACGTCGTGGCTTTCGACAGCGAACACAGCGAGCTGCGGCTCGCCAAAGTGTTGTCCACCGACAACCAGGCGGACGGGTTGCTCGCCGGGCTCCGTCAGCTCGGCAGTCCCTCGCGTAGCAGCGCGTCCACCGACCCCTCGCGTAGAAGCGCGTCCACTCTTGACCTGGCCAGCCTCACCGCGATCGTGCACGGCTCGACCGTGGCAACCAACGCTGTGGTGGCGCGTCACGGCGCCGCGACCGCGCTGGTGACCACGCGTGGCTTCCGGGACGTGCTGGAGGTGCGCCGGCGCGACCGGCCGGACACGTACGGGTTGACCGGCGGTTACCGGCCACTGGTGCCCCGCAGCCGCTCGTACGAGGTGGATGAGCGCATCGACTCGGCGGGTCGGATCCGCCAGCCGCTGGACCTGGAATCGGCAGCGCGGGTCGCCGAAGCGCTCCGGGAGGCCCGGGTCGACTCGGTCGCGGTGTGCCTGCTCAACAGCTACGCGAACCCCGAGCACGAACGCCAGCTCGGGGCAGCTCTCGCCGAAGCGCTGCCCGGCGTCGAGGTGAGCCTGTCGGTGGACGTGGCGCCGCAGGCCGGCGAGTTCGAACGGGCCAGCACCGTGGTGATCAACGCGTACGTGCGGCCCGCGATGCGGGCGTACCTGGATCGGGTGCAGGAACTGTTGACCGACGCCGGCTTCGGCTCGCAGGTGCAGGTGATGCAGTCCAACGGCGGGTTGGCGACGGCCCGCCGGGCGGGCGAGTACGCGGTCCGCACCCTGCTGTCCGGCCCGGCCGCGGGCACCACCGCCGCCGCCGAGTTCGGCATCGCCGCCGGCTTCCCCGACGTGATCTCCTGCGACATGGGCGGCACCAGCTTCGACGTCGCCCTGATCCCCGACGGCGCCGCCGCGACCACCACCGAGACGTCCGTCGAGTACGGCGTGCCGATCCGGCTCCCGATGATCGACATCCGCACCATCGGGGCCGGCGGCGGCTCGATCGCCTGGATCGACCGGGGCGGGATCCTGCAGGTGGGACCGCACAGCGCCGGGTCTTCGCCGGGGCCGGCGTGCTATCGACGCGGCGGCGAGCAGCCCACCGTCACCGACGCGAACCTGCTGCTCGGGCGGATCGACCCGGATCAGTCGCTCGGCACCGAGTCGGGCTTCACCCTCGATGTGGACGCCGCCAGGCGCGCGATCGACAGCCACGTCGGCCGCCCGTTGGGGCTGGACGTCGAGGCCGCGGCGCTCGCGATCATCCGGGTGGCGAATGAGCGGATGGCCGGGGCGATCCGCACCGTGAGCGTCCACAAGGGGCACGATCCGAGGCGGTTCGCGCTGCTGGGTTTCGGTGGCGCCGGCCCGCTGCACATTGTCGAGCTGGCCCGCGCGGTGGGCGCTCGTACGGTGGTGGTGCCGCCGTATCCGGGGGCCCTGTCCGCGATCGGGTGCCTGGTCGCCGACGCCAAACACGACTACGTGCACGCCGTGAACACCCCGGTTGCCGAGGTGACGCACGCCCAGGTCCAGAAGGTGCTGGCCGATCATCAGGACACCGGGGTGGGGCTGCTGCGCGACGACGGTTTCGCGCCGGACGCGATCACGGTCGAGCACGTCGCGGAGATGAGCCACACCAAGCAGCTCTACACCGTGGACGTGCCGCTCGGGGCCGACCCGGCCGGCTGGGACGCGGAACGGCTCACGGAGGTGTTCGCTGAGCGCTACGCCGCCACGTACGGCGGGGTGCTGCGCAACAGCCCGGTGATGCTGGTGAACCTGCGTTCCATGGTGGCGGGCCGGCGCCAGGGAATCCAAACGGCGGTCCGGGGCCCAGGCGGCCAAACGGCAGGCCAGGGCGGCCAGACGGCAGGTCCACACCAGGGCGTCCGGCTGGCGGATGCCGCCGGCGACCCGATCGGGGCGCCGTCCACCCGGTGGGTGGGGTTCGACTCCGGGGCCGTCGACACCCGGATTCTGCCCCGGCACACGCTCGCCGCAGGCGACGTGATCGCCGGCCCCGCGGTGGTGCAGCAGATGGACACCACCACCCTGCTGCCACCTGGCGCGACGGCCACCGTCCACCCGTCCGGAAGTCTCGTCGTGGAGGTCGACTCGTGACCGCGCTCCCCCAGACCGCCAAGACCGCCGGGCCAGCCACCGGCCCCGGTCTGACCGGCGCTGACAGCGCCGTCGACCCGATGACCCTGGCGGTGGTACGTGGCCGGCTGGAACAGATCGCCGACGAGATGGACACCGTGTTCGAACGGATGGCGTTCTCGCCGGTGATCTCGGACGCGTGGGACCGCGCCGACGGCATCTACTCGCCGTACGACGGAAGCATGATCGTGCAGGGCGATCGCGGGCTGCCGATCTTCGTCGGAGTGATGCAGCACACCGTCGCTTCGGTGATCGACTGGGCCCGGCAGGCCCGAGGCGGGACCGAGCAGCCCCGAGGTGGGACCGAGCAGCCCCGAGGCGGGCCTGAGCTGCCCCGCCCCGGCGACATCTACCTGATCAACGACCCGTACCTGGGCGGCACCCACATCATGGACACGAAAATGGTCCGCCCGTTCTTCTACCAGGGGGAACTGTTCGCGTACCTGGCGAACACCGGTCACTGGCCGGACATCGGTGGCCGGGTGCCCGGGGGTTTCTCCGCCGCCGCCACCGACTGCTACCAGGAAGGGCTGCGGGTGCCGCCGGTGCGGCTGTTCACCGACGACGAGCTCAACCCCGACATCCTCTCCATCCTGCAGGCCAACTCCCGGATCCCGGACGACATCATCGGCGACGTGCACGCCCAGTCCACCGCGCTGCGCGCCGGTGAGAAGCGGCTCACGGAGCTGCTGGACGAGCACGGCGCCGAGCAGATCAGGGCCTGTGTTGACGAGCTTTCCAGGCGCGCCGAGACGCAGATGCGCTCCCACATCAGCGAGATCCCGGACGGCACGTACCGGTACGTGGAGCTGATGGACAACGACGGCATCACGGACGAGCCACTGCGCGTGGACGCGGCCCTCACCATTGCCGGCGACCGGATGCGGATCGACCTGTCGGACTCCTCGCCGCCGTGCGTCGGGCCGATGAACAGCGTGAAAGCAGCGACCGTGTCGAGCTGCCTGGTGGCGGTCAAGCACGTGTTTCCGGACGTGGCGCTCAACTCCGGGATGTTCGCCCCGATCGACATCGACGCGCCCGACAGCACGTTCCTGAACGCGCGGATCCCCCGCCCGGTGGCCGGCTGCGCCGCCGAGACCAGCCAGCGGATCATCACGGCGGTGCTGGGCTGCCTGCACCAGGCGCTGCCGGGCAAGGTGCCGGCGGGCTCCTGCGCCACCGTCAACAACCTGTCCATGGGCGGAGTCGACGAGGCCGGCGACCCGTACGTGATGTACCTGTTCCTCGGCGGCGGCTACGGCGGCCACGTCCACGGTGACGGGCTCAGCAATGGCTGTTCGTTGATGAGCATCGGGCGTACCCAGTCCGCGGAAGTGCTGGAACAGCGCTATCCGATCCTTTTCCACCGGTACGGGCTGCGCGAAGGCTCGTCCGGCGCCGGGGCGACCCGAGGTGGCTTCGGGGTGCACGTGGAGTTCGCGATGACCGGCCCGTCCGGGTGGGCCAGCCTGCTCGGCGACCAGTCGACGACCCCGCCGGTGGGGCGGGCCGGCGGGGGTGACGGCCAACCCAGCGCGCCCTGGCTGCGGCTGAAGGGCGAACACGTGGTGCTGCCCATGGTCAGCAAGGGTGAGAACGTGCCGCTGGTCGAGGGGGACGTGGTGTGCCTGCGCACCCCCGGCGGCGGAGGGTACGGCGCGCCAGCCGAGCGGCCGGTCGAGGACGTGCGCCGGGACGTGGCCGACGGCTACCTCACCGAAGCGGAAGCCGCCGGGCAGTACCCGCAGGCGTGCCAAGAGGCGCCGCGATGAGCGGGTTGCTGTTGAGCCTGAAGAGCGAGCGTCCGCTCGCGGTCCGCGGCGACGGCGCCTGGCTGTACGACGCGGACGGCAACGCGTACCTCGACGGCAGCTCGGGCGCGGTGGCCGCGAACCTGGGGCACGGGGTGGCCGAAGTCGCCGACGCGCTCAGCGCTCAGGCTCGCCAGGTCGGGTTCGCGCACCGCAGCCAGTTCCGCAACCGGCCCGCTGAGGAACTGGCGCGACGGCTCGCGGAGTGGACCGGCGGGCGGCTGCCGTACGCGCTGCTCACCACGGGCGGCTCCGAGGCGGTGGAGGCCGCGATCCAGCTGGCGTTGCGCTACCACGCGGCTCGGGGAGAGCCGCACCGCACGATCGTGCTGAGCCGCCACATGAGCTACCACGGCGCCACGTTGGGGGCCAGGTCGGCGGGCGGCAACCCGGCGCGGCGCGCCCCGTACGCGTCACTGCTGCACAACTGGCCGCAGGTGCACGCCCCGTACTGCTACCGATGCCCGCTGCAGCTACGGCCCGACAGCTGCGAATCGGCCTGTCTGAGCAGCCTGGAGGACGCGATCACCAGCCACGGCGCCCGGCGGATCGCGGCCTTCATCGCCGAACCCGTCACCGGGGCCTCCGCCGGCGCCCTGCGCCCGCCACCCGGCTACTACGAGCGGGTGCGCGAAGCCTGCGACCGGCACGGCGTGCTGTTCATCGCGGACGAGGTGATGGCCGGCGCCGGACGCACCGGCAAGCCGTTCAGCCACCAGCACTGGGGCGCCAGCCCGGATCTGGTCACGTTCGGCAAAGGCATCTCCGGCGGGTACGTGCCGCTGGCCGGGGTGCTGTGCTCCCGCGCCGTGGGCGAGGCG
>JBOGDL010000504.1:0-3004 GCA_050701815.1 Micromonosporaceae bacterium | reverse complement strand
ATCACCGGGTAGCCGTTGAGCCGCAGCACGAGTCCCAGCAGACCGAACAGGATCGCGACGCCGACGTCGAACAGCGAGTACCGGACCGCGAACGCGCCGGCGAACGAAGCCAGCAGCACGCTGGGCGCCAGGTACTTCGCGGGGACCCGGGTGACCATGGCCAGCGGGCTGGCGAGCAGCACTCCGAGCGGGATGATCAGCAGGCTGGCGAGGATCAACGCCAGGATCGCGGCGTACGCCTGCGGCCCGTACTCGGTGAGCACCTCGGGGCCGGGCTGGATGCCCTGCAGGTACAGCGAGGCCAGCACCACGGCCATGGTCGCGGAGCCGGGGATCCCCAGGGTGAGGGTGGGCACCAGGGTCGCGGCGACGGCGCTGTTGTCGCAGGCTTCGGCGGAGATCAGGCCCTCGGACGAGCCTTTGCCGAACTTCTGCGGCGCCTTGGAGCGGCGCTTGGCGAACGAGTAGCTGATGAAGCTGGCGATGGTGGTGCCGATTCCGGGGATCACACCGAGGATCACGCCGATCGCGTTCGACTGGCCCACCACCCGCTTGTGGCGCAGCGTCTCCCGGGCGCCCCGCACCGCGGCGCGCAGCTCGTCCCGCAGCTTCATCTCGGGGACGTCGACGCCGCCTTGCAGCCAGCCGCGCTGGTGAGCGGCGAGCAGCAGCATCTCGCTGACCGCGAACAGACCCACCAACGCGGGGATGAACGAGATCCCCTCGTACAGCTCGACAACGCCGAAGGTGAACCGCTCCTGCCCGGTGACGGGGCCGCCGCCGACGGTGGCGAGCAGCAGCCCGATCAGACCCACCATCAGGCCTTTCCGGATGTTCTCCCCCATCAGTGAGGAGGCGACCAGGAACCCGAGCAGGATCACCACGAACAGCTCGCGGGCGTTGAACGAGAGCGCCAGCGCGCCCATCGGGCCGATCAGCAGCAGCACCACCACGCCGCCGACCAGACCGCCCAGCGCCGAGGCCATACGGGCGATCCCGATCGCAAGGCCCGGCTCGCCGCGTCGGGTGAACTGGTACCCGTCGAGCGCGGTCACCGCGGCCCCGGCCTCGCCGGGCACGTTCACCAGGATCGCCGGCACCGCGCCGCCGAACTGGGCGCCCGCGTAGATGCTGATGATCAGGATCAGCGACAGCTCGGTGGGTAGGCCGATCGCGAAGGGCAGCAGCAGCGCGGCGGCATTCGATGTGGACAGGCCCGGCAGGATTCCGACCACGAAGCCCAGGCACAACCCGGCTACCAGGATCAGCAGCGGAAGCGGCTGCGCCAGCAGCGCGAAGCCTTCCATGATCGAGTCGAAGTTCATGTCAACCCCAGGGGTCCAGGCGGGAACGGCACCGAGAGCACCCGCACGAACAACACGTACGACCAGCCGACGATCAACACGGTCGCGGCCGCGAGCACCAGCGGGTCACGTACCCCGAACGCCAGCAACGAGCCGACCACCATCACGGCCATCGCGCAGAAGAAGCCCAACGGCTGCAGCAACACCAGCGCGGCCAGCAGCACCACGACGAACGCGACAGTGGCGCCGACCGCCGTCGGCTCGGCCGGCTCCCCTTCCCGCTCATGGGGTCTCCACACGGCCCGGACGTCCCTGACCAGGTTGGTCATTCCGACCAGCAGGATCGCCGCCGCGAGCACCACCGGGTACGCCGCTTCGGGCCCAGTGATCGTGTTGGCGCGGAGCAGGAACACCGCGGCCAGCAGGAACGCGATCAGCGACGGCAGCGACGACCAGGCCAGGCTCGCGGCCCCGGGGCGGCCGGCAGCCGAGGCGGCGCCCGTCTGCTGACCGGCGCCCGCTTCGGCCCCACTGGCGGCAGTGCCCCGCTCCGGTCCGGCGCTGGGAGAGCGATCGTCAACCGAGGGTGAAGGCATCCGGATCCTCCTTGAGGATTGAGCGGATCTCCGCGTCGCTTTCCCGTGCGATCGTGAGCAACGCGTCCGGGCTCAGGTAGTCGAGCTTGGTTTCCTCGCGGAGCTTCTTCAGGTCCGCGATGTAGTCCGGATCGGACATGGCGTCCCGCACTGCCTTGACCATGGCCTGGTGCCGTTTCGGGTAGTGGTCCTGGCACGCGCGGGGCGCCCACATGCTGTAGTGCGAGGAGTTCTCCGCGAGCGGCTTTCCGTCCGGCCCGGTGGTCACCGGCGCGTCGTCGGTGAGCTCTGGCCACTTGTTCTTTGGCTGCTGCACGGTCAGCGCCCGGGTGTCCTTGTCCATGCTGAGGCTGTTGAAGATGCCGGCGTGGGTGGCGTCCACCTCGCCGCTGAGCATGGCGTCGCGGGCCGGGCCGCCGCCGTCGTACGCGATGATGTTGAAGTCGACGTCGTACGCCTCTTCGATCGCCCGCATCCCGACGAAGTTGTTGCTGGTCTTCAAGCTGACGCTGACCCGGATCTTGCCGGGGCGCTGCTTGGCGTCGGCGATGAGATCGTCAAAGGACTTCCAGGGCGCCTTGTTGGGCGCCAGCAGGATTCCCGGCTCGATGCTCACTCCGGCCACCGGGGCCAGGTCTTTCAGCGTGTAGTCGACGTTCTGCGTCAGGTACGAGAACGTCAGGTGCGGCACCCCGTGGAACAGCATGGTCATGCAGTTCTGCTCCGCGTTCAGGCCGGCGCTGGTGCCGATGGCGGTCGCGGCGCCGTCCAGGTTCTGCACCGCGATGTCGGCGTTCAAGCGCTCTTCGAGGTACGGCTGCAGCTGGCGGAGCGTGGTGTCGAAGCCGCCACCGGCCTCGGTGGGGACGACGAACCTGATGCGTTGACCGGAGTAGTCCGCAAGCCCGCCGTCGGATTCCGGCGGCCGGCCACCCACTCCGGAGGTCAGTCCGAGTGTCACGGCGAGCATGGCCAGGGCAGCCACACACACCTTTGTGCCACGGGTGATCCTCATCCGGCCTCCTCAGGCTTGGCGCCGTGACGGGTTGACCAAGTGCAGCCGGCTGACCGATCACTGATTCCGTTTGATGGAATTGGTGTCCG
>JBOGDL010000503.1:0-8590 GCA_050701815.1 Micromonosporaceae bacterium | reverse complement strand
TGACGGGCTGGACCCGGACACTCACATCGGCCCGCTCACCACCGCGGCGCAACGGGCGAAGGTGCGGCGCCTGGTGGAGGACGCCCGATCCCACGGCGCCCAGGTCGCTGAGGTCGGACGTCAAGGGGCGACCGCGCACTGGGACAACGGCGCGTTCATGCGTCCTGTGGTGGTGAGCGACGTGCACCCGGACGCTCCGCTGGTGACCGAGGAGCAGTTCGGCCCGGCGGCGCCCATCCTGCCGTTCCGGGACGATGACGCCGCTGTCGCCCTGGCCAACGCCGGCGAGTACGGCCTCGCCGCCTCGGTCTGGTCGGCTGACCCGGCACACGCTGACGCGGTGGCGCGCCGGATCGACACCGGGTCCGTGTTCGTCAACGCGCACCGGCTCGGCGCGTCAGACCTGGAGATGCCGTTCGGCGGTATGAAACACAGCGGACTCGGCCGCCGGCACGGGTTCATCGCCGCTGCGGAGTGCAGCGAGCTGCAGACCATCGCCCATGTGACTGACCCGAGCGCCCTTCCCGGCCCCACGAGCTGGTGAGTCGACTCTCGTGACCACAGCGATGACCGCCGCCCATGCCCTGATCGACGTGCTGCTGTCCTGGGGGGTGCGGCACGTGTTCACCTGCCCCGGAAGCACCGAGGCGCCGTTCCTGGACGCCTCGATCGACCGGCCCGAGCTCGAGGTCTGCCTCGCCACCCACGAGTTGACGGCGGTGTCGATGGCTGACGGCTACGCCCGCTTCGCAGGTGGCGTGCCCGGGGTCGCGTACCTGCACACGAACGTCGGGCTGACCAACGGCCTCGGCGCGATGTACGCCGCCCAGCTCGCTCGCTCGCCGGTGGTGGTGCTGAACGGGCTCAAGGCCAGCGTGATCCAGGCCCGTCGCGGGTTCACCGCGATCCCGGACGTGGGTGGCTTCGCGGCCCCTCACGCCAAGTGGACCTGGCAGAGCCTGCGCAGCCAGGAACTCGCCTCGGACCTCAGCCGCGCGCTCCAGCTCGCCACCGCCAGCCCGCCAGGCCCGGTGTGGCTGGGGCTGCCAGAGGACTTGATGGCGGCGCCGGCCGAACAGGTGGCGTCGCCGCCCCGTCGCAGCCGCGCGGTCAGCGCCGGGCGACCCGCCACCGAGCAGGTCGCCGCCGCGGCAGCCGCGCTCAGCCAGGCCCGCCGGCCACTGCTGGTCGCCGGGGCTGACGTGGCCCGGGAAGGCGCCTGGGATCTGCTGGTGGCCCTCAGCGAGCGGCTCGGCGCCACGGTGGTGAACGAGGACCGGCGCTCCTTTGAGCGATCCGCCTTTCCCACCGACCACCCGCACTACGCCGGCTTCTACGCCAACCGGCTGCCGGCCGTGGTGAACGCCGACGTGATCGCCTTCCTGGGCGGGCGGTGCTTTCACGAATTCGAGGCCGGCGCCATGCCGGGGCCACCGGATCAGGCCACGGTGATTCACAGCAACGCCGACCCCGTGGAGATCGGCAAAACCCACGGCGCGGACATCACGCTCACCGGGGACCACCGCGCCATCCTCGCGGAGCTGCTCGCCGCGATCCCGGAGCATCACCACCGCGACGCCCCTGGCCGCGTCGACGCAACCGCTGGCGTCACGATCAGCCACGGCGCTGACACCGTGAGCCGTGGCGCCGATCAGTTCGAGGATCGGCTCACCGTGGCGGCGACCATGGATGCGCTCGCGGCGGTCCTGGACGCCAGCGCCGGCGCCCCGGTCACGATTGTGGCGGACGCCACCACGTCCAACTCGGCGCTGTTCTCACGGGTCCGGCAGCAGCGAGCCAGCCAGCTCGTCACCACGTCGTGCGGCGCCCTCGGCTGGGGGACGGGCGCCGCGCTCGGGGTCGCCGTCGCGCGGCCGGGGGAGCGGGTGGTCGCCGTGCTCGGTGACGGCTCGTTCCAGTTCGGCCTCCAGGCGCTGTGGGTCGCCGCCCGGCGTCGCGTCCCGGTGACGTTCGTGGTGGTCAACAACGAGTCGTACGCTGCGGTCGCCGCCGCGCTGCGCCGCTACGGCCGGCGCGCCGTGGCGGCGGAACGCTACCCGGGCAAGGACATCGCCGGCCCCCACCTCGCCGAGATCGCACAGGGTCACGGGGTGCCGGCGGAGCGGGTCGAAACCCCGGCCCAGCTCACAAAAGCGCTGGCCACAGCGATCGCGGCAGACGGCCCACGTATGGTCGAGGTGATGACCGACCCTGCGGACCTTGGACCATCGTGACGGGGCGATCATCGACACCTGTGCCCCGCGTGCTCACTGCCACTGCGCTCGCGTTCACCATGGTGGTGCCGAGCCTGATGCAGTTCGCGTTGGGCGCGTTGGGGCCGCTGCTGACCGCTGAGTTCGACCTCTCACGTTCAGATCTGGGCCTGGTCACCGGCTTCTACTACCTCGCCGCCGCGGTGTTCTCGCCCCTGATGGGGCGTTGGGTGGGTTTCTTCGGCGCGCGTGTGGCGACTGCGCTGACGGTGGTCCTGTCGATCGCGGGCGCCGCCAGCTTCGCCGCGTCCGGCAACCTGGTCTGGGTCGTGGTCAGCGTGCTGATCGGCGGCGCCGCGGGCGCGATGGCCAACCCGGCCACTAATTTCGCCATCTCCGCGCTGCCGCAGCCCCACGCCATGCTGATCGGGGTCAAACAGTCCGGAGTGCAGGTCGGCGCCCTCCTCGCCGGCGCCGCGCTGCCCAGCATCGCGTTGGCCTTCGGTTGGCAGGCGGCTTTCCTCGCCTGCTGCGCGGTGGGCGTGGTGGGCGTGAGCAGTGTCGCCGTCATGCCAGCGACCGCGCGGCACCGCCCCCCGAAGCTGTTCCGGAGGAGCGCCGTCGACGTTGGCAGGGTCACCTGGCTGTCGATCTACAGCGCCCTGGTGGGGGCCGGGATGGCGACGATCAACACGTACCTGGTGCTGTACGCGCACGAGAAGGCCGGGATCAGCCTCAGCGTGGCCGGCGCCATGCTGGCCGCGCTCGCGGTGTGTGCGGTGTTGTCCCGGATCGCCAGCGCCATGTTCGTGGAGGCCGCTGCCAGCGCTGTGCCCGCGGGCATCCGGATGCTGCGGTGGATGGCTCTGGTGGGGTTCGGCTCCACCGTGGCGATCGGTCTCGCCGAGCTGATCGGCCCCACGGGCCTGTGGCTGGGGGCGACCGGCGTGGGGTTCAGCGCCGCGGCGATGAACGGGGTGGCGAACCTGGTGGTGATCCGCACCGCCAAGGCGGGGGCTGTGGGGCACGCCTCGGGGCGCATGCAGGGCTCCTTCTTCGGTGGCCTGCTGCTCGGCCCGCCGGTGTTCGGGTGGCTGGTGGACAGCACCGGCAGGTACGCCGTGGGTTGGGGCTTGACCGCGGTCTGTTTTGCGGCCGCCGCGGTGGTGGCGTCCGCTGCCCGAGTCCGGCGTGCCGCCGACGCCGCCGCGCTTGACCCGGTGGACAGCGCTCGTGACCGACTGGACACGGACGTGTGAGCACCCACCGCGGCTGCCTGGTGACTCACACTGGTGTCGGCGCCGGTGCGGGGGCCGTGAAGGCAGCCGTGGGACGGCCTGCGGGAGGGGGGATGACGTGCGGGTGCTGGGCATCACGATCTATCCCGTGAAGTCCACCGGCGGTTTGACGCTGCAGCGGGCCGAGGTGCAGCGATGGGGTCTGTGCGGCGACCGGCGCTGGGCCGTGGTCGACTCTTCCGGAGCGAAGGTGACAGCCCGCACCCACCCTGGTTTGCTGCGGGTTTCCGCGACCCCGGTCGCGGGCGGTGGCATCGCGGTGCATGCGGCTGGAATGGGGGCTCCGCTCGCGATCGCGGCGCCATCCGACAGCGGCGACCCGATGCCGGTGGCGTTCTCGCAGCTGGACCATGCGGTGCCCGCCGGCGCCGCTGGCGACGCCTGGTTCTCCGAGCTGCTAGGAGAGCCGGTGCGGCTGGTGTGGCTGGACGATCCGGAGCGCAGAGCCGTGGCGGCCAGGCACGGTGGACGCCCCGGCGAGGTGGTCAGCCTGGCTGACGCGGCGCCCTTGCTGATGACCACACAGGCCTCGCTGCACCAGCTGGACAGGTGGGTCGCCGAGGAAGCCCGCGCCCGCGGCGAGAGGGCGCCGGATCCGCTGGTGATGGCTCGCTTCCGGCCCAACCTGGTGGTCGACGGCGAGGCGCCGTTCGCCGAGGACGACTACGCCGAGGTTCGGGTCGGAGAGCTGAGGTTCCGGGTCGCCTCCGGATGCGACCGCTGCGTGATGACCACTGTCGACCCGGTGACGTTGCGGCGCGGCAAGGAGCCGATCCGCACTCTGGCTCGGCGCCGGAGCGGGGACGGGAAGGTGTGGTTCGGGGTCAGGCTGGTCCCCGTTGAGCCGGGCACGATCCAGGTCGGCGACGCCGTGACGGCGCTTTCCGCGGAGTAGCGCCCTGTCGCTACGCTCCGCTTCGATCCCCCATGAGCCCGCCGCGAAGGACGACCATGAAAACACGCGTGTCATCGGCTGACGCGACCCGCCTCATGCTCCGTCCCAGGACGTCCGGGCTGGCGCCATGGATCGTGTTGGGAGTCATCGCGATCGGGTTCGCTGGCTCTGGAGCGCGGGTGGGCAACTGGATCGTCACAGTGGTGGGAGCGCTGAGCCTGGCGCTGGTGATCGTGGGGGTCGCGCGTACGCGCGTGGGCGCCGAGATCGGACCCGATGGGGTTCGGCGCAGCTCAGGCTTCGGCAGGGAGCTGATTGCTTGGTCTGAGATCGCCCGGGTGATGACCGGACCGCCGCGAGCCCTGATCCTGATTCGCCGGGACGGTCGGATGGTGGGGTTGCCCAACGTTGTGGGCTGGCGACCAGACGGGAGCCGGGTCAGCCTGGAGCAGGCTGTCGCGGTGATCGAGGCGGAGTTAGCGCGACACCGCCCGGAGAGCGCTGGTCCAGCTGAGGCGGCTCCGCTGACCATCGAACGTCGGTTGGCCTGGAAGCCCGTGCTCGCGATGATCATCATGTTGGGCGCCATGGGTGGGGCTGTCGCGGTGGGCGCGGTGCTCGCCAGCCCGTGGCTGGGTCTGCTGGCGGCCTTCTTTTTCGGGCTGGCCGCCTGGCTGGTCTGGGTCACGGCAGCCAGCGGCACCGTGATCGGCCCGGATGGGATCCACAATCGGGGCCCGGTGCGAACCTTGTTCATCCCGTGGTCGGAGATCGCGGCGGTGACCGGGATGGAGTCACCGCCGCGGGTGGTGCAGATCGTGCGCCGTGACGGGACCAGGACGATCATGGCCGCGATCCGCGACGGCGACGTTGCTTCCGATGGCCTTGCGTTCGACGACGTGGTGGAGGTGATCCGGCAGCGGGCCGGGGTCGAGTCGCTGGGTCTCCCGCAGACTCCGGTCGAGTTGGCAGAGGCGCCGGCCACGCCGTTCTCGCTGCGGCCGTCGCGGCGACCACTGTGGTGGTTGCTTCCCGCTGCGGCGGCATGCCTGGTGCTCAGCTACCTGGCGTTTCGATCCGAGGCCTGGATGGTCTACTTCGCGCACCCGGTCGCTCCTGCCATTCTCTTTGCGCTGCTCGCGCTGAAGCTGAGCAGAGGGCGCACCGAAGCGGGTCCGGATGGACTGCGCAATCGGATGATGGTGCGGACGATGACGATCGATTGGGCGGACGTCGACCGTTTCGTCATCACCCCGACGATGTTCGGGCGGGTTCTACAAGTCGCTCGCAAGACCGGAAAACAGATCTCGCTGGCCGCACCCCGGGAAGGGCTGCTGGCGCGCGAACCCGAATTTCAGGCGTACGCGGAGAAAATGCGGGCGCTCGCCGCGCAGCGCACGCCCGAGCCGCCGGCGATCACCGAGCCGGTGTCCCAGCGTGCGATGCGCATCGTCTACAGCATCCCGCTGGTGATCGTGTTGGCGATGACGCTGTTCCTCACCCGACCGTGGCTCGAGCCGTGGTGGCCGGGCCAGCACGTGGCCACCACGTTGCCCCATGCCTGCGCGGTCACCGAAGACATCGCCCCACAGCTGGTGTCCAATGGGGTCGCTGAGGTCAATGACCATCAGCAGGACTCCGGCGCGGGCGACTCGTATTGCGCGTGGCGGAACCGCCACGGCGTGTCGCTGACGGTTGGCATCCAGCTTTGGGATCGGGCCAGTGACCAGAGCGCCACCGCGCTGGCGCGGGAGGATTTCGACTCCGAGCGCGAGTACTTCTTCGGCGGAACGCCTGCTCCGGCATCCGGTGTCGGCGATCAGGCCCTGCGGGCGACCGACACCGACAACTCGGTGGTGATGCTGCTGGCACGCCGGGCCAACGTGATCGTCAAGATCCGGTACACCGCAACCGGAAAGGTCGACGAATCCTCCGTCGACAACGTGACCGCGGCGGCCCGCGCTGTCGTCGACAGTGTCAAGGTCGACTGACCTGCGCAGTTCGCTGATCACGTCCAGGGGTGACAGCGGGCCCCGGTTTGTTCAGACGTTGGCCGACCAGTGGCCTACCTTGGGCATAGAGAACCCGTGTCTGGAGACTGCAATGCCACCTGCTCATCGTTCCGCTGCGGCGCCTCCGCAGACTGCGCTCGGCATGCTGGATGTTGAAGGGTTGATCGGGGAGGAGGAGCGGGCGGTCCGGGACACGGTCCGCCGCTTCGTCGACGACCGGATCCGGCCGCACCTGCCCGAGTGGTACGAGTCGGCGTCGATCCCGGCGCGGGAGCTGGCCCGAGAGCTGGGGAAGCTGGGCCTGCTCGGGATGCACCTGCCCGACTACGGCGCCGCCAGCGCGACCGGGTACGGGTTGGTGTGCATGGAGCTGGAGGCGGGCGACTCCGGGATCCGTTCCCTGGTCTCGGTGCAGGGTTCGCTGGCGATGTACGCGATCCACCGGCACGGCTCGGACGAGCAGAAGGCGCAGTGGCTGCCGCGGATGGCCGCGGGCGAGGCGATCGGGTGTTTCGGGTTGACCGAGCCCGACTTCGGCTCCAACCCGGGCGGGATGCGCACCCGCGCCCGTAAGGAGGGCTCCGACTGGGTCCTCGACGGCACGAAGATGTGGATCACCAACGGCTCGGTGTCGGACGTGGCGGTGGTGTGGGCGCAGACCGACGACCGGATCCGTGGTTTCGTGGTGCCGACCGACACGCCGGGTTTCTCCGCGCCCGAGATCACCAAGAAGATGTCGCTGCGCGCGTCGGTGACTTCAGAGCTGGTGTTGGACGGTGTGCGGCTGCCGGCCGGCGCGATGCTGCCGGAGGCGGCGGGTCTGTCGGGGCCGCTCTCGTGCCTGAACGAGGCGCGGTTCGGGATCGTGTTCGGCGCTCTGGGCGCGGCTCGGGACTGCCTGCAGACCGCGATCGATTACACCCGGGAGCGCCAGATCTTCGACAAGCCGCTCGCGGCGTACCAGGCGACGCAGTTGAAGCTGGCGGACATGGCGCTGGAGCTGGACAAGGGGATGCTGTTGGCGCTGCACCTGGGGCGGCTCAAGGACCAGGGCTCGCTGCGGCCCGAGCAGGTGAGCCTGGGCAAGTTGAACAACGTGCGGGAGGCGATCGTGATCGCCCGGGAGTGCCGCACCCTGCTCGGCGCCAACGGCGTCACGCTGGAGTACCCGGTGATGCGGCACGCGAACAATCTGGAGTCGGTGCTGACGTACGAGGGCACGTCCGAGGTGCACCAGCTGATGATCGGCCAGGCGCTCACCGGCCACTCCGCCTTCCGTTGAGAGAGCGGCTGCTCCCTGGCTGAGCCAGCTGGCATTCCGTGGATAGTTGCTCCACAAGCGGCAGACGGCTCCGGTGGCGGGTGACCCCCAGGCTCCCGGCGAGAAATTGCGATCCACGATCACAATGAGTGACAGCGCCACTTCGTTGGCGCTGCAATGGGCCTCAGAGTTCTGAGGTATTTCCTTTGGTCTCTTGTGGTCTGCAATAGCAGTCTGTACCGTCGGCCGGCATGACCTCGGGGATTGCTGCAGAAGCCGACGATGAGCCGGACGGGATCGGCAAGCGGCTTCGCCGCAGACGCCACGCCAAGCGCATGACTCTGCGTGATGTCGCGGCGGCAACCGGCCTCTCCGAGGGCTTCATCTCACAGCTCGAACGCGGCGTCCACTCCGGCAGCGTGGCGACCTTGCAGAAGATCGCGGACGTGCTCGGGTTGAGCGTGGGCGACCTGTTTGTTGAGAGCTGGGCCGCCGAGCCCGCCGTGAGCCGGTTCACCGAGCGGCAGGGCCTCAGCTTCGGAGTCCGGGCTCGCAAGTCCCGGCTCACCCCGCAGCGGTTCCAACACCTCGAGGTGTTCCTGGGGACCTTGCAGCCCGGTGGCTCCACCGGTGTCGAGCCGTACAGCCACGGTGACTCCGAGGAGCTGCTGCTGGTGGTCGAAGGCGACGTGGAAGTGGTGATCGGCTCCCGCACCCACCGGCTCGGAGCGCTGGACTCGATCACGTACTCGAGCCGGGAGCCGCACCGGGTCACCGCGACCGGCGATGCTCCGGCACGGGTGCTGTGGGCGATCTCCCCGCCGAGTTACTGACTGACATGCGCGAGGAGCGAAGCGGGATGCGGATTGGCGCCGAGTGCGGTGGCACGTTCACCGACATCGTCGTGCTGG
>JBOGDL010000502.1:0-3299 GCA_050701815.1 Micromonosporaceae bacterium | reverse complement strand
GCGTTGGCTGCGGAGCCAGTGTCAACGGTGTCGCTGACCGCCATCCATAGTTCCATGCCCACCGGCGTCCGCCGACATGGAGCACCCGCGACTCACACCTTTCTCACTTCGAACAGAACGCTTACAGCGTGTCGCTACGATCCGCCCCCATGCAGCCAGACCGACCGCCTGGCGTCCTCCTTATCCACACTCGAAGCGCCCGCAAGCTCCTCCCCCGCCAGCGGCGCACCCCGGTGGCTGACGTCAATGGCCAAAGCGTGTCCCTGAAGTGGGGGGCCAACCGGGTACACCTCGCACCAGGGACGCACCAGCTCAGGTTGCACAATCGCTCCATCCGCGCTCCCGGCCCCACAATCTTCATCGACAACCGGCACACTCCAGCGCCACCGGTGTACTACGCCGAGGCTTGGTGCCTCGGACGGAGCGCCCTCAGCCACCAACCCGTGGAGTGCCCGGGTGAGCTCACTGCCGTCCTGGCCTTGATCTGGTGCCTGCCCGGCCTGGTCGGATGGGGCCTGCTTGGCTTTGACGGACTCGGCTGGCTGCGCTGGCTGCCGCTGGCCACGGCGCCCCTCATCGCAGCACGTGCGGCATGGGTCCTAGTGGCGTCGAGACGAGACCGCGGCCGCATTCCAGCCTCGGGAAACACCATCGAATGGCAACGTGACGCGGCGGAGGCGGCTCCGATCCTGCGTCCCGCCTCGGCATGGCCGGACGACACGTTGGTGATCCACGCCAAGCACCCCGCGGTGCCCTTCTACTCCATCTCAGGGCCGCTCTCAAAACCGTTCGTGGTCATCAACGGCTACAGGGTGGCCTTGCGGTGGGGCAAGAACCACGTGCCATGTCCCCCTGGCGTGCACCACATCAGCGTCCGAACGAACAACATCCTTGCCTCCGCCCCATTGACAGTCGACAACCGCTATGGCCCCGCTCGACCCGTGTATCTCGCCGAATCCTGGGGCAACATCTGGCCCACCGCCCTGAGCCATGAGAACCTGCGATGCCCCGGCGAGGACGTCGCCATCTTGGTTCACGTGTCAAGCACGGTTCTCTTTGTGGTCATGGGCCTGGCCGGGGTCACGCCAATGCTGATCCCGGCAATCCTGGTCCAGCTACTCCTTGCCTACTGGTACGTCAAGTCGGGGCAGGACGATCCGGGCTGACGTCGTTGGGCGCAGGGCCCAGCGCTCGGCAGCCAAGCGTGCGGTAAGACGCAGCAGGTCCAGGATCCGCACGTAGAGCCGGCGAAGCGGCGCGCACCCGAAACAACCCTTTTGATCTCCGTACCGAACGCTTACACAGCGTCGCTACGATCCGCTGCCATGCAGCCGAGCCAGCCGCCTGGCACGCTCCTGCTCCACACCCGAAGCGCCCGCAAGCTACTCCCCCGCCAGCTGCGCACCCTCGTGGCCACGATCAACGGCCACCGCGTTCCCTTGGCGTGGGGGGTCAACTACGTGCCCTTTCCTCCCGGTATGCACCAGGTCACGGTGCACAACCGCTTCACACGCGCCCCCGGCCCCACGATCTTCATCGACAACCGGCACACGCCGGCGCCGCCGGTGTACCACGCCGAAGCCTGGTGGTACGGCCAGAGCGCCCTCGGTTACCAGCCCGAGGATTGCCCGGGCGAGCGCTCTGTCCTCCTTGCCTTGCTCCTCCCCTCCTTTGTAGCCAGCTACGGTCTCGGGTTCTTTTCACACGAGTTCGGCTGGCCGCTCTGGCTGCCCGTGGCAACAACGATCTTGATGCTGCTGCGCGCCGCGTGGGTCATCGCGGGATCGACACAAGACCGCACGCTCACTCCACCCCCACCGTGGGCGCACCTTCCTGGGGTAATCACCGTGCACACGTCCTACCCGGCCCTCGCCTCTCGCTCCTACTGGTTCCGCGAGCCGAAGGCTGCTGTCAATGGTCGCGAGTTTCCCCTGGCCTGGGGTGAGAACCCACCTACCGCTGCCGCCACCGGGCATCCATCGACTGAAAATTGTTCTGGCCCATCGCTGGTGGCCGTGGATCAGCGGCATCGCCGAAACGGACATCAACACCCGGCCGCGTGTCCCGACGCCGGTCTACTACGCGGCGCCATACCTCCTGTTAATGCCGGGCGCCATCGGCCACATGCCCGTGAAGAGTCTCGGCCGGATCTTCTTGGTCATGCTGTTCGTCCCAGTCCTGGTGGCCTTCGGGGGCATCATCTTCTTGATCCTCGGGCGCTGAAGAAGCCAGGGTCTCGCCATGGGTGCGAGGGGTGGCTGCCTCGCAAGACTGCGACCCACCTGGGGCGCTTTTGGTCGGCTACCCGCCCGCCTGGTAATCTTCTACGTCGCGTGTGCGAACGTGAAGTCGCGCGTGCGTGGTCCGCAATCCAACTCACCCGAGCCGAGGCTTTCGCGTGGCGAATATCAAGTCCCAGATCAAGCGCAACCGCCAGAACGAGAAGCGGCGGCTGCGCAACAAGTCTGTCAAGTCTTCACTGAAGACGGCCGTGCGCAAGTTCCGGGAGACGGCCGAAGCGGGCGACGCTGAGCAGGCCAATGTGTTGATGCGGGCCGCTTCCCGACAGCTCGACAAGGCTGCCAGCAAGGGCGTGATCCACAAGAACCAGGCCGCCAACCGCAAGTCGGCGCTGGCTCAGCAGTTCTCCAAGCTCGCCTCCTGAGCAAGGCTCGTCGGCAGCTTTCTGGCGGCAAGAGGCGCCCGCCAAGATCCGCGCGGAGTCCGGCTCTGCGGAGTTCGGCAGTCATGTCAGTTCTCGGGGCCGCCGCACTTGCGGCTCAATCAAGAACATTGAATGCTCTGGGTTCGTGTCCCTCGACCCCTTCATGAGCCTTCGGAGCAAGCTGTGACTGTCACGGTCGACGTATTCGATCCTCGTAGCTACGAACACGGCATCCCGTACTCGACCTTTGCCCAGTTGCGAGCCACGGCGCCGGTCTCCTGGCAGGAAGAGCCTGCCTTGCTCGGGTGGCCCGAGGGGTCTGGCTTCTGGGCGGTGACGCGCCACGATGACGTACGACATGTGAGCCGTACCCCCGAGGACTTCTCCGCGCAATTGGGCTGCACCCAGCTTCGCGATCCGGAGCCGGAGGATCTCGACTTCACCCGGCAGATGCTGCTCAACATGGATCCTCCGCAACACAACGTGCTGCGCAAGACCGTGAGCAAAGCGTTCACGCCAGGCAAGATCCGGCGCTTCTCCGACATGATCGCCCGCCGTGCGAGGCTGCTGGTCGACGAGGTGATCGAACGCGGCGAATGCGATTTCGCCGGGGACGTGGCCGACGAGCTGCCGC
>JBOGDL010000501.1:0-5194 GCA_050701815.1 Micromonosporaceae bacterium | reverse complement strand
TGGCGATCTTCTCCTGCAGCGGCAAGAGCTTCTACGAAGAGGTCGAGCTGCCCCGCCGGGTGCGCGACCGGATCGCGGTCGACGCCACCCCCTGGGTGCGGCCCATGCTGGGGGTGCTCGACGAGTTCCACCGCACCTGCGTCCTGGTGGTGGACAAGGAGACCGCACGCACCTGGGAGCTTTACCAGGGCGCGATCACCGAGACCAACAAGGTGCTGGACAAGGCGCTTCGCAAGCCCGACTACGCCGGGGCGCAGGGGCTTCACGAGCACCGCGTCCACAACAAGGACGAAGAGCTTGCCAAGAAGCATTTCCGCAAAGTCGCGGCGGTGCTGGAAGATTTCCACAAAGCTGGCCGCTTTGAGCACCTGGTGGTTGGTGGGCATGACCACGAGGTGCCGTTGTTCCTCGAATTCCTGCCGCACCAGCTCCGGGAGCGCGTGGCCGGCACATTCGCGATCGACCCCAACACCGCGACCGTCGCGGATGTGCGCGCGAGCGCAGACGCGATCATCGACCGCCACGAGCGTGACGAAGAGCGGCGCTGGGTGGCGGAGCTGTTTGCCAAGGAGGCGGCCGGCGGCAACGCGGTGGTCGGGCTTGAGCAGTCGCTGTGGGCCGGCTCGGTCGCCGCTGTCCAGCACCTCTTGGTCCAGGACGGCGTCACCGCGCCAGGCGTGGTCTGCGACGACTCGGGCTGGCTCGCCGTGGGCGGGGACCGGTGCGGCGTCTGCGGTCAACCGACCCGCAAGACCGGTGACGTGATCGATGAGCTCGTCGAGGCGGTGATCGACACCGGAGGCAGCGTCGAGCATGTGATGGCTGAGACTCCGCTACGGGAGCACGCGGCCGCCGCGGACCTGCGCTTCCCGCTGCCGCCGCAACCGGGCTCTGATACCTGAGCCGCCGATGGACCGGGCATCGGGTCAGCCCGTCGAACGATGGCCTCAGCCACTATGGCCGTACGGCACCTCGCGCCGGGACTTTCGACCGCGGAGCATGCTCAGGCGCACCCGCGCCACCACGCTGGTGAGTCACCCGCTCAGGAGGTCGATGCCAGCGCCGCCGAGGGGTTGAGGTGCGGCGAGGTCGCCTGAGGGGCGGCCGTGATCATCGCGGCGGATCTGACGCGCCGGGATGAGCCGGGCGGGCCCGGAGGCCAAGGTCCGTGCCGACGGGGCGCGAGAGTCGCTTCGGTGGGGCCCTTCGACCCTTTGTGGGGTCGTCAACCGAGAGCAGGGTTGGGATTGTCGGAGTGGATACGTCCCGCACCTGGAGGTGTGTCATGAAGAAGTGGACGCGCTGGCAAGACTATGTGGCATTGGCCGCAGGGGTCCTGCTTGCGTTGACCCCTTTGTGGTCGTACCCAGGTATGGGGGGCACGTGGACGATGATCGTCCTCGGCGCGCTGCTGGCTCTGGCCTCGCTGTGGTCGCTGTATGACCCCGCCGCGATGGCGAGCGAGTACATTCACGCGGCTCTCGGCGTGCTGATGTTCATTTCTCCATGGGTGTTCGCCTACACCGACACGATGGTGGCGGCGTACACGTCATGGATCCTCGGAGTCGTTGCGATCGGCGTCGGACTCTTGGCGTTGCCGGAGAGTCGCAAGGCGCACCAGATCGCACACTGAGGGGGGCGGCTAGCGGGCGCCACGCCAGGAAGCGAGAGTTTCCTGGACGTGGCGCCGCAGTCGCGTTCTGGGCTGTTCATCGCTGATCGCACCGCCGCCCGGGTCACAGCCATCCGTATTGCCCGCACCCGCGCGCGGTTCGGCGTCCGCTCCTTCGTGGGTGGTGTCGGCCAGCGACCTGGTGGCGCCTATTCGCCGGAGAAGTCTTGACGTGAGGCCTGCGGCCGCGAGTAAGGTGTGCCTCACCTAAGTGAGGTTTGCCTTATCACTCCGGCCGATGGGAGGCCCGCCGTGCTGGCCAGCTACCTGATCGGCCTCCGGGAGGGCCTCGAGGCGACACTCGTGGTCAGCATCCTGGTGGCCTTCCTGGTGAAATCCGAGCGGCGCCACCTGCTGCGTCACGTCTGGTCCGGGGTCGGGGTCGCGGTGCTGCTCAGCATCGCGGTGGCGGGCGCCTTCACGTACCTGTGGACGAACCTCGACACGTACCGGCAGCGGGAGTTGTTCGAGGCGGTGATCTCAGTGGTCGCGGTGGTCTTCGTGACCTGGATGATCTTCTGGATGCGGCGTGCTGCCCGCACCATCAAGCATGAGCTGCACACGAAGCTGGATGAAGCGATCGCGGTCGGCCCCGTCGCGGTCAGCGTGGTCGCGTTCCTCGCGGTTGCGCGTGAGGGGCTGGAAACCGCGGTGCTTTTCCTGGGCGCCGCGCAAGGTGGGTCCTCGCTGCAGGCCCTGGGCGGTCTCACGCTCGGAGTCGCCACCGCGATCGGCCTGGGGGCGCTCCTCTACCTGGGAGCGGTGCGGATCAACATGGCGCGGTTCTTCGCGTGGACCGGCGTCCTGTTGATCTTCGTCGCCGCCGGCATCCTCCGGTACGGGATCCACGACTTCCAAGAAGCCGGCGTGCTGGGAGGCATGAACGACATCGCGTTCGACATCTCCGGGGTCTACGACGAGCAGAGCTGGTACGGCTCGCTGCTCACCGGCATGTTCAACGTGGTGGCGGCGCCGTCATGGCCTGAGGTGATCGGCTATCTCGGGTACCTCGTGCCGGTGCTCGTGCTGTTCCTGCTCCCGAGCCGACCGACCGCGCCGCCGGCTGCCCAGGGGCCGGCTGCGACAACCCGCGCCGCGACGGCTGACGACGCCGCGACGGGCGGCGCCGCCCGTGCCAAGGACTGAGCTGGTGTGAAAACCCCCTGGTCAGGCGTCACTCCTGGGATTCTCAAAGCACACCCTGGACAAGTGGAGAGGACTCTTGCTATGCGTTTTCGCCGTGCCGCAGCGCTCGTCGCCGTAGGTCTGATCGCTTCTGCCGGTTGCGGCGGTTACGGCGGGGGCGGCGGCGGCTCTGAAGAGAAGGTCGCGGTTACCGCAACAGACAAGAAGTGCGAGATCGCCGATACGTCGCTGACTGCCGGAACCCACACCTTCGCGGTGAAAAACGACGGCAAACAGGTCACCGAGTTTTACGTGTACGAGGGCGAGAAGGTGGTGAGCGAGGTCGAGGACATCGCCCCCGGATCCACCCGCAACCTGACGGTGAAACTCAAAAAAGGCAAGTACGAGGGCGCCTGCAAGCCAGGCATGAAGGGCGAGGGGATTCGCACCGCGATCACTGTCACCGGCAAGGGGGACGGGGGCGGCTACTGACGGCGCCGTCAGGTCTTGAACCTGCGCCGAGACCACCGGACCGAGGTCCCGACGGTCCGGTGGCCTCGGCGCCGCTCAGCGTGCGGGGGTCCGAAAGAGCGGTTCAACCGACGCGCGCTCGCAGTCGACACCTTGATGTGGGCAGGCGAGCCCTGCCCAAGATCGTCGGGTGTCAGGTGCAATCCGGTGGTGTCGGCAAGCAGCCGCAGCGTCCGGTCGACATCAAGCCGAGCCACCCGAGCCCAGCTGGTTTCCGGTTCCGGCACGAAGGCAGACGGTACCCGGCCGGCTTCCCGCTTTCGAGCTGATGTGACGCCGCGATGGGTGTCAGCCGCCGTACGGGCGGGTGATGATCTCGAGGCTGTGCCCGTCCGGGTCGTCCCAGTACACTCCTCGGCCGCCGTCATTGTGGTTGATCTGGTCCGGTTGACGGTGGAAAGGGTCCGCCCAGTACGGCAGCCCGCGCTCGGTGATCCGGCCGAAGATCTCGTCGAAGTCGTTCTCGGAGACGAGGAACGCGTAGTGCTGCCGGCTCGGGCGGGGATCGTCCATCAGGTCGAGTGACACCTCGTTCGAGGCTTGGACCACCAGGAAGGGGCCGTACGGCTTCGCCGGCGGCAACCCCAGGATGTCGGTCCAGAACGCTGCTGAGGACTGCCTGTCCCGTACGTGGACGATCGTGTGGTTGAGCTGCACAGGCATGGTCACCTCATCCCCACTGCGCCGCCGGCTGCCGTCGGGAGGTATCTCAGTGGACAACAGATACACCGACGGTGAGCATCTGCTCATGACGCTAGCGCCTCAAGTGCCGTCCGAGGTCGTGGATTACTACGAATCCAGATTCGACGAGGCGGGGCGGCTCACCTCGTCCGGTGATGGCGTTCTGGAGATGACCCGTACCCAAGAGTTGTTGCGCCGCCATCTGCCCCCGGCGCCCGCGAGTGTTGTCGACATCGGGGGAGGGCCAGGGACACACTCCCGGTGGCTTTCGCGGGACGGCTACCAGGTGCACGTGATCGACCCCGTGGCCCGACACGTTGAGCAGGCCGCACGGGACGGTGTGACCGCCGAGATTGGGGACGCGCGCGGGTTGACCGCCCCGGATTCTTCGTACGACGTCGCCCTGTTGATGGGCCCGCTCTACCACCTTCAGGAACGGGCTGACCGGGTGCGCGCCCTGGTGGAGGCGTACCGGGTGACCCGGCTGGGCGGCCTGCTGGCCGTAGCCGTGATCAATCGGTACGCGCCTATCTTCGACCAGGTGGCAACGACACTCCTGGCGCAGCCGGGGCTGAGCGAACGTGTCGCTGAGACATCGCGAACCGGCCTCGTGGACGGCGCTCGGGGCTTCACCAGGGCGTACCTGCACACCGTCGCCGAGCTGGAGGACGAGATGCGGGCGGCCGGACTGAGCGAGGTCACGCTCTACGGCGTAGAAGGCCCAGGATGGTCAATCCTGAAGGGAGTCGAGTTGCGGGCTGGCGAGGCGTCTGCTGACTCATCCCTGTTTCGGGCGGCGCTCGTTGCGGCGCGGCTGGCCGAGGAGCATCCGGCCCTGCTCGCTGCCAGCTCGCACCTGCTGGCGGTGGCCACGCGACCTTAGATCACCCGGTGGTGTGTGTCGCCAAGCGTCCCGGGTATACCGAATTTCTACGACTGCGACAAGTGTTGAATGGGGGTCTCAGGTGGCACACCATGGGCTACGTGAGCTGGCGCGGCGCCGGTCATCGGAGATGATCGAGGAACTGCACGCGTTGGTGTCGTGCGAGTCGCCGTCCGACTCGCCCGCGGCGCTGGCCAAATGCGCGGACCTGTTGGCGCCGTGGGGAGACGAGGCGACCGGCCGTCCAGCGCGGCGTCTGGAGGTCGACGGTGTGCCGCACCTGCTGTGGGAGGCCGACGAGC
>JBOGDL010000500.1:0-6876 GCA_050701815.1 Micromonosporaceae bacterium | reverse complement strand
AGCGCGGCGAACGCGTCCGGGGCGGCGGCGCGTGGCAGGTAGTACTCGGACTGCAACTGGTCGCCGACACCCGGGACGGAGTCAGGCCGAAAATGCGGCAGCCGCTCGTGCCACCATCCGGGCACGCCGAGTTGGGCGGTGCACGAGTCGGTGGGCATGCCTCGCACCGGATGCGTCATCTCGGCGGCGTCACGACCCCCGTCCCACGTGACGGCCGGCTGATCGGTGCGGTGCTTGAGAAAGACGAGGGCGTCGTCGGCGCGCCAGTCGGTGAACACGCTGACGCTGTACGCGGCGTCGAGCACCTCGTACGGGCGGCGCGCCACGTCAGCGAGCGGGACTCCGACCCGGACCCGCTGCGTCATCTGGTACGCCGGCTCCAGGTCCAGCGTCACGTCCGTGACGATGCCCAGGGCGCCGAGGGAGACCACGCACCCACCGAACCGCTCGCCGTCGGCGTCCCGCCGCAGATCGACCACGTCGCCGTCCGGCCCCACCAGCCGCAGCGCGGACACCGCAGCCGACAGGCAGCGCTGCGCCGAGCCGGAGCCGTGGGTGCCGGTGGCCACCGTTCCGGCCACCGTGATGTGCGGCAGCGACGCCAGGTTCGCCAACGCGAAACCGGCCTGGTTCAACTGACCGACCAACTCCGCGTACGTGATGGCGCCGGAGACAGTCGCGGTGGCGGCGAGCCGGTCGATCTGCACCGTGCGTGGCAGCCGGTGGAGGGCCACCAGGTCGCCGGGGGTGTCAGCGACCGCGCTGAAGGAGTGCCCGCTGCCGACCGCACGGATCTGGGGGCTGCCGGCGACCAACCGGCGCAGCTCGTCGAGTGAGGTCGGCTGGTGTGTGCGAAGCGCGCTGAAAGTGATGTTGCCTGCCCAGTTGGTCAGCTTCGCTGAGACTGCCACCATCTGACTCCGATCGATGATCCGACTCCCGGTCGATCCGGAAGGTGGCGCAGCGGCCGCCCCGAGCCGCGTCTGCAGCGCGGAGGCGGCCGGCAGAAACCAGACCAGCAGGGCGGCGCCGGTAGCGTCGCCGCATGTCGATCTTCCGGACCCCTCAGGTGATTCTCTTCAGCGACGATCTCCCGCGTGCCGCCGCCTTCTACGCCCGGCTCGGGTTTGCCGAGACCTTCCGGACGCCCGCAGACGGCGAGCCCATCCACATCGACCTCGCCCTAGATGGATACAAGATCGGCATCGCCGCTGTCACCTCCAGCCGTGACGATCACGGCCTCGAACCCATCGCCCAGGGTCAACGCGCCGCCGTGATCCTCTGGACCGATGACACCAACGCGGCGTTCGACCGCCTGATCGCGGACGGGGCGCCCGCCCTCGCCGCTCCCCATGTGTGGCTGGACCGGCTGTTGATCGCGTGGACGGCCGACCCGGACGGCAACCCGATCCAGATCGTCCAGTCCATGGCTGGGTCACGGTCATCGTGTGGCGCCACGACCGCCTGAGCATCGAGGCGGGCATCGACGACATTGCTCGCGTTGGTTTCCATAACCCAGCTGTTTCGCGTTACGTGATGCGGGACATTTGGTGTAGCCAGCGGTAATCGAGCAAGCTAAGACAGGTGCAGGCGGCGCTCCGTGCCCGGACGTCGCCTTATACGTGGGTAGTTGGAGGCTCCGCCGGTGTTCAGTCGTGTCGCCATCGTCAACCGTGGAGAGGCTGCGATGCGGCTCATCCACGCCGTACGGGATCTGTCAGCGGAAACCGGGGACCGGATCGAGACCGTCGCCCTCTACACCGACGCGGACCGCAACGCGACCTTCGTGCGGGAAGCGGATCTCGCCCACCTGCTGGGTCCCGCGTCCGCGCGCCCGTACCTCGACTACGCGGTCCTGGAGCAGGCGCTGGTGGAGACCAGGTGCGACGCGGCATGGGTCGGCTGGGGGTTCGTCGCCGAGGACCCGGCCTTCGCCGAGTTGTGCGAGAAGATCGGGGTCACCTTCGTCGGCCCGAGCGCGGAGGCGATGCGCAAGCTCGGCGACAAGATCGGCTCGAAGCTGATCGCCGAGGAGGTGGGCGTCCCGGTCGCGCCGTGGAGCCGGGGCGAGGTCGCCACCCTCGATGACGCGCTGCGGGTCGGCGATGAGATCGGCTACCCGCTGATGCTGAAGGCGACCGCGGGGGGAGGCGGGCGGGGCATCCGCATGGTCGCCTCGGCGGAGGACCTGGCCGACGCGTACGAGCGCACCAGTCAGGAGGCGCTACGGGCCTTCGGCTCCGGCGTGGTCTTCCTGGAACGGCTGGTCACCGGGGCCCGGCACGTGGAGGTCCAGGTGATCGCCGACGGGCAGGGCGCCGCGTGGGCGCTCGGGGTCCGGGACTGCTCGGTGCAGCGGCGTAACCAGAAGATCATCGAGGAGTCGGCCTCTCCGGTGCTGACCGCGGAGCAGACAGCCGAGCTGAAGACATCAGCGGTACGGCTGGCGCTGGCCGTGGACTACTGCGGCGCCGGCACCGTCGAGTTCCTGTACCACCCCGGTGAGAAGCTGTTCGCGTTCCTCGAGGTCAACACCCGGTTGCAGGTCGAGCACCCGATCACCGAGATCACCACCGGCGCCGACCTGGTCAAGTTGCAGCTGCACGTGGCGAGCGGCGGCAGGCTGGAGGGCACGCAGCCGGCCGAGAGCGGCCACGCGATCGAAGCGCGGCTCAACGCCGAGGATCCGGACCGCGACTTCGCCCCCTCGCCCGGCCGGATCGCGCGGCTGGCGCTGCCCGCCGGTCCCGGCATCCGGGTGGACACCGGCGTCAGCGAGGGGGACAGCATCCCGGCCGTTTTCGATTCCATGATCGCGAAGATCATCGCGTACGGTCGCGACCGCGACGAGGCGCTGGGCCGGTTGCGCCGCGCGATGGCCGAGACCACGGTGATCATCGAGGGTGGCGTGACCAACAAGAGCTTCGTGCTCGACCTGCTCGACCAGCCCGAGGTGATCGACGCGAGCGCCGACACCGGCTGGATCGAACGGGTGCGCGCCCAGGGTCGCCTGGTGGGGCGCCGGCACTCCGCGATCGCCCTGGCCGCGGCCGCGATCGAGGCGTACCAGGACGAGGAGCAGGTCAGCTGCCAGCGGCTGCTGTCCACCGCGCATGGCGGGCGACCGCAGGCGCAGCACGAGACCAGCCGTCCGTTGGACCTCAAGCTCCGCGGCGCCAGCTACCGGGTGCACGTCGCGCGGGTCGGCCCGAAACGGTTCCGGGTCGGCATCTCCGCCGGGGGTGAGGTGCACCCCGTCGACGTCGAAGTCGAGCGATTCGACACTCACAGCAGCCAGATGACAGTCAACGGGCGGCGCTTCAGGTTGGTGTCGGCCACACACGGCCCGATCCACCTGGTGGAGGTCGACGGCGTCACGCACCGGATCAGCCGCGATGAAGGTGGCGTTGTCCGCTCCCCAGCGCCCGCGTTGGTGGTGGCGACGCCCCTGTCGGTCGGCGACGAGGTCGACGCGGGCAGCCCGATCCTGGTGCTGGAGAGCATGAAGATGGAGACGGTGCTGCGCGCGCCGTTCCGCGCCCGGGTCCGGGAATGCCCGGTTTCCGTGGGCAGCCAGGTCGAGACAGGCACCCCGTTGATACGGCTGGAGCCGCTGGCCGACGGCGCCGAAGAGGAGACCGCAAGCGCTGGCGAGGCCGACGAAATCGATCTTCCCGCCGAACCGTCGAACGTGGCCGCCGCCCATCGGGTCGAGCGTGGCCTGCAGGACCTGCGCAGCCTGCTGCTCGGTTTCGACGTCGACCCGCACGACCACAAGCGGGTGCTGTCCGACTACCTGGCCGCGCGCGCCGAGCTGGGTGGACGACCGCTCGAAGGCGAGCTGGACCTGCTCGGCGGGTTCGCCGACATGTCAGAGCTGAGCCGCAACAAGCCAGGCAACGAGCTGCAGGTCGAGCCGGGCAGCCCGGTGCACAGCCCACGCGAGTACTTCCACAGCTACCTGCAGAGCCTTGACGTGGAACGCGCCGCTGTCAGCGAGGGCTTTCAGACCAAGCTGAAGCAGGTGCTCGCCCGCTACGGCGTCGCCGACCTGGATCGCACGCCGGAGCTGGAGGCCGCCGTCTTCCGGATCTTCCTGGCGCAGCAGCGGATGTCGACCGACGTCGCTGTGGTGTCTGAGCTGCTGCGGCAGTGGCTGGCCGGCCCGCCGCCGCTGGAGTCGCTGCAAGAGCGCGCCGGGCTCACCCTGGAACACCTGGTCGAGGCCACGCAGGTGCGTTTCCCGGCGGTGGCGGACCTGGCCCGGGGCGTGGTGTTCCGGTGGTTCGCTCAGCCGCTGTTGCGCCGTAACCGCGCCAAGGTGTACGCCTCGGTGCGCAGCGACCTGAGCTACCTTGACCGCAACCCGGACGCGCCGGACCGGGCTGAGCGGATCCAGGCCATGGTGGCGATGTCCGAGCCACTGGTACGGCTGATCGGGCAGCGGATCGGGCGGCGGGGCGCCGATCACGCGCCGCTGCTGGAAGTGCTGACCCGCCGGTACTACGGCAACCGTGAGCTGTCCGAGTTCGCTGCCCAGGAGACCGCGGGCTGCCGGTTCGCCGTCGCCGAGCACGCCGGCGCAGACAGCGTGACGCGGGTGGTCACCACCGCCGTCGACATCGCCGCCCTGCCGGATGCGATCGGCGCGGTCGGCGTGCTCGCCGCCGATGTCGCCCAACACGGGCTGGTCGCCGATCTCTACGTCACGTGGGAGGGCCAGCCGGACGCCGACGCGATGGCGGTGCGACTCGGCCAACTCCTCACCGAGCACCCGCCGCCCGCGGGTGTGCGCCGGATCACCACCACCGTCGCCGGCCCCAGCGGCGCCGTGATGCACCACCACTTCACCTTCCGCCCCGACAGCACCGGCTTCGTCGAGGACCGGCTGATCCGGGGCCTGCACCCGCAGCTCGCGCGGCGGCTGCAGCTGCAGCGGCTGCGGGAGTTCGACCTCACCCGGCTGCCGTCCGCGGACGAGGAGATCTACCTGTTCAAGGCCGTCGCGCGCAGCAACCCGGCGGACGAACGGCTGATCGCGATGGGTCAGGTGCGCGACCTGACACCGCTACGCGAGTCCGACGGCCGGCTGGTCGCGCTGCCCGCGGTGGAGGACGCGATCACCGCCGGTCTGGACGCGATCCGCAACATCCAGGCGCAGCGGCCCCAGAACAAGCGCTTCGACACCAACCGGATCATGATGTACGTCTGGCCGCCGATCGAGCTGTCCGCCGACGAGCTGAACGCGCTGGTCCAGCGGGTGCTGCCGACCACGGCAGGGGCGGGGCTGGAGGAGGTCCAGTTCGTGGCCCGGCAGCGCACCGACGGCGGTGAGCTGACCGAGGTCGCGGTGCGGATCGCGCCCGACCCGAACGGCCACGGCGTGCGCCTGCACGTGGGGGAGCTGTCCACGGAGCCGGTGCAGCCGCTGGACGACTACCGCCAGAAGGTGCTGCGCGCGGCTCGGCGCGGCAACGTCTACCCGTACGAGCTGACCGATCTGCTCGCCGGGTCGCGGGGCAGCTTCGTGGAGCACGACCTCGACGACAGCCTCGCTGCGCCCTCGGCGGGGGAGAGCGCCTCGGGCGTTGCCGCGCTGGTTCCGGTGGACCGGCCGAAGGGGCGCAACACCGCGGCGATCGTGGCGGGTGTGGTCACGACGCCGACCGAGCGGCATCCGGAAGGCCTCACCCGCGTGGTCCTGCTCGGCGACCCCACGAAAGCGCTGGGGGCGCTGTCCGAGCCGGAGTGCTCACGGGTGATCGCCGCGCTCGACCTCGCCGAGCGGATGCAGGTTCCGTTGGAGTGGTTCGCGCTGTCGGCGGGCGCCCGGATCTCGATGAGCTCGGGCACCGAGAACATGGACTGGGTCGCGGCGGCGCTGAAGCGGATCGTCACGTTCACCCAGAACGGCGGCGAGATCAACGTCGTGGTGGCCGGGATCAACGTCGGCGCCCAGCCGTACTGGAACGCTGAGGCGACGATGCTCATGCACACCAGGGGCATCCTGGTGATGACGCCGGACTCGGCGATGGTGCTCACCGGCAAACAGTCGTTGGACTTCTCCGGCGGCGTGTCCGCCGAAGACAACTTCGGCATCGG
Organism: Micromonosporaceae bacterium; assembly: GCA_050701815.1. Lineage (GTDB taxonomy): Bacteria > Actinomycetota > Actinomycetes > Mycobacteriales > Micromonosporaceae > WHSM01. The sequence continues at coordinate 774 of JBOGDL010000500.1, read as the reverse complement.
TGGCTACGACCGGGTGATGGGGCCGAACGGCCAGGCGCAGTACTGGGCGCCGAACCTGTCGGCCGCTCGCAACGTGCTGATGGCGCACTACGACCACACGTACGTCGCGCCCGGCGAGAAGGCCCCCCGGAAGGCGGCCACGAGCGACCCGGTCGACCGCGACATCTCCGAGTTCCCGCACACGATCGCGGGCAGCGACTTCACCACGGTCGGGCAGATCTTCTCGGCGGAGCACAACCCGGACCGCAAGAAGCCTTTCGACATCCGCACCGTGATGCGGGCGCTGTCCGACCAGGACCATCCGGTGCTGGAGCGCTGGGCCGGCATGGCCGACGCCGACACCTCGGCGGTGCAGGACGTGCACATCGGCGGCCAGCCGGTCTGTCTGATCGGGATCGAGTCGCGGTCGGTGCCCCGGCGCGGCTTCCCGCCCACCGACGGGCCGGACACGTACACGGCGGGCACGTTGTTCCCGCAGTCGTCGAAGAAGACCGCGCGGGCGATCAACTCGGCGTCCGGGAACCGGCCGCTGGTGGTGCTGGCGAACCTGTCCGGGTTCGACGGCTCCCCGGAGTCGATGCGCAAGCTGCAGCTGGAGTACGGGGCGGAGATCGGCCGCGCGATCGTCAACTTCGAGGGGCCGATCGTCTTCTGCGTGATCTCCCGCTACCACGGCGGCGCGTTCGTGGTGTTCTCCAAGGCGCTGAACCCGAACCTGACGGTGCTGGCGGTGGAAGGCTCGTTCGCCTCGGTGCTCGGGGGCGCCCCCGCTGC
>JBOGDL010000499.1:0-9099 GCA_050701815.1 Micromonosporaceae bacterium | reverse complement strand
CCGCTTGGATCTGGCTGAGATGGCAGCCTCGGCATTGACGACGCCGCGGCCGGGCGCTTCTCCCGAGCACGGTTGCCCGGTGTGGGCTCGCGACCGGGCCCTGCCGGCTTGCGACTGCGCGGAACGCCACGTCCTCTGCTCACCGTTTGCGCCTCGCGGCCTTGGTCTTCTTCTCCCCGGTCTTCGACTTCTGCCGCAGAGCTGACCCCCGGCCGGTTTCGCCGGCGTGGTCGTCGGAGACGGCATCCGGGGAGTCGGCGTCTTCCGGAGACGCATCGTTCGGCGAGTCACCGTGGTTCGGCGAGTCGGCGTCCTCGAGCGCCTGATCGGTCTGAACGGTGTCGCTTGCTACTGGCTGATCCGATCCCTGAGCCTCCCCGGCCACAGCGGGCGCCTCCTCGGACGCTTCAGCGGGCGCCTCAGCGGGCGGGGCCTGCTCTCGCCCATCGTCGGCCAACTCCGCTTCGGGGAGTTCCTCGTCAGCCAGCTCTTCTTCCGGCAGCGGGACCGCTGCCAGCGCGTCGGGGTTGGGCGCCAACCCCACCGCCACTCGCGCCCGTTCCACTTCGCTGCCCGCGTCCTGCAACCGATCAGACGCCGACGGGTTCACATTGAGCTGGTGCAGCAGATCCGTGTAGCGCTGCCGTTCGTCGTCGAGCAGCACTCGCACCCGATCCAGCAGATCTTCCTCAGCGCGCGTGATCAGCTCACGCAACTCCTGATCCGCCAGCAACCTCTGCACCACTTTCTGGGCCCGAGACGTTGGACCTTCGGATTCGGAAGAGCCGTATGCCGCGGACACGAAGACGCCGATCATCACCAGCAGCCCCGTGGCGTGGAGCAGACGCGTGGTGAGCTGGTTTGCCGAGTCTGAGTCCGTCGCGTCGTGCAGGACCAGCTCCAGCACTCGTTGCTGCCAGTCCGCGACCAGCTGCTCCACGCGCTCCGCGGCGCCTTCCGAGGCCCGGTGATAGTCCACCCGTGGCTGATCGTCCTCGTCCTGGGGCTCCATCAGCCGATGGCCGCCAGAGTGGCTCGCCCATTGCGCGGCGGTCTGCTCTGCGGCGTCCTCGGCCGCCGTGGTGATCAGCGCGGCGGCAGCGGAGCTCAACGCATCCTGGAACTCCCGCCCGTGCGTCCCCCGCCACCGTGTGAGCGCGGCCCGAAGCCGCCACCCCAACGTGCCGGCGCGAGCGTTCAGCGCACGGGCCACCTCACCGCTGTCCACCAACTCAAGCCACCTGGCGAGCGTCTCGCCACGTAGTAGCGCGCCCTCACGTACGCCCTCTTCGACGCGCTTCATGCGCTCGGCGTACGCGTTGCGCGCGGTCACCCGCAGCAGCGCGACTGCGTCATGCTGGGCTTGGGCCTGCACGGCTATCGCGTCAATCTGCGGCGGCAAGGCGCTCAGCGCCCCGGCGAGGGTTTGACGCACCACCGCTTCGCGGTGTTCGGGCTCGTACGCCAAAGCGCCGAACCACTGCTGGATCGGCGCCACCGCCTCGTCAGGCAGCAGCCCCTGGTGATCCAACGGTTGTTCCGCCACCACGAACAGCGGTGAGTCTCCGAAGCCGTGATCGGTCAGCATTTGACCAAGGTGCTCCCCCACGGCTTCACGGGCTTCGACCGGCACCCGGTCCAGCACCACAGCCACCGCGGCGCCACGCTCACGTGCGTCCCGCAGCACGTCCCACGGGACCGCGTCGGCGTACCGGGAGGCGGTGGTGAGGAACAGCCACAGGTCGCCAGCGGCAAGCAGTTGACCCGCCAGTTCTCGGTTGGCGTCCACCACCGAGTCGATGTCGGGCGCGTCCAACAGGGCCACCCCAGCCGGCAGCTCAGGTGTGGTGACCACATGCAGCCGGGGCCCGTCTCCAGCGGCCCTGACCCGTGGCAGACCCGGCAGCAGGTACGTTTCGCCGAACCATCCGACATCGTCCGGATTGCACACCAGCACCGGGGAACGAGTGGTGGGGCGCAGCACCCCGGCCGGACTGACCGCCGCCCGCAGCAGGCTGTTCACCAGGGTCGACTTGCCGGCTCCGGTGGAACCGCCGACGACGGCCAACATCGGGGCGTTCAAACGCCCCAGACGCGGCACCAGGTAATCGTCCAACTGGGCTATCAGGTGACTGGTTTGCCGCCGGGTCTGCTCGGCCGCGGGCAACGCGAGACCGAAGCGCGCAGCAACCAGTGCTTGCCGCAGCTCTGCCAGCGCTTGCCGCAACGGATCCATCGGATCTGCATTCCTGCTCGTGGGAGAGGGTCTTTGGCGTTTGGCGCGCTTCGGTTGAGTGCCGGAGTCAGTGGCGGCGCGTTGTCTCTTGTCAGCTGCTCGGGGTGACTTGCCCTGCTCTTTGTGGTCATTGGCCTTTTGCGACAAAACTTGCACTCTCCCAGACCGTGGTGCGACCGTCGTGCCAGTCGCCTTTGCCCCGGACTCGGCGACGCCGTGACCAGCTCCCGGAGTCCTACTCTCCGGTCGTGCGACGGCTGTCTCCTCCCCCTGCGTTGTCACTGCTTCAGCCTGCCCGATTGCCGAGCGCGCGACAACGCGGGTCAGCACTAACGACATCACAAAGAAATAGGGAAATGGGCATTTGCCTTCTTTAGGTGGTATCTGGGCTCCGGGGTGTTTTCAGCGTGATTGATGTCATGCGACCGTACGATTACCCAGCGCAATCGCGAGGACGTCTGCGCCAGTACGCGGCATCCGTCCACTTGTGACTACTGACGTCCCCGTACGGCGCCGTCACACCCCGGCGGCATGGCGCGTTGTACCTCCCGTCACACCCCAGACGGGAGACACCATGGACCACTTCACTCGAACTCTGCTCCCTGCGGCAGCGGAGTCAGAACTACCGATGACGACAGTCAGTCGTCACGCGCCGGTGTTACGGCGTCATGTGCCGGAGCGGGACCACGTCCTGGTCGCGGCGCGTTGCGTACGGGGCGACCGACCTTGGCAAGGAGAGTTCGTGCTGCTGATCACCACGCAACGGGTGGTGGTGACTCAGGAGACCCGGATGTTGCACCGGGTGCGGCCATACTTCGACCTCGAACTCTCCTCACTGGAAAACGTCACCTGGACCACCGACCCGCGTCGCGCCTGGATCGACTTCGCCTTCAGCGTGGCCGAGACCCGGCATCGTTTCACCATCCACGCGGCGCACGAACAGCAGATCTGGCGCCTCGAATCAATCTTCGGACGGCTGTTCCGCCGTCCGCTCCAGATGGCGTTCCTGCCAGCCGCACGCTGATCGACTCACGTCTCCAAACGCCCGTGGCATCCCGCTTGTTCGAGGGGAATACGCTGAGCGGCCGCTGATCAAGCGTTTGTTTGGGGATTGAACTGTGAGCCACAACTTCCAGGTCGACCTGCGCGGTGTGGTCGACCTGCTGAGCCATCACCTGTATTCCAGCCCACGGGTGTACGTCCGCGAGCTGCTGCAGAACGCCGTCGACGCGGTGACGGCGCGTCAACGCTCGGAGCCTGGATCGCCTGCCGAGATCGCCGTGACGGTCGACGGCGGGACCCTGACCATCGCCGACTCCGGAGTGGGGTTGACCGAAGGACAGGTGCACGAGCTGCTCGCCACCATCGGGCGAAGCTCCAAACGGGACGATCTCGGTTTCGCCCGGTACGAGTTCCTCGGCCAGTTCGGCATCGGTTTGCTGTCGGCGTTCCTGGTCGCGGACGAGGTCAGAGTGGTGACCCGCGCCGCTGTGACGGGCGGTGACGGTCCGAGCGGTGATCCGGCCGACGCGGCCAGTGCGCCGGCGGTGGAATGGGTGGGCCGGTCCGATGGCACGTACCGGATCGGCTCGGCTCGTCGGGACGCCGTCGGCACCACCGTGACTTTGCTGGCCCGACCCGGTTCGGAGCAGTGGTTCGCGGCGCCCACCGTGATCGAGCTGGCTCGGCTGTACGGCTCGCTGCTGCCGTTCCCGGTGACCGTGAACGGCAAGCGGATCACCAGCGACGGGCCGCCATGGCGCCGCGATGCGCGTTCCGCCGGGCAGCGCCGCGCCGACCTGGTCGGGTACGCCCAGGACACCCTGGGGTTCACCCCGTTCGAAGCAATCGACCTGGAGGCGCCGCAAGCCGGTCTCACCGGCGTGGGGTACGTGTTGCCGTTCCCGGCGAACCCCGCCGAGCGGGGCGGCCACCGGGTGTACCTGAAGCGAATGCTGCTCGCCGAGAGCGCCGAGGGTCTGCTGCCGGACTGGGCGTTCTTCGCCCGCTGCGTGGTGGACGCAGGCGAGTTGCGACCGACCGCCAGCCGGGAGGCGCTCTACGCCGACGGCCTGCTGGACGAGACTCGTGAAGCGCTCGGTGACCAGCTGCGCGGGTGGCTGGTCGGGCTGGCCCGTACTGACCCTCGCCGGCTCAGCGAGTTCCTCGGCATCCACCACCTCGGGGTCAAAGCGCTGGCGTTGCACGACGACGACATGCTGCGACTGGTCGAGCAGTGGTGGCCGATGGAGACCAACGTCGGGCGGATGACGCTCGCGGACTTCCGGGCCCAGCACGGCGCCGTGCGGTACACCGCGACCGCGGACGAGTTCCGGCAGTTGGCCGCGGTCGCCGCGGCGCAGGACACCGCGATCGTCAACGGCGGCTACACGTACGACGCGGAGATCATCGAACGGTTGCCGGCGGTGCTGCCCGAGGTGTCCGTCGAGCGTCTGGACCCCACCGAGCTGGCCACCCGGTTCGAGTCGGTCGACCCGGGCCAGGAGCTGGCGTTGCGGCCCTTCCTGAACGCGGCGCAGCGGGCCATGGACAAGCTCGGCTGCGAGGTGGTGCTCCGGTCGTACGCGCCGATCACCTTGCCGGCCCTCTACCTGGTCGACCGGTCGGCGGCTTTCCAGGCGGAGCTGCGAGCCACCCGGGACCGGGTCGACGAGCTGTGGGCCGGGGTGCTGTCCGCGTTCGACAAGCCGACCGACGACCGGCCGCAGCTGGTGCTGAACCATCGCAACCCGTTGGTGCGACGGGTCGCCGCGCTTAGTGAACCGGAACTGGTCGGACTCGCTGTCGAAGCCCTGTACGGGCAGGCGCTGCTGCTCGGCTACCACCCGATGCGACCCGCCGACGCGGCGCTGCTGAATCGATCGTTCCTGGGCCTGCTGGACCAGGCCGTGCCGGCGGAAGGGGACTCATGAGGCAACCGAGCGACTTGAGGGCAGCAGCGTGAGCGCACGTGCCGAAGCCGAACTGTGGGACATGCTCAGCGACGCCCAGCAGATGCCGTATGGCGGCGCCCAGGTCGCCGCGGTCGAGGAGATCATCCGGCACGCGGACGCGCAGAGCCTGCAGCAGGTGCAGTACGCCGCGCGCATCCTCGCCATCAGGGCGTACAACTACGGGGCCGAGCCGGCGAAGTCGTTCGTCATGTTCTCGTGGTGCCTGGCCGCGTACGACAGGGGCGAGGCCGACACCCGCTTCAACCACACCCTCTACTGGTACTTCAAGTGGATGGTCAGCCACATGACCAAGTTTCCTGAAGTGCCGTTGGAGCGCACGTACGCCGTGCTGGACGAGATGGAGCGGCGGTACCGGCTGGCCGGGCACACCATGAACCCGGTGCACCAACACCGCTGGATGGTCGCGCATCACATCGGCGACGCGGCGGGAGCCGAGGAGCAGTACCGGTTGTGGAGCGCGGCGCCTCGCGGCGGGATGTCGGACTGCGTGGGCTGCGAGCCGACGTCGAAGGTCAGCCACCTGCAACGGTGTGGCCGGGACGAGGAGGCCGTCGCGTTGGCGGTGCAGGTGCTGGGCGGCAAGCTGAGCTGCGAGGAGCAGCCCCAGGCGATCCTCACCGAGCTGCTGCTGCCGTACCTGCGCACTGGGCGGCTGGATGAGGCGGCTGACGCGCATCGCCGCGCGTACCGAGCGATCCAGACCGATCGTTCAGAGACCTCGTCGGTGGCTGAGCACATCGTGTTCTGCGCGCGGTCCGGCAACGAAGCCCGGGGGCTCGAGCTGGTCGAACGGCACCTGGGCTGGCTGGAGGCGGCGCCACACCCGTACGCGGAAATGAATCTGGCCGCCGCGGCGGCGCTGCTGTTGCGGCGGATCACCGAATCTGGCCGTGGCGACCTACCCGTACGCCGGGGCGGCGCCGAGACCCCGGCCGCCGCTCTCGCGGATGAGCTGGCCGTACGCGCGCTCGGTGTGGCCGAGCGGTTCGACACCCGCAACGGCACGTCCCACCAGGGCGACCAGGTACGCCAGACGCTCGCCGCGGAGCCGATCGCCGACAGCCTGCCGTTGTCCCGGCATGCCCGGCGGATGGCGAGCCGTCCCCCCGCCCCGCCCGAGCCGCCGGCTGCCCGGCCAGCTGCCATCGAGGCGCTGCCTGACACACCGGAGGAGCTGGCCGCGCTCGCGGAGCTGCAGGAGCGCCAGCACGACCTGCCCGCCGCTGCCGCAACCTGGCGCCGGTTCGATCAGGTCTGCCCGGAACCGCCGCCGGCACTGCTGGCGCGGCGGCTCACCGGGCGCGGCGCCGAATTGGCCCAAGACCAACCACCCGAGGCTGAGAAAGCGTGGACCCAGGCGGCCGAGTTGTACGGCGAGATCGGCGACAGCGGCGAACAGCAGGCCACGCTGGCCCGGCTCGGACTGCTGAAGTGCCTCAACGGCCAGGTCGAGGACGGGTTGGCCGTGGTCACCGCTTCCGCCGAGCAGATCTTCGCCGGTGATGACCCCGCCAGGCGCGCTCGGGCCGGGCTGCGGCTGGGCAACGCGTACCGCGTCGCCGGCCGACTCGATGACGGGCTGGCCGCGCTGCGGCGCGCCGAGGAGTCAGCCAGCCAGGCCGATAATCCGTTGTTGTCGGCGGACGTCGCGCTGCGCACCGCGCAGCTGACCACCGACGCAGGCGACCGCGTGGCGGCGCTGACGTACCTGGAGCAGGCGTACCAGGGGTATCGCGCCGCGGCGGCGCCGGTTGCGGCCGCCCGGGCAGCTCTGATGGCGGGACAGCTGCAGGCCGCAGCCGGTGACTTCGACGCCGCTCGGGCCTCCTTGGCCGAGGCCAGGGACACGACGGAGCCGCAGGTCAGGGCGTTCACGCGGCAGGTGCTGGGGCAGATTCAGCTTCAGCTCGGATCGCCGGATGAGGCAGTCGACACCCTCACGGAGGCGGTGGCCGAGTTCGCCGCCGCCGGCATGCCCGAGGTGGCCGCGCACTCGATGGTGGACCTCGCGGTGGCGCACCTGCAACGGGAGGAGCCGATGGAGGCGGCCGAGGCAGCCGAGGAGGCTGTGCCCGTGTTTGACCGGCAGGGGGACCGCAACCAGGCCGACCGCGCGCGGTACCTGCTGGCCGGCGCGTACCGCCAGCTGGGCCAGCACGACCAGGCGATTGGCCTGCTCGATCACGTCGCCGCGCATTGCGCCGAGCACGTAAACCCAGCCCGCGAAGGCCAGATGCACGCGGAAGCGGCCGAGATCCTCGACCAGCTGGATCGGGACGCGCAAGCCGCCGAGCGGTTCACGCGCGCGGCTGACGCGTACCAGGCCGCCACGCTTCCCATTGACGAGCTTGTCCAGCGACGGCGAGCCGCGCTCTCCTGGCAGTGGGCCGGCGAGCAGGAGCGCGCGCTCGCCGCGATCACGGTCGCGGACACGGCGGCGCGGCGTGCCCCCGCTGACGAGCCGCAGGCGGTCTGGGAGCGGGCCATGCTGAACCACGACGCCGCCCGCATCTTCGCGAACGCTGAACGCCTTGAAGAAGCTCTGGAACGGGCCGTGAAGGCCAGCGCTGGGCTGCGTTCCCTGGGCGCGGCCGTAGAGGCCGCTGTCGCCGACACCATGCGGGGACGGTTGCTGCTGTCCCTCGATCGCCGCGACGAAGCCGGGCAGGTGCTGGCCAGCGCATTGGAGCAGCTTCCGGCCGAGGCCGCGGGCCCCCGCAAACAGGTCGAGGAGCTGCTCGCTGAGCTCCGCGGTTAACGCCGGCCCCGGCGCCTGCACAACAGGGAGGATCGTGGCTTGACGCCGATTGCACGCGGCCGACCCGACGAGCTTGTACGCTCCGCAACACCATGATGGACGACGTAGATCGCAAGATCATCGCGATCCTGGGCGCGGACGCGCGCAGGTCGTACGCCGAGATCGGCGCCCAGGTCTCACTGTCCGCTCCGGCGGTGAAACGGCGCGTCGACCGGCTACGCGCGCGCGGCGTGATCCGGGGGTTCACGGTCGAGGTGGACCCGGCGGCAGTTGGCTGGACCACTGAGGCGTTCGTCGAGTTGTTCTGCACCGGGCGTACCACTCCGGCCCAGATCGCGGCCGCGGCCAAACGCCATCCCGAGGTGATGGGCGCGTACACCGTCTCAGGCGGGGCCGACGCGCTGGTACACCTGCGGGCCGCCGACATCAACCATCTGGAACAGGCGTTGGAACGGCTGCGGGCGGAGCCTTTCGTGACCCAGACCCAGTCAATGATCGTGCTGTCCCGGCTGGTCGAGCGAAACCTCCCGCCGCCAGAGTGAACCCCGCCTGCCGCCTACCCGCCGCGCGCCGCGCGCCGCGCGCCTGCCGGAGGGTCACGGGGCGACGCGGAGCACGAACACGCCCCAGCCGAGGTAGCGCCGGCCGTACCGCAGGTACGCCCGCCGCCATCGGTCCCGGAACTGGCGCACCGGCGCCAACTCTGGATGATCCGGGTTGTCGCGCAACCACTCGGTGAGGTTCCACCACTGCGAGGCGGTGTAGCGATCCCAGTCGTCGCTATTGGCGAGCACCATCTCCACCAGTTCGACGCCGGCCGCCTCGAACCGGTCCAGGGTGCCGTCGAGCGAGGAGAATTCGTCTGGCTCGAACTCGTACGCCTGATATGCCTCGGCCGGGGGCGGGTCGATCCAGTACGGTTCGCCGATCAACAGCAACCCACCGGGCGCCACCGACCGTCGCAGCAACTCGATCGTGCCGGTCAAGCCGCGGCCGATCCAGGTGGCGCCGATGCAGCACACCACGTCGTACGGCTCGGCCGACACGTAACCGGCCGCGTCGCGGTGCTCGAAGCTGACCCGCTCCGCGACGCCCAGCTCGGCGGCGCGTGTCGCCGCGTCCGCCAGGAA
>JBOGDL010000498.1:0-9949 GCA_050701815.1 Micromonosporaceae bacterium | reverse complement strand
GTACACAGCCGGTTCTCGACGAACACCTTCCCTTCCTGGCCGTTGGCGCACCCGTACCGGATGGTGGCCCACAACGGCGAGATCAACACGATCCGCGGGAATCGGAACTGGATGGCCGCCCGGCAGGCACTGCTCGAAAGTGACCTGATCCCGAACGGCCTGAAGCGACTGTTCCCGGTGTGTACGCCGTCCGCCTCCGACTCGGCGACCTTTGACGAGGTGCTCGAACTGTTGCACCTGTCCGGGCGGAGCCTGCCGCACGCCGTACTGATGATGATTCCGGAGGCGTGGGAGAACGACGAGGAGATGGAGCCGTCCCGGCGGGCGTTCTACCAGTTCCACGCCTGCCTGATGGAGCCGTGGGACGGACCCGCCGCGGTGGCGTTCACCGACGGTGAGGTGATCGGCGCGGTACTCGACCGCAACGGGCTGCGGCCGGCGCGCTGGTGGCGTACCGCTGACGACGTCGTGGTGCTCGCCAGCGAGGCGGGCGTGGTGGACGTCGACCCGGCCGATGTGGTCGCCAAGGGGCGGTTGCAGCCCGGCCGGATGTTCCTGGTCGACACCGCGGCGCAACAGATCGTCGACGACGATGAGATCAAGGCCCGGCTGGCCCACGAGGCCCCGTACGCGGACTGGCTGCACGCCGGGCTGATGCGCCTGAAGGAGCTACCCGAACGGGAACGTGTGGTGTACACGCATGACTCGGTGCTGCGCCGGCAGCAGACCTTCGGCTACACCGAGGAGGAGCTGAAGCTGCTCCTGGAGCCGATGGCCCGTACCGGCGCCGAACCGATCGGGTCGATGGGCACCGACACCCCCGTCGCGGTGCTCTCCGAACGCCCCCGGCTGCTCTACGACTACTTCACCCAATTGTTCGCGCAGGTCACCAACCCGCCGCTGGACGCGATCCGCGAGGAGTTGGTCACCAGCGTCGCTAACACGATCGGCCCGGAGCAGAACCTGCTCGACCCCGGACCGGCAAGTTGCCGCCGGATCATCCTGCCGTACCCGGTGATCGACAACGACGAGCTGGCGAAGATCCTGCACATCGACGAGGACGGCGACAAGCCGGGCTTCAAGGCGGTGCGGGTGTCCGGGCTGTACCGGGTGCGTGACGGCGGAAAGGGAATGCAAGGCCGGTTGACCGAGATCTGCCGCCACGTCTCCGAGGCGATCGAGGACGGGGTGCGCATCTTCGTGCTCTCCGACCGGGACTCCACCGCCGATCTGGCGCCGATCCCGTCGCTGCTACTGACCGCGGCGGTGCACCAGCATCTGGTGCGGGAGCAGACCCGTGCCCAGGTCTCCCTGATCGTGGAGAGCGGCGACTGCCGCGAAGTGCACCACGTCGCGCTGCTCCTCGGGTACGGCGCCTCGGCGATCAACCCGTACCTGGGGTTCGAGTCGATTGAGGACATGATCGCGAGCGGGCAGCTGGCTGAGCTGGAGTCTGGCGCGGCGGTGCGCAGCTACGTCAAGGCGCTGGGCAAGGGCGTGCTGAAGATCATGTCCAAGATGGGCATCTCCACGGTCGCCTCGTACACCGGGGCTCAGGTCTTTGAGGCGGTCGGCTTGGACGCCCGCCTGATGCAGCGCTACTTCTCTGGAACCGAGAGCCGGATCGGCGGCGCCGGGTTGGACCAGATCGCGCGCGAGGTGGCGGAACGGCACGCGCAGGCCTGGCCAGCGAACCCGGCGGAGCAGACCCACCGCCGGCTGGAGATGGGCGGCGAATACCAGTGGCGTCGCGAGGGCGAGGTCCACCTCTTCAACCCGGAGACCGTGTTCCTGCTGCAGCATTCCGCCCGGACCAAGCAGTACCAGATCTTCAAGGACTACACCCGCACTGTGAACGGGTTGGCGGAGCGGACCTCGTCACTTCGGGGCTTGTTCGGGTTTCGCGAGGGGGACCGCGAACCAGTGCCGATCGACGAGGTGGAGCCGGTCAGCGAGATTGTGCGGCGGTTCAACACCGGCGCCATGTCGTACGGGTCGATCTCAGCCGAGGCCCACACCGACCTGGCGATCGCGATGAACCGGTTGGGCGGCCGTTCCAACACCGGTGAAGGAGGCGAGGACGTCGAGCGGCTGTACGACCCGGCCCGGCGTTCCGCGATCAAGCAGGTCGCCAGCGGGCGGTTCGGCGTCACCAGCGAGTATCTGGTCAACGCCTCCGACATCCAGATCAAGATGGCGCAGGGCGCGAAGCCCGGCGAGGGCGGCCAGCTTCCCGGCAACAAGGTGTGGCCGTGGATCGCGAAGACCCGGTACGCCACCCCGGGGGTCGGGCTGATCTCGCCGCCGCCACACCACGACATCTACTCGATCGAGGACCTGGCGCAGCTGATCTACGACTTGAAGAACGCCAACCCGGCGGCTCGGATCCACGTCAAGCTGGTCTCTTCGGTGGGAGTGGGCACGGTGGCGGCCGGGGTGGCGAAGGCGCACGCCGACGTGATCTTGATCTCCGGTCATGACGGCGGCACCGGCGCCTCGCCCATGAACTCGCTGAAACACGCCGGCACGCCGTGGGAGCTTGGCCTGGCGGAGACCCAGCAGACGCTGCTGATGAACGGGCTGCGTGACCGGGTCACCGTGCAGGTGGACGGCCAGATGAAGACCGGCCGGGACGTGGTGGTGGCGGCGCTGCTGGGCGCGGAGGAGTACGGGTTCGCCACCGCGCCGCTGATCGTCAACGGGTGCGTGATGATGCGGGTGTGCCACCTGGACACCTGCCCGGTGGGCATCGCCACCCAGAATCCAGAGCTGCGCAGCCGCTACACCGGCAAGCCTGAGTTCGTGGAGAACTTCTTCCACTTCATCGCCGAGGAGGTGCGCGAGCTGCTGGCCGAGCTCGGCTTCCGCAGCCTGGACGAGGCGATCGGGCAGGTCGAGACGCTTGACCTGCGGCCGGCGTTGGACCACTGGAAGGCCGCCGGCCTGGACCTCTCCCCGGTGCTGCACGTGCCCGACGTCGACCCGGGCGCCGTCCGCCGCCGGACTCGCGAACAGGACCACGGCCTCGACCAGGCGCTGGACAACGAGCTGCTGCGGTTGGCCGCCCCCGCGTTGGAGGACGGCACCCCGGTCCGGGCCGGGCTGTCGATCCGCAACGTCAACCGCGCCGTCGGAACCCTGCTCGGCAGCGAGGTGACCAAACGCCACGGCGGCAAGGGCCTGCCCGAGGACACGATCGACGTCACGTTCCACGGCTCAGCCGGCCAGTCGTTCGGCGCCTTCGTGCCGGCCGGTGTGACGCTGCGGCTGCACGGCGACGCCAACGACTACGTCGGCAAGGGGCTCTCGGGCGGCCGGCTGGTGCTGCGTCCGGACCACCGGGCTCCGTTCCCTGCCGAGCGCAACATCATCGCGGGCAACACCCTGCTGTACGGGGCCACCAGCGGCGAGCTGCTGTGCCGCGGCCAGGCCGGGGAGCGGTTCGCGGTGCGCAACTCCGGCGCTGTCGCGGTGGTGGAAGGCGTCGGAGACCATGGCTGCGAGTACATGACCGGCGGCGCCGTGGCGGTGCTGGGCCCGACCGGGCGTAACTTCGCCGCCGGGATGTCCGGCGGGATGGCGTACGTGTACCGGCTCGACCCGAAACGGGTGAACCGGGAGCTGGTCGACCTGGAGCCGCTGTCGGCCGCGGACCGGGTCAAGCTGCGGGAGATGCTGGAGCGGCACCGGGCTGAGACGGGCTCGGTGGTGGCGACGGCGCTGCTCGCTGACTGGCGCCGGGAGGTTGAGCAGTTCACCAAGGTGATGCCGACGGATTACCGCCGGGTGCTGGAGGCAGCGGAGGCGACCGGTGGCGACACCGACGCGGCCGCCATCGCTCTGATGGAGACAACTCATGCCTGACCCCAAGGGTTTCCTCAAACACCAACGGCAGTCGACCCCCAAGCGGGCGGTCCCGATCCGGCTGCGCGACTGGGAAGAGGTGTACGAGCCGCTCGGCGAGCCGGCGATCAACGAGCAGGCAGCGCGGTGCATGGACTGCGGGATTCCGTTCTGCCATGACGGCTGCCCGTTGGGGAACCGGATTCCGGAGTGGAACGATCTGGTCCGCACCAACGGTTGGGAACGGGCGATTGAGCAGTTGCACGCCACCAACAACTTCCCCGAGTTCACGGGCCGGTTGTGCCCAGCCCCGTGCGAGGCGGCGTGCGTGCTGAACATCGGCGGCGTCGGCTCGGTGGCGATCAAGCAGGTCGAGGTGGAGATCATCGACCGTGCCTTTGAGGAAGGCTGGGTACGGCCGCGTCCGGCGTCCGAGGCCACCGGCAAGTCAGTCGCGGTGGTCGGCTCCGGGCCGGCTGGGCTGGCAGCCGCGCAGCAGCTGGCCCGCGCCGGTCATCAGGTGACCGTGTACGAGCGAGACGACGCCATCGGCGGCCTGCTGCGGTACGGCATCCCCGACTTCAAGATCTCCAAACGGCACATCGACCGCAGGCTCGATCAGCTGCGGGCCGAAGGCGTGCGGTTCGTCACCGGCTGCCACGTCGGCGAGGACGTCGACGCCGCCGAGCTGCGCGCCGAGCATGACGCGTTGCTGCTCGCCACCGGCGCGCTGGCCAGCCGTGACGCGGAGGTTGCGGGTCGCCAGCTGCAGGGCGTCCACCTGGCGATGGATCATCTGACAGCCGCCAACCGGGTGGTCGCGGGGCGCGCCGAGGGCACCCCCATCGACGCCGCCGGCCGAAACGTGTTGATCATCGGAGGCGGAGACACCGCAGCGGACTGCCTGGGGGTCTCGCACCGGCAGGGTGCGGCCAGCACAACCCAGTTGGACATCTACCCACAGCCGCCTGACGAGCGGGACGAGGATCGCGACCCGTGGCCCACCTGGCCCTGGATCCTGCGGAACTACCCGGCACACGACGAGGGCGGCGAACGAGTCTTCGCCGTGAGCGTGCAGGAGTTCCTCGGTGACGCCGAGGGCCGGGTGAGGGCCGCCAGAATCGCGGAAGTGGCCGTCGACAAGTCCTCCGGCCGCCGGGTGTTGACGACGAAGCCGGGCTCGGAGCGGGAGTTGCCGGTCGACCTGGTACTGCTGGCGATCGGGTTTGACGGCACAGAGGAGTCGTCGATGCTGCGCCAGCTCGGGGTGGCGCGCAACAGCCGGGGCGCGCTGGACTGCGGCCCTGACTGGCAGACCGAGGCCGACGGGGTGTTCACCGCGGGGGACGCCCACCGGGGCGCCTCCCTGATCGTGTGGGCGATCGCGGAAGGCCGGGCGGCGGCGGCGGCGATTCACTCGTACCTGGGGGAGTCGGGCGCCTTGCCGGCGCCGGTCGTCCCGGCGGACCGGCCGCTGTCAGCCGCACGCTGACGCTGGCGTGTGGTGGGCCCGTGGGGTGGCCGATGTCCGCCGCACGCTGACCGATTCACGTCGGCTGGGTCTCGAATAGGTGTCCACGTGGCGAACACTTGGCCCGCCGCTGAGCTGGGCATCAGCGTGTCGTACTAGCCTCGGCAGAGTGAATCGTCGCGCGAAGATCGTATGCACCCTAGGACCGGCCACAGCCACCCCTGAACGCGTGCGGGGTTTGGTGGAGGCCGGGATGGACGTTGCCCGGCTCAACTTCAGCCACGGCACCCACGATGACCACCGCAAGATGTACGACATGGTGCGCGCCGCAGCCAAGGCCTCGGGCCGCGCCGTCGGCGTGCTGGCCGACCTGCAGGGCCCGAAGATCCGGCTGGGACGGTTCGCTGAGGGCCCGGTGGAGTGGCGCACCGGCGACCACGTGGTGCTCACCAGCGACCCGGTGGAGGGAACCGCGGAGCGGGTCTCCGTGACGCACAAGCCACTGCCGAACGAGGTCAAGCCCGGTGATCGCCTGCTGGTCGACGACGGCCGGCTCTCGCTCGAGGTCCGCAGTGTGGCGGGCTCGGATGTGCGCTGCCTGGTGATCGAGGGCGGACAGGTTTCCAACCACAAGGGACTCTCCCTGCCCAACGTGTCGATCAGTGTTCCGGCCCTCTCCGAGAAGGACGCCGAGGATCTGCGCTTCGCACTGGGGCTGCGGGTCGACTTCGTGGCGCTGTCCTTTGTGCGCTCGCCGGACGACGTCAAGCCGGTGCATGACGTGATGACGGAGGTGGGTCTGCGGCTTCCGGTGCTGGCGAAGGTGGAGAAGCCCGAGGCCGTGGCCAGGCTGGAGCAGATCGTCGACGCCTTCGACGGCTTGATGATCGCGCGAGGTGACCTGGGCGTGGAGTTGCCCTTGGAGCAGGTGCCCATGGTGCAGAAGCGTGCGGTGCAGCTGTGCCGGGAGAACGCCAAGCCCGTGATCGTGGCGACCCAGATGCTTGACTCCATGATCGAGAATTCCCGGCCGACTCGCGCCGAGGCGTCCGACGTCGCCAACGCGGTGTTGGATGGCGCCGACGCGGTGATGCTCTCCGGTGAGACTTCCGTGGGGCGCTATCCGGTGCTGACGGTCCGCACCATGGCCCGGATCATCACGTTCACGGAATCCGGCGAGTTCGAGGTGCCACCGCTGCAGCATGACCCGCGTACCCATGGCGGCGCCATCACCTCGGCGGCGGCGAACGCAGCGTCCGCGATCGGCGCGAAGGCCCTGGTGGCTTTCAGCCAGACCGGCGACACGGTGCGCAGGCTGTCCCGGTTGCATTGCGACCTGCCGCTGCTGGCGTTTTCGCCCGAGCTGGCCACTCGCAGCCAGCTGGCGCTCTCCTGGGGAGTGGAGACTTTCCTGGTGCCGTTTGTCCACCACACCGACGAGATGTTCCAGCAGGTGGATTCCGCGCTTCTCGAGCATGGTCGAGGCGAGGTCGGCGACCTGGTGGTGATCGTGGCGGGAAGCCCTCCAGGCACTCCTGGATCGAGCAACACGATCCGGGTGCACCGGCTCGGTTCGCTGGCGGAAACCGCGGGTTAACCGCCGCGGTGTGAGGCATGAACAGGACCGCTGCAAGAATTGACGAATGCGTCTTTCCGCGAGGGTTGACTACGCGTTACGTGCGGTGGTTGAGCTGGCCGCGGCCGGGGACCGGCCGCTCACCTCGGAGAAGCTCGCGCGCGCCCAGGGGATTCCTCCCAAGTTCCTGGAGAGTATCCTGCTGCAGCTGCGCCGCGGCGGGGTGATCAACAGCCAGCGCGGGCCGGAGGGTGGCTACTGGTTGGCTCACCCCCCTGAAGAGGTCAGCCTGGCTCAGGTGATCCGGGTGATTGACGGGCCCCTGGCGAACGTGCGGGGGCGGCGACCCGAGACGTTGGGCTACCAGGGCGCCGCGAAGGCGTTGCAAGAGGTGTGGGTGGCGCTGCGGGCGAGCGAGCGCGCGATTCTGGAGCGGGTCACCGTCGCCGACGTCGCCTCCGGAGTGCTGCCGGAGTCGGTCCGGCAGCTCACGGTGGACCCCGGCGCATGGCTGTGAGGCCCGTGACCCGCCAGGTCATGCGATGAAGGGGCCGGCCTGAGTCGTTGATTCACCCCGCGAGGCGGCCGTGCTCGGGGTGAGAGGTCACAGCTGAGCGCTCGGACTAGCAGCTCTGTCCTGCTGAGGCCGTCATCAAACCCAACAGGGCGATGAGATGACGCACAACGCGATAGTTCCCTAGTATCTTGACTATTCCTATCGCTCCGATCGATAATACTGGTTATGCGTAAGCTCGTGATTCTCGCTCTGGTCGGCCTCGTCGCGCAGTTGGTCGACGGCAGCCTCGGCATGGCGTACGGGGTCACCTCCGCGACGTTGCTGCTGGCTGTCGGCGTCGCTCCTGCCGCGTCATCGGCCGCCGTGCACATGGCAGAGATCGGCACCACGTTGGCGTCCGGCGCCGCCCACTGGCGGTTCGGCAACGTGGATTGGCGCGTCGTCGCGCGGATCGCGCTCCCTGGCGCGGTCGGCGCGTTTGCCGGCGCCACCTTCCTGAGCTCCCTGTCCACCGAGGTGGCGGCCCCGTGGATGGCAGGAATCCTCGGCGTCCTCGGGATCTACCTGTTGGTGCGCTTCGCGTTCCGTCCGATTCGGGCATCTCAGCCTTCGGCAGCACCGCCGCGCCGCAGGTTCCTGGCTCCGCTGGGTGTGTTCGCCGGTTTCGTGGACGCCACCGGGGGCGGGGGCTGGGGGCCTGTCGCCACACCGTCGCTGCTGGCGTCCGGCCGTATGGAGCCACGCAAAGTGGTGGGCTCCGTGGACACCAGCGAGTTCGTGGTGTCGGTCGCGGCCAGCATCGGCTTCGTGATCGGGCTCGGCACGGCCGGCATCTACTGGTCGTTCGTGGTCGCTCTGCTGATCGGTGGCCTGATCGCGGCGCCATTGGCCGCCTGGCTGGTCCGCCTCGTGCCAGGCCCGATCCTGGGGGCCTCCGTCGGCGGGATCGTGTTGCTGACCAACGCTAAAACGCTGCTGGAAGCGATCGGGATCCCCGGGTCGATGCACCTGGCGGCGTACACCCTGATCGCGGCGGCGTGGGCGTTCTCGCTGGCGCTGGCGGGCAAGCACATGAAGCAGGAGCGGGCCCGTAAAGCTGCCGAGCAGGACGCGAAGACCGACGACCTCGCCGACGTGAGGTCACTTCCGGAACCACGCTGACGGCCGCTAGGCCGAGCAGGGTTCACCGCGGCCGCCCGGACGAGTCAAGCAGCAGACTCGTCCGGGCGGCGCGCCTGCTGTCTGGGCAGCATTGACGGCCTGCGCCCGCCGGTGGCGGAGACGCCGCGGTCACGCTCTAGGCCAGCTGATCAGCGGTCTGCTGGATGAGCTGCCACGCGGAGCGGACATGTCGGCGTTGGGTGGCAGGCGCCCCGATCGCGAGTCGCAACGCGTGCTGCCCGTTCCGCCGCCCGCGCAGCTTGGTGTGCGTCAGGGCCAGCGACCCGGAGGCGTTGAGCCGACGCTGCAGCTCGGCGTTCCTGGCGTCGGCGGCGGCATCGTCATCACCCGGCTTGGCTCGGAGCCGGAAGCAGACCAGCGAAAACGGGTGAGGCGCCACGATCTCGAACCGTTCGTCAGCGTGCACCTGCTCGGCGAACTCCTGCGCCAGCGCCACGCCGTGCCGGATGTGCTCCCGCAGCCCCGTGGCGCCGTACCAGCGCATCGTGAACCACAGCTTCAGGGCGCGGAACCGGCGTCCCAGCGGGATCTGCCAGTCCCGATAGTCGATCACCGCGCCCGACTCGGTCGCGGCGTTGCGCAGGTACTCCGGCAGCACCGACAGCGCTTGGGTGAGTTCGGCCCGATCAGAGACCCAGAACGCGTCGCAGTCGAACCCCGTGAGCAGCCACTTGTGTGGGTCGAAGCAGTAGCTGTCGGCGTGCTCCACGCCGGCGTGGCTCCACCGCAGCTCCGGACAGATCGCGGCCGCCCCCGCGTACGCCGCGTCCACGTGCAGCCAGAGGCCCTGTTCCCGGCAGAGCGGGCCGATCTCAGGAAGCGGGTCCACCGCAGTGGTCGACGTCGACCCGATCGTGGCGATCACCATCGTGGGGATGGCGCCGGCTGCCCGGTCCGCCTCGATCAGCCCCCGCAGCGCGTCGGGACGCATCGCCATGGTGTCCGGGTCGATGTCGACCAGGCGTACGTTGTGATCTCCCAGGCCGGCGATCCGGGCGGCCTTCTGGATTGACGAGTGCCCCTCGTACGAGGTGTAGACCGTGTGCCGGTGGCCGAGGCCATCGTGGCGCCAGCGCCCCTCGCTGGCGCGGTGCAATGCGACCAGCACCGCCACCAGATTGGCGGAGGAGGCCGAGTCCTGGATCACGCCGCCGCCCTGACTCGCAGAACGAAACCGCCGCGGCAGGTCGAGCAGATCGGCGAGCCAGTCCAGCATCGTCGTTTCCAGCTCGGTGCAGGCGGGGCTGGTGGACCACAACATTCCCTGCACGCCGAGCCCGGCGCACAGCAGGTCGCCCAACACCGAAGGGCCCGAGGTGTTCGCGGGGAAGTACCCGAAGTGCGACGGGTGCTGCCAATG
>JBOGDL010000497.1:0-3200 GCA_050701815.1 Micromonosporaceae bacterium | reverse complement strand
AAACCGGTGGCGCCGAACAAGACCAGGTCGTGGCTGCGATCCTCAGGCATTTGGGGCTTCCTCGAGTCAGCGCGGAGTCAAGCGCGTTCCACCCGAGAAACTATCCCGCGTCCCCGGGTTTTATAAGCCCCGCTGATCTGCCGTGCACCCACCGTCACCGTCAAACACGCTGTGATCACCGTGAATCGTGCCCGCCGCTGGCAGACTCCGGTGATGAGGTGGAGGACAGCGAGGGCGTGCGAGGCGGCGATGGTGCTCGGCACGCTGCCGTGGGTATATCTGACTTTGCGGCCCTGATCAGACCAACCCGGGGCGGTGTTCGTGGTCCCGTTCAGCGATCTTGGCTGGTTGTGGCGGGGGCCGCTCGACTTCTTCATGGTGCAGTTGGTGGGAAACCTGCTGGTGTTCGCGGCATTGGGGTTTTTCTTGCCGATTCGGTACGCCCTGGCGCCTGCCTCCCGGGCCGCGGCAACACGAGCGGCGGCCGTGATAGCGGCGGTGACCGCGGTGGCGGCGCTGGGTTCACTGGCGATCGAGGTGGCACAGCTGGTCGCGGCGGCGGGTCGGGTCTTCTCCGTCGACGACATCATGTTGAACGGGGTCGGCGCCGGCATCGCGGCGGCGCTGTCCCGCCCGTGGTGGCGTACGCGTGAGGTTAGCCTCGACACCAGCGAACCGGGGCGAGCGCCAGACCTCTCCGCCTCGACAGCGCGGGAGCCTTCTCGAAAGGGAGTGTGATGAAGCTAGGTGTCGGTCTACCCACGGCCGGGTCGACAGCGAGCCCGGAAGCGATCGCCAAGCTGGCGACGGGCGCCGAACGCATCGGCCTCGCTTCGGTGTGGACCTTTGAACGGCAGCTGCTTCCCACTGAGCCGACGGCGATCGGCGGCAGCTCGCGGCTGAACCTGCCCCGGGTGTACGCCTCCGTCTACGACCCGTTGGAGACGCTCAGCTACGTGGCGGCCCAGACCAGCACCATCCGGCTCGGCACCAGTGTGGTGAACGCGCTGTTCCAGCCCCCGGTGGTGCTGGCGCGCCGGATCGCCACCCTCGATCAGCTCAGCGGCGGGCGGGCTGTGATCGCTCTCGGACAGGGGTGGATGTCGCAGGAGTTCGAGACCGTCGGGGTGCCCGCGTCGCGTCGCGGAGCTGGATTCGAGGAGCACATCGAGGCGATGCGGGCGGCGTGGGGGCCGGATCCGGTGCGATTCGAGGGTCGCTTCTACCGGTTCGCCGAATCCGAGATCGGTCCGAAACCGGTGCAGCCGGGGGGCCCGCCGCTACTGGCTGGCGCGAACGCGACCGCTGCGATCACACGGGCCGCGCGGATGGGGCTGGGCCTCAATCCGATGCTGAGGTCGTGGGAGTCGCTGGAGGCGGATGTGCGTACGTTCCGCCAAGCAGCGCAAGAGGCTGGCCATGACCCGATGTCGCTGCCGATCGTGGTGCGAGTGAACGGATCAATCACCGATGCCGCGAAGCCGTACGACAAGCGCTCGCCGCTGACGGGGTCGGTGGAGCAGGTGGCCGAGGACCTGCCCCGGTTGCGCGCCTTGGAGGTGGACGAGGTGTTCTGGTCCATGTCCACCCCGCCTGCGCAGCAGCTCGACGCGTTGCAGCGACTGCTCGCCGCCGGGTGACCGTACGCCGCTCGGGGGTCACGCCGGTTTCTGCCACGAGATCACGCAGGCGTCGCCGAGTTTGTCTCTGGCCTCGTTGCGCCCGCACAAGGCGCTGATGGAGGCGTCCTGCAGGCGGCGTGTGCGCACGTAATAAAGGTGGAGTTTTAAAAAGTCGAGTTACCATGCATTAGTGACTCTGGTAGCGAAACCGTCGCGACTTCATGGGCGGGAACGGGAGTGGGCTGCGCTCGCGGAGTTCGTCACGAACCAGGATCTCGGCGCCACGCTCGGCCTGGTGTACGGGCGTCGCCGGCAAGGAAAGACGCTCATGCTGGATCTGATGGCGCGCGCTTTGGGTGGTTTCGTGTTCACCGCGTTGCCGCAGTCATCGAGTCTGAACCTGGCGCGCTTGTCCCGCGCGTACCGAAAGCACACCGGTGGCGCCGTCTTGGGGTTCGAGGACTGGGACGCCGCCGTCGACGGGCTGCTCCGGCTGGGTGAACGTGACACGCCAGCGTTCGTCTTCATCGACGAATTCCAGTACCTCGTGGACGCCGAGCCGGCGCTTCCCTCGATTCTTCAGGTCGCCCTCGGCCCCACCAGCCGCGCGACCGAACGTAGCCGGGCCCGGATGGTGCTGTGTGGCAGCGCATTGGGGGCGATGCGTGGTCTGCTGTCCGGGGCGGCGCCACTGCGGGGCCGCGCTCTGCTGGAGATGATGATCCACCCCTTCGGGTATCGGGACGCGGCGTCGTTCTGGCAGCTCGCGGAGCAGCCGGAGCTGGCGTTCAGGGTGCACGCTCTGCTCGGTGGCACCCCCGCGTACCGGGCCATGGCCGGCGGCGGGCCGGAATCCACAGGTGACTTCGACTCCTGGGTGACCCGGGGCCCACTCGGGCCGACCACCGCTCTGTTCCGGGAAGGCGCCATCTTGCTGCAAGAGCAGCCGGAGCTGGCCGACACCCGCCTCTATTACTCCGTGCTGAGCGCCATCGCACGAGGAGCATCCCGCCGGGGTGAGATCGCCAGCGCGCTCGGCCGATCCGACCAGTCCCTGAGCCACCCGCTCGCGGTGCTGGAAAGCACCCAGCTGATCGAACGTGTCGATGACGCGATCCGGGCCCGGCGCCCGGTGTACCGGATCGCGGAACCGGTGCTGCGTACCCACCAACTCCTGGTGGGACCGAACGAGCCTGACCTCGTCGGGGGCGCCGGCGCCCGGGTGTGGGAGGAGAGCGCGGACACTGTCAGCAGCAAGATATACGGCCCCCACCTTGAGGAGCTGGCACGGCAATGGTGCCGGTGGCACGCCAGTCGCGACACCCTCGGAGGGGTCGCCAGCGTCGTCCAGCCGGCTGTCCTGCCTTGCCAGCGGCACCGGTCAGCGCACGAGCTGGACGTCGTGGTCACCCACAAGCGGCCTAACGAGAACAACCTGATCGTCGCGATCGGCGAAGCCAAAAGCAACACCGAGCCGGTTGACGGCGCCGAGCTGGTCCGACTGGAACACCTTCGCGAATTGCTGCCGCCGGAGCGGGTCGCCGCCGAGCCCACCCTGCTGCTGTTCTCGCGTACCGG
>JBOGDL010000496.1:0-2964 GCA_050701815.1 Micromonosporaceae bacterium | reverse complement strand
CGCCCGATCAGCTGATCGGGCGCGGACAACGGGTCGGGCACTGACTCGCCGATGTCTACCGCCTCCGATGCTGGCGCCACAGCAGGGCGCGGGCCCGAGTCGGCGCCCGGCGCCGAACGGCCAGGATCAACGCTAGCCGTCGGCCCCGCTGATCGAGGAAGCCTGTGTGAGAACACACCGAGTTGAGCTGGTGTAGGTGGACCCGCCGAGCCGAGCCTGTGCCAGAACAGGCCAAAGGCCCGGGTTCCCCCCAACCCGGGCCTGCGGCACGTCATGAATCAGGCTGCGTACGTGAGGCGATCCGCATCGATCGGGAGGGCGGGAAGCGGCCACAACGGGGCGATCGGGGCGCGTTCGGCCAAGTAGTCGGGAACCTGGAAGCCGCCCTCGTGCAGTGCCTTGGCGTACTCCCAGCGGGCTTGCAGTTCCTCGGCGAACACAGCGCACACGATCTCCAACTCGGCCTCGGAGAGCAGGAGTGTCTGGTGCACCTTCGTCACGGCGTCCCACCAGGCTGACGCCAGCTTCTCGAATCCCGGCAGCACCTGCAGCACCTCACGCTCAAGCGCCCCGGCTGCGGGGTTGGCCCGCGGTGGCGCCGCCTCGATGGCGAGCCTTCCGTGGTTCGGCGCCTCGACCGCACTGACCTCGGCCGGCGTGACCTCCACCGGCTCGGACTCGATCGCGTCGATCTCGACTGCGTCGATCTTCGCCGCTTCCGTGGCGAGCGCCGGGGCTGGGGCGAGCGCCGGGGCTGCGGCGAGCATCGGCGCCGCAGCGGGTACCGGGGCCGGCGCGGCGGGTGCACCCGCTGGCCGCAGGGTGGCGACCTTCGGAAACCGCAGCTTCGTGGTCTGGTCGGTCGCGCTCAGTTTCATGGTCTGGTCCGTGGCCGCTTCCTTCGGCGCTGAACCGTTCGTCTCCAACATGCCGCTCCCCCTCAGCTCGGTGTCGACTGCGTTTGGCATGAGAAGGACGCTACGAGGACATCGTCGCTGACCAATCCCCTATCTGTGCCAGTGAGCCGGAGGTCATCGCACGGGTGGCGCCCTGATACTGGTCACGACGTGATGAGAGGTGAGATGCGTGACGACGACGCGACACGGAGCGACGAACTCGCTGGTTGACGTGTCCGGCCTGAGCGTTGGTCATGCCCACCGGATTGGGGACGGGTGGCGTACCGGGGTCACCGTGGTGGTCGCTCCGGAGGAGGGCGCCGTCGCCGGGGTGGATGTGCGCGGCGGCGCCCCCGGCACCCGGGAGACCGACCTGCTGGACCCGCGGAACCTGGTGGAACGGGTGAACGCGGTGACGTTGTGCGGCGGCAGCGCGTACGGGTTGGCGGCTGCGGACGGGGTGATGCGGCGGCTGGCTGACGCGGGACGGGGCGTGGTCGCGATGCCCGGAATCGTGGTGCCGATCGTGCCCGCGGCGGTGATATTCGATCTGGGACGCGGTGGCTTGACGCGGGCTGCTCCGGACGCCGCCATGGGCGCCGCCGGGTACGACGCGCGAAGTGATGGCCCGGTGACGCAGGGGAGTGTAGGGGCGGGCGCGGGTGCTCAGGTTGGTGGTTTCGCGGGGGGAGTCGGGTCCGCCAGCGCGGTGCTGCCCGATGGGATCACGGTGGCCGGGCTGGCGGTGGTGAACGCGGCCGGTTCTCCAGCGGATCGCCGTACCGGCGAGTTGCACGCGGCGCGGCACGGCTTGTCGGACGAGTTCGCGGTGGGGTGCCCGGACCCCGCCGAGGTCGCGGCGTGGCGAGCCCGATCGGCGCCGGCGGGAGCGGCTCGGGACCCTGAATCCGGGCTGTTCAACACGGTGATCGGGGTGGTCGGGGTCGACGTCGCCCTGACCAAAGCGCAGTGCGGCCGGCTCGCCGGGGCAGCCCATGACGGCTTGGCGCGCGCGATCCACCCCACCCACACCATGACCGATGGCGACACGATCTTCGGGCTGGCGACCGGGACCGCGCCGCCCGACCGGGCCGGTTTCGACGACCTGTTGGCAGCGGCGGCGGACGTCTTCGCCCGTTCGATCGGGCATGCGGTGCTCGCGGCGACGAGTTGGCCAGGCGCTCCCTCGTACCGGGAGGTGTTTCCGAGCGCAATCCGGTGACCACGCTGAGTCGGGTGAGAACGGCGTCCGCCCCGCTGGTCTCGGCAGCTGGCTGAGTCGATATCCTGCGACCAACGTGTGGCCGGGACGGCAACGAGCAGCCCGGCCGCCTCTGCGGTCGGGCGACCTGGGGGCGATCGACGCTTGCGGGCTCGGCCACTGTGAACAGGAACGAAGGAGCTTGCGCAGTGACGACCGTGGCGCCGAAACCGATCGTGACGCGGCAATGGCCCGTGCGCCGGCCGACAAAAGGCTCGGCGATGGCGCTCACGCTGCGTACCACCGACGCCAAGCAGATCGGGTTGATGTACCTGGTCACCTCGTTCGTGTTCTTCATCATCGGCGGCGCGCTGGCGCTGTTCATGCGGGCCGAGCTGGCCCGTCCGGGGATGCAGTTCCTCTCCCCGGAGCAGTACAACCAGGCGTTCACCATGCACGGCACGATCATGCTGCTGCTGTTCGCCACCCCGATCCTGTTCGCCTTCGCCAACTACATCGTGCCGTTGCAGATCGGCGCCCCGGACGTGAGCTTCCCCCGGCTGAACGCGTTCGCCTACTGGCTGTACGCGTTCGGCGGCAGCATGGTGGTCGCGGGGTTCCTGACGCCCGGCGGCGCGGCTGACTTCGGGTGGTTCGCGTACACGCCGCTCTCCGGCGTGATCCACTCCCCAGGGGTCGGCGCGGACCTGTGGATCGTCGGCCTGCTGATCTCCGGTCTCGGCACCATCCTGGGCGGGGTCAACATGGTGACCACGATCCTCACCCTGCGGGCGCCCGGCATGACCATGTTCCGGATGCCGATCTTCACCTGGAACATCCTGGTCACCAGCCTGCTGGTGCTGATGG
>JBOGDL010000495.1:0-8710 GCA_050701815.1 Micromonosporaceae bacterium | reverse complement strand
AAGACACCGGTGCGGATTGGCCCCAACTGCTGGCTCGGTGTGAAGGCCACCATCACCCGAGGGGTACGGATCGGGGAGGGCAGCATCGTCGGCGCCAACGCGGTGGTGACCCGCGATGTGGCGGCGTTCTCGGTGGTGGGCGGGGCGCCCGCCCGGCTGCTGCGGCGCCGCGTCCTGGAGCCCCCTGCCCACGGAGCAGCCGCTCGCGAAGCAGCCGTTCACGAGCCGGCCTCGGATGGTGAATCTGGCGCGGTGGCCGGTATCGTTCATGATCCTGATTACCAACCGGTAATAAGCCTGCCGTCCGGGCCCGAAACGCTGCCGCTGATCACACCGCCTGCGATCACGCCGTCGTCAGCGCAGCCCAGCGACCGCGTGAGGAGCACCTGATGACTGAGCCGAGCAACGGGCTGATCGAAGGTCACGGCGGATATTTGGCGCTCGCCGCGTTGCGCGGTCACGGCGTGGACGAGATATTCACGCTCTCCGGGGGCCACATATTCCCGCTGTACGACGCCGCGCACCGCACCGGAGTCCGGCTGGTGGACGTACGGCACGAGCAGACCGCTGTCTTCGCCGCTGAAGCGGTCGCGAAGCTGCAGCGCCGCCCAGGGGTCGCGGCGTTGACCGCGGGCCCCGGTGTCACCAACGGCGTCTCCGCCCTCACCAGCGCCCATTTCAACGGTTCGCCGGTGATGGTGTTGGGTGGTCGGGCGCCGCAGTGGCGCTGGGGCGCCGGCAGCCTGCAGGAGCTGGATCACGTGCCCATCGTCGCGTCGATCACCAAGCACGCCGCGACCGTGACATCGACCGGGGCGATACCCGCCGAGGTGCGGCACGCGGCGCAGGTCGCGTTGACCGCGCATCGCGGGCCGGTGTTCCTGGACTTCCCGATGGACGTGATCTTCTCCCGTGCCGAGGCGCAGATCGGCGCCCCGACCCTGCCGCAAGCCGTCGCCCCGGATCCGGAGCAGCTGGCCGAGGCGGCGGGGTTGATCGGCCGCGCCAAACGGCCGGTGATCATCGCCGGCTCAGACGTCCACATCGGAGACGCTGTCGTCGCTCTGCAGGAGTGCGCGCGAGAGCTTCAGATCCCCGTGTACGCCAACGGAATGGGCCGCGGCTGCCTGCCCCTGGGTGACCCCCTCGCGTTCTCACGCAGCCGTAGAGAAGCCCTCAAGGCCGCCGACGTGGTGATTGTGGCGGGAACGCCGCTGGACTTCCGGCTCGGGTTCGGCGACTTCGGCGAGGCCGCGGTGGTGCATCTGGTCGACGCGCCGAGCCAGCAGGCGCCGCACGTGACCGCTGCGGCGTCCGTCGCCGGAGATCTGAGCATCACGCTTCGAGGCATCGCCGCGCAGTCAGGCGCTCCGGCGAGCCGTGCCGAGTGGATCTCCCGGTTGCGCCGCGCGGAGGACCGCGCCCGGGAAGCTGATCGCGAACTGCTGGAGGCCGACACCGACCCGATCAAACCCACCCGGGTGTACGGGGAGCTGCGCCGCGCGCTCGACCCGGACGCGGTGATCATCTGCGACGGCGGTGACTTCGTCTCGTACGCGGGCAAGTACCTGGAGCCGGGTTCGCCGGGGTGCTGGCTCGACCCGGGCCCGTACGGCTGCCTCGGGGTGGGTCCCGGGTACGCGATCGGGGCGAGGCTCACGTACCCGGACCGGCAGGTGTGCCTGTTGCTGGGCGACGGCGCCGCGGGGTTCTCGCTGATGGACGCTGAGTCCCTGGTGCGGCAAGGGTTGCCGGTGGTGATCGTGGTTGGCAACAACGGGATCTGGGGCCTGGAGAAGCACCCGATGAAGGCCGTGTACGGCTACGACGTGGCCGCCGATCTGCAGCCGGGTCTTCGCTACGACGACGTGGTGCGGGCGCTGGGTGGCGCCGGGGAGACCGTGCAGAAGCCCGAGGAGTTGGGGCCCGCCTTGAAACGGGCATTCAGCGCGGGTGTCCCGTACCTGGTGAACGTGCTGACCGACCCGACCGACGCGTACCCGCGTTCGGCGAACTTGGCCTGACGGCAGATCGCCGCCGGCGCGAGACTCGCGGCCTGGCCCCAGAACCGCCTTAAAGCCAGATCGCCGTGGCCACATGGCCACGGCGATCTGGTTGTCAGACTTGCGCTGCCCTCAGGCTCAGATCAGCGGATTGGGCAGGTTGCTCGCGGTCGCCAGCGGCAGCCCCGCGATCTCCTTCATCCGGGAGATCGGAGTGCCCGCGACCACGGACGGCACGTACTTCCCGCCCACCACCAGGTGGGTGAGGTCGCCAGCGGCCTTGCCGTTGGCGAGGCGCACCGCAGACCCGGAGTCACCTGGCGAGGCAACCCCGGTCCAGCCGAAGGCGTTGGTGCCACTGGCGTCGCCGGGACCCCGGTACACCACCACGCCAACTCGCGGGGTGCCGCCAGTGCCGACCCCGAGCCCGTGACCGGCGTGCTCGACGATGTCGCCCACCTGCGGCGAGCCCGAGGCGGTCGGCCCACCGAAGTACGACATCGACGGGGTCACATGCTTCTGCATCGACTTGTAGATCTTGATCAGCGCGAAGTCGTTGCCGATCCCCTTGTTCACGCTCTTGACGGTCTTTCCGATCACCATCAGCACGTCCGGCGCCGCGATCAACGTGATCTCCTCGCCCACCTTGGCGCAGTGCCCGGCGGTGCCGATGTAGTAGTTGCCCTTCGTGCCGAAGACGAAGTTGGTGGTGCATCCGGCCGGCGCGATGATCCAGGCCCCGGGGCGGATCCCGGTGAACGCCAGCCCGCTGGTGGGGTAGTTCACGCCGTCCGGCAGGGCCAGGCCCTTGCCCGCGGTGGCGGCCTTAGCTGCCTTCGCGTGGAGTTTGGGGGTGTACCAGCGGGGCGCCGGCTTGGAGAGCTCGGTGATCTGAGCCCCGGCGAAGAGCTCCTTCTTACTCAGATCGACGGTTCCGGTGGAACCCTGCGCTGCTCCTGCGGTGATCACCACGGTGGCCAGAGCGGCGAGGCCGAGCATGGTGCGTCTGAGCTTCATACGTTCTCCAGGAGGTGAGAGGGGAGGAGTCCGTACGAGACCGAAGCCCCCGAATCCGGACACTCTGCCCAAGAGGTGAGTAAATTTCTACCGACTCCCAGTGATCACTGTCAATGGATCGGGGGCCCCTGGCAGGTCACGTTTCGGCAAGGTGGATCTGCGTCTGGCGCGCGGTGCTGAATCGAGAAACCGGAGCTGGCCACAGGCTGGCCCAAGGCGAGGCGCGAGGCCTCAGTCGGGAACCGTCAGCTCGTCAAGCTGGGGGTGCGTCACGGCGCCGCCGCTTCGTCGGAGAGCAGGTTGCCGCTGGGCACCACGATCCGGGGCTGCGCCGTGGAGCTGGCATGCGCGCCGCCCGCGGCCACCCGGGCGGCGAAGCTGCGTTCGTCGGCGGTGGCTTTCTGGTACGCCGCCACGGTGTGCCCGGCGATCGCGCCCCAGTCGTGCTCCCGGCGAGCGGTCGTCTTGGCTTGCCGGGCCAGCCTGCGTGCCAGCACCTCGTCGGCGAGCAGCGCGTCCACCGACGCCGCCAACGCCGCTGGCTGCGCCGCCGGGAACGTCAGCCCGGTCACCCCGGGGTCGATGATTTCCGCCAGCCCGCCGGTGGAGGCGGCCACGACCGGCGTCCCGGCCGCGAAAGCCTCCAGGGCGATCATCCCGAAAGGCTCGTACCGGCTCGGGGCAACCAGAGCATCCGCCGCCGCGAGCAGAGCCGGCAGCTCCTGATCGTTCAGGAAACCGGTGAAGCTCACCGCGGACCCGATCCGAAGCTGCCGGACCTGCTCCTCCAGCTCCTGCCGGTGCGGCCCGTCGCCCGCTATCGCCACGTGCAGGCCGGGATGCTTGGCTCGCAGCTCAGGCACGGCGGCGAGCAGGTCCTGGACACCCTTCTCGTAGACCAGGCGCCCGGCGTACACAATCAAAGGCCCGGTCGTGGGGTACCGGGCGCGAGCCGCGGCGGTCGCCCGTTGCGGGATCTGCCACAGCTGCGGCTGCACCCCGTTCGGCACCACCTGCACCTTGCCGCGGGGCAACTCGAAGAGCCGGCTCACTTCCCAGCGCATGTACGCCGAGCAGACCAGCACCCGACGCGCCTCGTACGTCAGCCACCATTCCACCGAATGGATACACCGGTTGGTCTGCTCCGGCAGCCACCCGGAATGCCGGCCCGCCTCGGTGGCGTGGATGGTGGCGACCAGAGGCAGCCCCAAGGCGTGCTTGAGGGTGACCGCGGCGTGCGTGACCAGCCAGTCATGGGCGTGCACGATGTCGTACGGCTGCTCGCTGGTCGCCGCCGCGTGCAGCGCCGACCGGGTCAGCGCGTGGTTGAACGCCATGGTCCACGACAGCAGGGTCTCGCTGGTCAGCGGAAACAGCGGCGGGTCCTCAGGAGCGCGGATCACCCGTACCCCGTCGATGTGCTCCTCCAGCGGAGCCGAGCCGCCCTGTCGCGTGACCACGGTGACCTGGCAGCCATCCTTGGCCAGTGCGGTGGCGAGAGCGTGGACATGCCTGCCGAGCCCACCGACCATCACCGGCGGGTACTCCCACGAGAGCATCAAGACGCGCATCGCGCGCGATTCTCTCAGGCTGGGCCGTTGTCGGGTTCGTCCGGGGCGGGGCCTTTGCGCTTGTCCGAGGACGGGTCGGTGTGCCTGACGTCCTTGCCCGAAGTGTCTTGGGAGGACTCGTCACTTGGGCTCGGGGGCTGTCGCGGCGGCGTCTGCTCGGGCCCCTGCTCGGGTTTCTGGGTCCGGCGACGCTCCAGGTCAGCGAGGAAATCCGGATCGTCGTCCGGGGCCAGCGGCGGCTGCGAACCCGGACCTGGCAGCAGCCGATCCCACGGGGCGGCGAGTTTGCGGCCTGGTCGCCCGTACATGAACCACGCCAACGGGCCGATCAGGAAACCGAAGACAATCACCAGAGACCAGGCGAACCGTGACCATCGCGCTGGCTTCCGCTCGCCTCCGAGGCAATCAACGATGGCGGCGAACACCAGCGCCAGGTTGATCAAGATCAGCAGCAGTAGGACACGGCCCATCTACGAATGATGCCGCGCGGCCCCGCCCGGTGGCACATCGGCCCCTGCACCCACCCTGCGTGGGCAGGGTGTTTCGCGCCGTTAGTGGGGCTCAATCCGGTACGCGTGCGCCGCCGCCAGCAGCGCGGCATTGTCCAGAGTGATGACGCCATCGGGCAATTCGAGCGTGTCCTCCAGTCCGATCCGGGTGTCGTGCTCATGATCCACTGCCCACTCCAGCACCGGCCACGCCGCGGCGTCGCGACCGTGCACCAGCAGCGGGGTGTCATCAGCGAGCGGGAGCAGCGAGGCGACCAGGCTGTCGGCGCTGCGCACAGCCGCCTCCGGATCGGTCGACAGCGGTTCCACCAGCAGCCGGATCGCCCGCGACGCCAACCGGCTGGCGGCCAGCCGCGGCGGGTCCTCCGGCTCCCAGATGCCGATCTCGAGGTCGATCCCCGCGTCCAGCAGGATCGCCGCCACCTGCTCTGCCCCCGGCTCTGAGATGTTCACCGACGCGAAGTCAGGACGGGAATCGGCGCCCAACTCAGCCCAGCCCGTGATCAACGCGGCGCGCTGGTCCGGGTCGGGAACGATCCAGCCGCCGGTGGTGACCCCGATCGGGATGTCGGGGCACGACTGCCGGATCGCTGCCACCGCTTTGGCCACCGCCTCGGCGGTCAGCGACTCGCGTCCGCCGTCGTCGCGTGGGTGCACATGCAACGCCTCAGCCCCGAACTCCACGCACGCCTGCGCGTCGGCGGCGAGTTGTGTGGGAGCAACCGGCAGCCGAGGGTGCTCACCTGGCTCTCGGGTCCCGTTCAGACAAGCCTTGATCAACATGTGGCGCACCCCTTCGCCCGGCTCCTGATCACGCTATCGCGATCCAGCGGAACGCCGCAGCGGACGCTGCGGGCTGCGGCTCGGCTGGGGGCCGTCGCGGGGCGGGTCTCTGCTAGCCGCCGTTGCGGGCGCGGATGACCAGATCGAGCGAGGAGTCGACGTCCTCGGCGGACAGCACGAAGTCGTCATGCCGCACGGCCGCCACGGTGTGCCGCAGCCAGGCCGGCCATTTCTCGGGCGGCGCTGCGAGCTGGGCGTTGGCCAGGTCCGCGCCGTGGCGCCGCTGGCTCTCCCGATCGACTTCCCGCAGCCGGGGTCCGGCCCGCAGCCCGAGCCGGGCGGTCACCGTGAGATGTGGTGAAACCAGTTCGGCCAGCTCGGCATCGGCGTACTCCCGGGTGTGGAAGAGGTTGGCAGGTGAGCCGGTGGCAGGGTCGTACCCGGGGGAGAAGGTGAGCCGGTTCGGTGTGGAGATCACCAGGGTTCCGCCGGGCCGCAGCACCCGGGCGCACTCGGCGATGTGCTTGGCGGGATCCCACACATGTTCCACCACCTGCATGCTGACCACGGCGCCGAAAGCTCCGTCGCGGAACGGCAGCTCGACCGCGTTCCCCCGCGCCACGTTCACTTGGGGGTACGTGACGGCCGCGTGCGCCGCGGCGGTCGGGTCGTAGTCCAGCCCGATCACCTGGTCGCGGACCTCGGCCAGCTGCGCTGCGCCGTACCCCTCGCCGACCCCGACGTCCAGCACCGGCCCCGCTCCCGCTGCCGCTGCCGCGAGCCAGTCCCGCGCGGCGAGGTACGCGGCCTCATGTCGGCGGAACCAGTAGTTCTCGTGACTGATGTGCGGGACGGTCCGCTCCCCGGTGATCGGCAGGCTGCCGCGCTGGGTCTCGGGGAATGCCGGCATATCCGGTTCCTTTCAGACGCGGCCAGTTTCCCTTCAGACGCGACCAGTTTCCTTCCTGGCCGGCCGAGGAAGATCACTGTCTCGGGAACAGAGGTGTGGCGCTGCGTCACTTTCGGGTCCGAAATGAAGATCTTGTGGTCGGTGGTCGGCGCCCGCGCGATCTCGGGGTGTGAGGGGTGACGGTACTCACCGCAGCTGCTAGCTACTAGCAAGTAAGGTAGCGGCTTGGTCAGAATTGACAGCACCGTGCGGACGGGTGCGAAAGAGTGTCTGCAACGCTGGGCGGCGATGGTGCGTACGTGCTTGTCAGATGAGGAGGTCCTCGACAGCGATGAAGATTGTGGTGCTGGTCAAGCAGGTGCCGGACTCCGGTGAGGAACGCACCCTGCGGCCTGACGACAAGACGGTTGACCGGGACGCTGCCACCAAGCGCATGAGCGAGCTTGACGAGCACGCGATTGAAGAGGCGCTCAAGCTGGCCGAGGCTCACCACGGCGAGGTGACGCTGCTGACGGTGGGCCCGGAGGACGCGACGGCCACAATCCGCAAGGCGCTGTCGATGGGCCCCGACAAGGCGGTCCACGTCTCCGATGACTCGCTGCGCGGCTCCTGCGCGGTGTCGACCTCGAAGGTGCTCGCCGCCGCTCTCGGCAAGGTGGAGTGGGATCTGGTGCTCTGTGGCGCCGAGTCCACCGACGGCCGGGTGCAGGCGATGCCGCACATGCTCGGTGAGCGGCTCGGGGCAGCGGCGATCACCGGCGCCCGCAAGGTGACCGTGGACGGCTCGACCGTGACGGTGGAGCGGCAAACCGACGAGGGGTACGAGGTGGCGGAGGCCGAGACCCCGGCGATCGTCAGCGTCTGGGACACCATCAACGAGCCCCGCTACCCGTCCTTCAAATTGATCATGGCGGCCAAGAAGAAGCCGGTCGAGTCGTACGCGCTCGCCGATCTGGGTGTCTCGGCCGATGAGGTCGGGTTCGGCGCCGCCACCAGCGAGGTGCTGGAGTTCGCGCCGAAGCCGCCGCGCCAAACCGGTGAGAAGGTCGCCGACGATGGCGAGGGCGGCGTGAAGCTGGTCGAGTTCCTGGCCTCCGAGAAATTCGTCTAAGCGAGAGGGTGACTCAAGTCAATGGCTGAAGTCCTTGTCGTGGTGGAGGCCGCTGTCGGTGAGACCGGCACGGCCCCGACCGTCAAGAAGGTCACCTTGGAGATGCTCACCCTGGCGCGCGCGCTGGGGGAGCCGTCCGCTGTGGTGCTGGGGGCCGCGGGCGGCGCCGAAGCCATGGCCGGAACGCTGGCCGAGCACGGCGCCGCGAAGGTGCACGTGGCCGAAGGCGACGACATCGACAACTT
Source organism: Micromonosporaceae bacterium (assembly GCA_050701815.1). Classification (GTDB taxonomy): domain Bacteria; phylum Actinomycetota; class Actinomycetes; order Mycobacteriales; family Micromonosporaceae; genus WHSM01. The sequence goes on along the minus strand of JBOGDL010000495.1, from coordinate 561 downwards.
CCTGGTGGTGCCCAAGGCAGACGTGCTGGCATCCCTGATCCAGCAGGTCAACCCCGCCGCCGTGCTGCTTGCCGGCTCTCAGGAGGGCAAGGAGATCGCGGGCCGGCTCGCCGTCAAACTCGACAACGGCCTGCTCGTGGACGTCTCCGAGATCGACGCCGACGGGGTCGCCACTCAGGTGATCTTCGCCGGAAGCGTGATCGTGAAGTCGAAGGTCTCCAAGGGAATTCCACTGGCGACTGTGCGGCCCAACTCGATCACGCCGGAGCCGGCGTCGACCCCGGGCGCGGCCGAGCAGGTCCCGGTTGAGGCGACCGTGTCCGACGCCGCGAAAAAGGTCAAGGTGGTGCGTCGGGTCGCCGAGCAGAAAGGCAGCCGTCCGGAGCTGACCGAGGCCTCAATCGTGGTCTCGGGCGGTCGGGGCGTCGGCAGCGCCGACAACTTCAAGCTGATCGAGGAGCTCGCCGACTCGCTCGGGGCCGCGGTGGGCGCGTCTCGGGCCGCCACCGACTCCGGCTTCTACCCGCACCAGTTCCAGGTGGGCCAGACCGGCAAGTCGGT
>JBOGDL010000494.1:0-12281 GCA_050701815.1 Micromonosporaceae bacterium | reverse complement strand
ACCGCGTCCCCGAAGCCGAACAGCGCCTGGTTCGCACGGGCGCTGTCCAGGCGGTAGTCGCCGGCGCCCATCAGCCGGGCGTACTCGCGGGGGGTCATCCAGCGCACCCGCACCGAGCCTTGGCCGGCACGTACCACGGCTTGTTTTGACGAACCGCCCCGAGCGGTGCGCAGGCAACCCGAGATGTCGTCGGGGCGTGCCTCCCACACCGGCTTTCCGCCGCGAGTACGCCGATAAGCGGTCCGGTACGCCACGCCGCCGCTGATGCGAAACGTCTCGAGTCGCTGGGCCTGTCGCGGCGACAGTGAGGTCAAAAAGGCTTCGATGCGCGGCGGGTCCCACCAACGCGCGTCGTCATCGCTGATCATTTCGATCACCGAACCGAGACCCTCGGTCAGCAGCGGCGGCGGGGCCGGCAGCGCCGCTTGATGGGTACGCAGCGTCGGGTCCCGGAACGGGGCGCGTAACCAGTCGGGGCGCAGCTCACCGTCCGCCGGGTCCGCCCCCATCGGGGGTGTCAGCGCGCCCACCAGGAACAGCCGGGGCCGCGACTGGGGCACGAACCTTCTCGCGTCGAGGGTGAGCACGTCCGCGGAATAGCCGAGCCGGTTCAGCTCCCGGATCGCCTCAGCGAGGTCCGCTCCCTGGTGCGAGGTCGCGAACCCGACCACGTTCTCCAGCACCACCACCGGCGGCCGGCGGCGCATCTCACCCACGATGCGGGTGAACTGCCAGAACGCCGATGAGTGCTGACCCGTCAAACCGCGCCGCCAGCCCGCGAGGGACAGGTCGATGCACGGGAACGACGCCCATGCGATGTCCAGATCGGGCAACGCGCCGCCCGAGACCTCTGCGACGTCACCTTCCACAAAGGGAGTCGACTCGGGGCCGAAGTGAGCTTGGTACATCGCCCGCTTGTCCGGGTCGAAGTCGTTCGCCCACACCACCGTGGCGCCCGCCTGCTCCAGTCCCAGTCTCGCCAGTCCGATGCCGGCGAAGAATTCCGCCACATGCGGGGCGCCGCGCTGGTGATCCACGGCATGAACTCTAAGGCGGCGCTGTCAGGGATCCAGCACCGCCACCTGGTCGGCTCGGGTAGATCTAGGGGCGGGGTGGCTCATCCTTCCCGGCCGCCTCGGCCTCGTCCGCCTCTTCCTTGGTGCGGTGGACCACGCCGGGCGCGTGCTCGGGCGGTCCGTACACGGTGTAAAGCACCAACGGGTTGGGGCCGGTGTTGCGGAAGTTGTGCTCCGTGTTCGCGGGGACCACCACCAGGTCCCCTTCCGCGACGCTCTGCTTCTGACCAGCCACGATCGCCTCGCCGGTCCCGCTGACGAAGGTGAGGATCTGATCAGTGTGAGGGTGCGTCTCCTGCCCGATCTCACCGTTGGGCGGGATCGTCATGATCACGAGCTGGGTATGTTTGCCGGTCCACAGGACTCTGCGGAAGTCGGTGCTCTCTTCAGCGACAGTGGCGATGGTGAAGTGCTCCATAGCAGCCATGTTGGGCCGGTACCCAGCTGATGTCGTCTTCACGCGGCTCCCGCCCATGCTTTACGCGGAGTTCGGCGTGGCTCGCCCGGCGAGTCCTTTCCGAAGCGGACAGCGTCGACGGGCAGGCCGCCAGGTGCGGACGGGGCATTAATATTCGCCGATGACAACTGAGAGTTCGGGCCTTCTGGGGGCGGATGAACTCATGAGGTTGGCCGAGCAGTCCCAGCATGCGCTGCGGCAGTGGATCGCCGACAACGACGTACGCGTGATTGATGCGATGCTGGCCAAAATCGACGACCACCGGTTTCTTGAGTGGGTCGCCGCTCGCAGCTATCAACATGCCAATGGGTTCGTGAAGATCGTCCTCGCCGAGGCCGGCGCCCGGTTGCGGCTGCACCGTTGGTCTGCGCCGACGGCCTCCGTGGCGGGCGACGGGCGGTCAGGAACGGGGCCGGGCAACGTGCACAGTCACCGGTGGTGCTTCGCGTCATCCGTGGTCCTCGGCTCGCTCGTGAACGAGACCTTCGTGCCCGGTGGCCAGCCGTCCGGACGGGAACACTCCGAGGGTTTTGAGGCGTACACGTACCGTCCGGGAGGGTCTGTGGAGGAGATCACGCACCAGGGGCCACGGACCGTGTCGGTGGCGAGCACGGCGGTGCTGGCGGCGGGCTCCCACTTCTCGTTGCATCATTTCACGCTGCATCGGGCATGGGCCGAGGTGTTCCCGACGTACACCCTCATCGTGCAGGGGCGGCCGGTGAGCGCCGACACACAGGTCCTGGCGCCGCCGGGGAAGCTGGCGCGGCGAGAGGACGCGGCGGCCCTCACGGCGTATGACGTGAGGGCCGAGTTGAGCCGGTTCGAGGCGCTGGTGGCGGGCGCCTGATGGCTGACTCTGCTGCCCCGGAACATCCCGGCTCTGTCGGCGCGCCCGCGCCGCGACCCGGCTCCGAACCGCCCGGTCTCTCGCACGACCGGATCTGGGAGATGTACCTCGCGCTGGACGAGCAGGAGCGCCACTTCAACGACCTGGAGAGCCGCTACCGCACCCTCGCCTCGACCTGGTTGCTGGCGACCTTCGCGGCGCTGGGCTTTCTGGCCACGAAGAAGACCGACGCCATCTCGGTGTCACCGCTGCTGGTGATGAGCTTTGTGGCGTTCTGCGGCGGCGCCGGAATCGTGCTGCTGTGGAACCTGGACCTGATGGTGTACCACCGCCTCTTGGACGCCTCGTTCATCGCGGGGATTGAGCTGGAGCGGGCGAACCCGTGGCTCCCGAAGTCGCACCTGGGAATGCTTGAGGCGGCCAGCAATTCCGGTGGTGTGCTCCGCCGCATCGTCTACTTCTACGCCTGCTCGATCAGTTTCCTGTTCGTGCTCGCGGGCGCCTTCCTGGTGGGCTGGATGGCGCGCCACGGGCTGGTCGCCTCGATGGTGGTCGCGGTGGTTTCGGTGCTCCTCAGCGTCGGCGTCGGCGTGCTGATCTGGTTCCAGACCATGGGTGCTGGCCGTACCCAGTGGCAGCGGGTGCTCCGGAACGACGAGACGCCCTGACTCCACGGGCGGGCTCCGGCTGGCGATGTGGCAACGCGTGTGCCGGGCAGACCCTAGAGGTTCCAGTCCTGGCGCAGCGCCGAGAGCGCCTCGTGAAACTCGGGAAAGGTCTTCTTGACGCATCCGGGGTCATCCAGGGTGAGTCCAGGCAGCATCAGCCCCGCCACCGAGAAGCTCATCGCGATCCGGTGGTCGCCGCGGCACCCGATCTCGGGAGTGTCGAGCACCCCGGGCCAGATCTGGATCCAGTCCGGCCCGGTGGTGACCCGTACGCCCATCCGGCGCAGGTTCTCCGCGCAGGCGTCCAGCCGGTCGCATTCTTTGACCCGGGTGTTGTAGACGTCCTCGATCCGCACCGGCCCGTCTGCCCAGGGCGCGATCGCCGCGAGCGTGGGCATGGTGTCGGAGATGTCGCGCATGTTGGCGGTGATCCCGCGCAGCTGCTCCGGACCTCGGACCGTGATCGAGTCTGCGTCGACCCGCACCGTGGCGCCCATCTGCTCCAGCAGCTCGACGAAACGCACGTCACCCTGCAGCGCCGAGGCCCCCAACCCCGGCACCGTGACCTCGCGGCCGGTGAGCGCCGCCGCCGCGAAGAAGTAGCTGGCGGTGGAGGCGTCCGGTTCCACCTGGTACGTGGTGGTCAGGTACCCGCCCGGCGGCACCACGAGCGTGTCCCCGTCGCGCATCACCTCGACCCCGAACGCCCGCATCATCGCGACCGTGATCTCCACGTACGGCGCTGAGACCAGGTCGGTGACGGTGATCCGCAGCCCGTCCTCCATCAGCGGGGCTGCCATCAGCAGCGCGGTCAGGAACTGCGAGGACAGGCTCGCGTCCAGCGACAGGTCGCCGCCTCGCAGCCCGTTCGCGTGAATTGTCAGCGGCAGGTGACCTTCCTGCCCCTCGTGGCGCAGCTCGGCGCCCAGCTCGCGTAGCGCGTCGGTGAGCGGGCCCACCGGGCGGCGTCGCATCTGGGGCGAGGCGTCGAACCGGAACTTGCCGTGCCGGGTCGCGGCCAGCGCCGGCAGGAACCGGGACGCGGTGGCGGCGTCACGGCAGAACACGTCCGCCTCAGCCGCGGTGCCGTCAGCGGTGCCGTCAGCGGGGGCGCCCGCGGTGGCGCCGTCCACCCGCCACTGGTCTGCGGTCTGCTCGATCGGGTGGCCCATGGCCCGCAGGCCCTCCACGAACGCCTCGGTGTCGTCGGACCGGAGCGGCCGGGTCAGGGTGCTCACGCCATCGGCGGCGGCGGCGAGGAACAGCGCCCGCGCGGTCACCGACTTGGAGCCAGGCACTGACACCACAGTCACGTCAACCTCCAGCAACCCAATCGGCGTTCGCGGTCGAGCCTAATCACCTCCGACTCGGGCCGCCCATGGCAGCGCCACGCGCCCCGCAGCCCGACCCATCCTCAAGATCACTGTCTCGGGAGCAAGAATGCAGTTGTACCGCACTTTCGGCGCCCTAATCGCGATCTTGGCCTGGGGCGCCGCGAAACGGCGCCGCGAAACGGCGCCGCGAAACAGCGCCGCGAAGCAATGGGGTTGCGCTCGCGGAGGCGTACCCAACGGGGTTGCGCTCCTGGCGCCGGAGAGCAGCGGTCTTGGCGCAAAGGACTCCCGCCTGTCGATCTCTGTTAGCGATGTCACCGGTGCGATGGCCCACTCTTGTGAAGCCAGTTCATCCCGTGCTCGGATGGGACAAATGCCCGTCCTGTCGGTCGCCGGAGCAAGTGCTTGGCACAGTTGAAGTGTTAGGACTGTGCCGAACAATCCGCTGACCGGCGCGCCGGACCATCTGCCGGCCGGCGGCGTTGTGGTTTGTCCGGATACAACACTGGTATCCGGGCCCGCCTTGCCGGATCGGCACATGGGCCTGGCGCACCTCGGCCGGGGTTATTGAGCACAGTCCTAGCGGAGGTGCGGATGCGCAAGGAGAAGTTGGAGAGCTTCGTCCTCGGAGACGTGCTCACCGCGCGAGCGAAAACCCACCGGACTGAGACATTTCTGAAGTTCCGTGAGGGGGAGATCAGCTACGGCGAGGTCGATTCGATGGCGAATCGAGTCGCCCAGGGGTTGATCGCGCAAGGGGTGGGGCGGGGAGATCACGTCGCGGTGATGCTCCCGAACAGCCCCGACCTGGTGTACGTGATCTTCGCGCTGGCCCGCCTGGGAGCGGTCGCGGTGCCGGTCAACACCAACCACCGCGGCGAGATGCTGCGGCACGTCCTGGCCAGCTCCGACTCAGCGACGTTGATCATCGATTCCGGGTACGCCGACCGGCTGACCCCGCTCGCGGCCCGGTTGCCTGGCTTGAGCCGCGTGATCGTACGGGAGCCGGGAACGCTCGGCGCGGGCAGCGGCGCCGACGGGGCGGGCGCGGGAGGCCTGACGCCGCAGCTGCTGGGTAAGGCGAGCGTGCCGATGTCGGCGTTGCTGTCACACGGGGCTGACGTGCCCCGGGTCGACATCGCCTTCTCGGATCTGCAGGCGATCATGTACACCTCCGGCACCACCGGCCCGTCCAAGGGAGCCATGTGCTCTCATGGACTCGCGCTGACCTGCGCGTACGACTCGCTGAACTACCTGGACCGGTGGGGCAAGACGATCTATTGCCCGTTGCCGCTGTTCCACGCCGCTGGACTCTGGGACGGCATGATGTCGGCGCTGCTGGGTGGTGGCTCGATCGCGATCGTGGAGAAGTTCAGCGCGTCCCGGTTCTGGGACGATGTGCGCCACTTCGACGCGCAGGTCGCGATGAGCGTGTTCTCGATGATCCCGATCCTGCTGAATCAGCCGGTCACGCCGGGGGACGCCGATCACCCGCTGGAGATGTTCTACATGGGCAAGTCGGCGCTGGACCTGCCGATGCGGGAGCGGTTCGGGGTGCGGTCGGTGGAGACGTACACCAGCACCGAGGCGGGCATCGGCACCGGCAGCCCGTACGGGCAGTGGCGGCTCGGCTCCTGCGGCACCGTCAACGAGGAACGCTTCCACGCCGCGGTGGTGGACGAACATGATCGCGAAGTGGCTCCAGGGGAGCCCGGCGAGCTGGTGCTGCGCCCGAAGCAGCCGTACGTGATCACCACCGGCTACTACGGCGCCCCGGAGGCGACCGCCGAATGTTTCCGCAACATGTGGTTTCACACCGGTGACCGGGTATGGCGGGATGCGGACGGCTATTTCTATTTCCTGGATCGGATGAAGGACTCGATCCGCAGGAGGGGTGAGAACATCTCCGCCTTCGACTTGGAGTGCGAGGTCAACCTGCATCCCGCGGTGCTGGAGTGCGCCGCGATCGGGGTGCCTTCCGAGCTGGAGGACGAGGACGTCAAGCTCGCAGTGGTGTTGCGCCCCGGGGCGAAGCTGGCGCCGGAGGAGTTGGCTGCGTTCTGCGAGGAGAAGCTGCCTCGGTTCATGGTCCCCCGGTACCTGGAGTTCCTGGACGAGCTGCCACGTACGCCCACGGACAAGGTCGCCAAGTACCGGCTGCGCGCCGAAGGCGAGGCGGGCATCACCCCCGGCACCTGGGACCGGGAGGCAGGTTCCGGTCAGGCGAGGCCGAGCAGCGGCCCGTCTGAGGCAGCCAGTTGAGAAAGTTGATCAAGGGATTCAGCACGCGACACGCCGGGACGACACGAACAAACCCCTTGATCACCGGTTCCAGGCGGACCGAGGCGCCCCGAGCCACGGCTCACCATCGGCAGGGAGGACAGGGATGAACTGGGAGGACACCCCAGCGGAGGCGGCGTTCCGGAAAGAGGTGCGGGGTTTCATCGACGCCAGCTTTCCGGCCGAGTACCAGCCCGACCCCGAGGCTGAGCAGAGTCTGGAGCCCGAGGACGTGTGGGGCTACAGCTGGCCGGTGGACCGGGTCAGCGACAACCCTCAGCGTCGGGAGGGCGCCCGCAAGTGGGCCGCCGCGCTCGCCGAACGGGGCTGGATCGCGCCGCGCTGGCCCGCCGAGTACGGCGGCGCGGGGCTGTCCGCGATGCAGGAGTTCATCCTGCAGGAAGAGATGATGAAGGCCCGGGTGCCGACGGTGAACGGGATCGGCGCCTTCCTGCTCGGGCCGACGCTGCTGGAAGAGGGCACGGACGAGCAGAAGGCCGAGCACCTGCCCCGGATCGCCAAGGGCGAAGCCACCTGGGCGCAGGGGTTCTCGGAGCCGGGCGCCGGCTCTGACCTGGCGTCGCTGCGTACCAGCGCGGTCCGGGACGGCGACGGGCCGGACGCCGACTACATCGTGAACGGGCAGAAGGTGTGGACCTCGCTGGGGCAGTACGCCGACTGGCTGTTCGTCCTGGTGCGTACCGACAAAGCAGCGCGCAAGCACCGGGGGATCACGTTCCTGCTGGTCGACGCGAAGTCCGAGGGCCTGACCATCCGCCCGATCGAGGACATCCGCGGGGACGCCCCGTTCGCGGAGATCTTCTTCGAGGACGTGCGGGTGCCCGCGGCCAACCGGGTCGGCGAGGAGAACCGCGGCTGGTACGTGGCGATGACCGCGCTCAGCTTCGAGCGCGCCGGCATCGGCGCCACCATCAAGTTCGAGCAGGCGCTGGCCCAGTTGATCGACTACATCACCAGCGAGGACGGCAAGCGCTACCTGCGGGAGGACATGGGGCTGCTGCGGCACGAGATCGCGCAGCGCCACACCGAGATCAAGGTGCTGCACAACCTGGCCCGGCTCACCGTGTCCAAGCAGGCCAGCGGCGAGGTGCCCGGCTATGAGGCGTCGGTGAACCAGCTCTTCGGAGCTGAGCTGCACCAGCGGCTGGCACGTACCGGGGCAAAGGTCTTCGGCCAGTACGCCGCGCTGTGGCAACGCGAAGACGCGCCGCTGCACGCCGCCTTCACCCACCTGCGGTTCGACTCGGTGGCGGCCACATTCCTGGGCGGCACCACGGAGATCCAACGCAACGTGATCGCGACTCGGGGTTTGAACCTGCCCCGAAGCTGAGTAAACCTGCATCGATGACCGCGACGGGAAAGAAGGAGCATATGTACGACACGCTTGACGTGAAGATCGAAGACCGGATCGCCTGGCTCACCTTGAACCGGCCGGACAAGTTGAACGCGCTCACCCCGCAGTCGATGCACGAGCTGCGGCGGGTGTTCAACGAGATCGACGACGACGAGAACGTCAACGTGGCGGTGCTACGGGGCGCCGGCGAGCGGGCATTCTGCGCCGGGATGGACGTGAAGTGGTCCGAGGGCCTGACCAAGGCGGAGCGGATCGAGCAGGGCAGGCTCGGCGAGAAGACCTTCGCGATGATGGAGCGGCTGTCGATCCCGATCTTCGCCGCGGTGCACGGGTACGCGGTCGGCGGTGGGCTGGAGCTGGCGTTGGGCGCCGACTTCATCGTGGCGTCCGACAACGCCAAGATGGGGCTGGTCGAGATCACGCTGTCGGCTCGTCCGCCGTACCAGCCGAAGTTCATGGAAGGTGGCGAGGACCCGGATCAGCCGGAGTTCGGCGGCTCGGCCCCCGGCTGGGGCGGGGTGAAGCGGCTGCCGAAACTCGTGGGCAAAGCCCGCGCCAAGCAGATGCTGTTCACCGGGGTACGCCTGGACGCGCAGCAGGCGTTCGAGTACGGGCTGGTCAACGAGGTGTACCCGGCTGACGAGTTCGACAAGCGGGTGGCTGGCCTGGCGGAGCGGATCGCCGCGATGAACCGCTACAACCTGCGTCTGGTGAAGGAGCTGGTCACCGGCGGCTACGACTGGATCGAGCCGCACCCCAGCTGAGCGGGCTCGGGGTGCGGCGTCAGCCGCGCCCCGTGCAACCAGCTCAGAAGCCCTGATCAGGCCGAACACATCGGAGGATTCATGCGGATTTACCGGATCGACCATATCGGCGTGGTGGCGCCGGACCTGGAGGCGCAGACCACGCAACTTGAGCGGCTGTTCGGGTTCCGCCGCACGTTGGCGTGGGACAACCCCGAGCAGGGAGTTCGCGGGGTGCGGCTGGCGGTGCCGGGCAGTTGGGGCCAGACCTGGGAGGTGCTGGCGCCCTCGGGCGACAACTCGCCGGTGCAGGCGGTGCTGGACGGGCAACGCGGCCGGGGCGGCTTCCACCATGTGGCCGCCGAGGTGCCAGACCTGGACGCGGCCCGCGCTGAGCTGGAAAGCCTGGGGATCACGCCGGTGGAAGGCGGCGGCGGGAACTGGATCGAGGCGTCGCTGACCCCGCCCAAGCACGGCGCCGGGGTGCTGTTCCGGCTGCGCGGGCCGGGCAGCCTGGCGTTGTGCGGGGACGAGACGGCGGCGGTGGCGAAATCCGAGATGCCGGCCGAGCCCAACCTCGGAGTCGTGGCGCTGGACCACGTGTGCCAGGCCTTCGGAGACCGGGACGAGCTGGCCCAGTGGTACGCCGACCTGGCCGGCTTCTCGCAGGTGTGGCGCACCCCCCTCGAGGAGCACCCGGACATGGCTGACCTGGTGCTGAACATCCCCGGCTCGGCGATCTGCTGGGAAGTGATCATGGGGCGAGGTGAGGAGTCGTTCATTGACCGGTTCCTGGAGAAGAACGGCCCCGCCGTGCACCACGTGACGTTCCAGGTGGCTGACTGGGACAAGGCGATGGAAGCGTGCGCGCATCACGAGACGCCCACGTTCGACGACGAGTCAGGTGTCACCGACGGGGCGCAGTGGAAGCACACGTTCATCCACCCCAAACACACCGGCGGCGTGCTGGTGCAGTTGTTCTGGGAAGAGCGGCCCGGGGTGTGGGTGCGTTCTGACAAGATCCCGCCGCAGGGATAGGCGGGCGTCATGGATCTGACTCTCACCGAAGATCAGGAGCTGATAGCCGGCACCGCGCGGGAGATGCTGGCGGCCAGACGCGGCAGCGCTGACGCGCGGGCGGTGGCCGCGAGCCCGGCTGGCTACTCAACCGAGCTGTGGAAAGAGATGGTGGAGCTCGGCTGGATGGGGCTGGGCTTTGACGAGTCGTACGGCGGGGTGGGGCTCGGTTTCTTTGAGGTGTGCCTGGTGATCGAGGAGTTGGGGCGGGCCCGTACCCCGGCCCCGTTCCTGAGCACCGTGGCGGGCTGCGGGATGCCGATCGCCCGCTTCGGCGCCGGGGAGCAGAAGTCCGAATGGCTCGGCGCCATCGCCCGGGGCCGGGTGATCAGCCCGGTGCGCGCCGCGCCGCACGGCCGGTGGGGCGCCGCTGGCTCTGATGTGGTCGCCACCAACTCCGGGGACGGGTTCGTGCTGGACGGCGCCGCGCTGTTCGTCCCGTACGGGCAGGCCGCTGAGGACTTCCTGGTGGTGGCCCAGGGCGAGCGTGCGGACGAGCTGACGGTGCTGCTGGTTGACGCCGGCTCGGCTGGGATCAGCTGCGAGCCGGTGCGGGCAGTTGGCGCCGGCCGGATCTGCACGGTGGAGTTTTCGCAGGTCGCCGTGACCGGTGACCGGGTGCTGGGCGAGGCTGGCGGCGGCGCGGCGGTGGCGGCCGCGATGGACGCGTACGGCGCCGCGGCCAGCTGTGTGGAGATGGTCGGCGGCGCGCAGGCCGTGCTGGACATGACGGTGGAGTACGCCACCCAGCGCAAGCAGTTCGACAAGCCGGTCGGCAGCTTCCAGGCGGTGCAGCATCACTGCGCCGACATGGCCATCGACGTGCTGGGTTCCCGGTACATCGGGTACGAGGCGGCGTGGCGCCTGTCCGCCGGTCAGGACGCCGCGATGGAGGTGTCCACGGCGAAGGCCTGGGTGAGTGAGGCGTACCAGCGGGTGTGCGCGCGGGGGCATCAGGTGCACGGCGCGATCGGCTTCACCGCTGAGCACGACCTGCGGCACTACTTCGAGCACGCCCACGCCTCGGCGTTGGCCTTCGGTGACGCGGACCACCACAACGAGCAACTGGCGCGCGGCCTCGGCCTGTGAGCTGTGGCTGTCCTGCCGCGGGGGCAGCCGGGCAGCTCAGGCTAGCGCGAAGTAACGCAGCCACAGGTACGGCACGGCCAGCGCGACCGTCACCACCGTGACCACGAGGCCGTACTTGGTGAACTCCCAGAAGGAGATGCGTTGCCCGGCTTTCTCGGCGATTCCGAGCACCACCACGTTCGCGGAGGCCCCGATCGCGGTGGCGTTGCCACCGAGGTCAGCGCCCAGCGCGAGGGACCACCAGAGGACCTGTGATGAGTCGCCGTCGCCTTCGGCGGCGACCATCTCGGCCACCACCGGGGCCATCGTCGCGACGTACGGGATGTTGTCCACGATCCCGGACAGCGCGGCCGACCCCCACAGCAGCGCCATCGAGGCGAGGAACAGTTTGCCTTCGGACGCTTCCGTGGCGGTGGACGCGACTTCACTGATGACACCGGTGCCAACGAGGGCGCCGACCATGATGAACAGCCCGGCGAAGAACACCAACGTGGGCCACTCCACGTCTCTTGCCACCTCTTCGGCGTCCAGCCGGGACGCGGCCAGCAGGACCAACCCGCCGACCAGGGCCACCACTGATGGCTCGAAGTGCAGCACGGTGTGGAGGACGAACGCCACCAGCACCAGGCTGAGCACCACCCCTGAGACGATCAACAGCCGTGGGTCGCGGATGGCTTTCCGCTCGTCCAGCGACATCACCTCCGCCGCGCGGCGCGGATCGTACGCGAAGGCGGAGCGGAACAGCCAGCGGCACAGCCCCACGAAGACTGCCAGCAGCACCACGATGAACGGCGCCAGGTGGATCAGAAAGTCGTTGAACGACAACCCGGCCCGCGACGCGATGATGATGTTGGGTGGGTCGCCCACCAGGGTCGCTGTCCCTCCGATGTTGGACGCCAGCACCTCCGCGATCAGGTACGGCGCCACCGGTATGCCGAGCCGTTCGCACACCAGGAACGTGACAGGGGCGATCAACAGCACCGTGGTGACGTTGTCCAGCAACGCCGAGGCGACCGCGGTGATCAGCACCAGGATCACCATCACCCGGAAGGGCCGGCCCTGAGCGCGTTTGGCAGCCCAGATCGCGAGGTACTCGAACACGCCGGTGCGCTTCAGCACAGCGACGATCAGCATCATCCCGAGCAGCAGGAAGATCACGTTCCAGTCGATGCCGGCTTTCTCGGAGAAGAACGCGTGCTCGGCATCGGTGGCGCCGATCAGCAACATCACCACCGCGCCGCCGAGAGCGGCGGTCACACGGTGCACGAGTTCGGTGGCGATCAGGACGTACGCGCCGGCGAACACCGCCAGCGCCGCCCAGCTCAAGGCGCTCAT
>JBOGDL010000493.1:0-13616 GCA_050701815.1 Micromonosporaceae bacterium | reverse complement strand
GAACTGCTTGGCGGTCTCCAGAGGTTCGACACACCGATCACGCCCGCTGAGCGCGACAACCTCACCCGGGTCCTCAACTACCTGAATGAGCCGGTGTCCAGGCTGGACGGCATCGCGGTGACGTACGTGCCCAGCCGGGACTCCGAGTCTCCACCGTGAGAGCGGCCTACTCCGCAGCAGGGGCGTTGGCGATGTCGCCCGGTGGGATCCGGCAGTCGGTCGGGGCGGAGCTGCGCACCTTGTCAAGCATCTTGCTGGCGGCGCGGCGTGGCTTCAACAGCGGGCCTTTGGCGGCGACGGCCATGTAGCGGAGCCGGTGACCCAGCTCGGGTGGCTCGGCGCCGGACAGCTCGTACCCCATGGCTTGCAGCCGGCTGCCCATGGCTGCCTCGCAGAGGCTGATCTGCCAAGGTTCCAGGCGCTGCCGCCAGCTGTTCACCCGCGAGCTTGTGACCGCCTGGTGGGTGAGCCCGTGCCAGGACTTACGGTCTGGCACCGCCACTGAGGCGACCTTCGCGGGCTCGGTCATCGCCGGATCGAACTCTTCCCCCAGGTACTCGCAGAGTCCCTTCAGCACCGGCTCCGGCTCTTCCACCAGCTGCTCGTACTTCAGCTCGTGGTAGGAGTCGGGGCCGAGCTCTCGCGCCGCTTCCTTCGAATAGTCGACGCCGGTGTTCCACGCCTGGATGGAACGGTAGATGTCGCGCTGGTTCCACGTCATCTCCATCAGTGAGGCGATGCAGTCCCTGCCGTCGCGGACGATGTTCACCAACTGCGCGTTCGGGAACAGATCCATGACCACGTGGATGTTGTGCAGGTACGCGGGCCGCTTGTCACCCCAGCGGGGTTTGCCGAACCGTCGGGCGTACGCGCGGAACACGATCCCGAAAGCGGACCCGAGGGTGGGTGGACCGTCGATGATCTCCTGGGTCACCGTGTCCCGATCGACGCCCAGGTCCTTGAAGGTCTTCTTCTTCACGATCCACTCAGCCAGCGCACGCCTGTTGGCGCGCTCCTGCAGGTCGCCGAACCTGCGGCGGCTCCAGTACCCGGTGAGCACAAAGCGGGTCTCTGGCGGGATCGAGATCCTCGGGTGGGAGTGCAGCATGAGCTGCAGCATCGTGGTGCCGGACCGTGGAAACCCCATCACGAACACTGGTCGGTCGCTGCTCACCTGCGCCTCCTTCAAGTCGCGCTCGTCGATCGTTTTATACCGCGTTGCTCAAGTTGGGGCGCCGCCCGGGGGACGCGCCCGCCAGAGTCCCTGTTGGAGCGGTCGATATGACGCCCCTGCGCAGTGGCGCTACCGCAACGCCCGGCGGAAGGGCGACAAACCCGAAAACTCGTCATCCTGAACACTATGTAACGGCAGCATTACTAAACGCTAAATCATGTGGCGCTAGGTCGCCATCTCGAACGCGCCGCGTGTCTTGATCAAAGCTAGCTCTTGTCGTACGCCAGGTCGGTGCCTGAAACTTTCCTTCCACGCAACCACGTGTTGCCTAACACCAACCCGAGGTAACGAATGAAGGGTCACCCGGTCACAAGGCGCAGTGTGATGCGCGGCGCGGTGCTGCTCGGCGCCGGCCTCGCCGCAGGCGGTGTCGAGCTGCTCGGCGCCACACCCAGCCACGCTGCCGTGCCATCCCCGACGATTCACGGCGTCGCGACGTGGGCCGCCCGGCCGCCGAGTTCCCCGGTGACTGTCAACAACTACCGTCCAGACAAGATCGTCGTGCATCACACCGCCACAGCCAACAGCACGGACTACTCGCTGGCCCACGCGTACGCGTTGTCCCGGTCAATCCAGAACTGGCACATGGACCACAACGGCTGGATCGACACCGGGCAACACTTCACCATCAGCCGCGGCGGTCACATCACCGAAGGCCGGCACCGCAGCCTGGAAACCCTGCGAGGCGGCGCCAGCTTCGTGTACGGCACTCACGCGGGGCCCGCCAACGGCACGTCGATCGGGATCGAGAACGAGGGCACGTACACCTCGCTCAGCCCCACCACGGCGCTGTACGACGCGCTGGTCGACCAATGCGCGTACCTCTGCGACCAGTACCGCATCTCGGCCAGCCGGATCTACGGACACCGCGACTTCATGAGCACCCAATGCCCCGGCGACGTGCTGTACGGCATGCTCCCGCAGCTGCGAGCAGACGTGGCGGGCAAGCTCGGCGGGGGCGAAGAGGGGCACACCGCGATCGTGGACAACACCACGTCCGGACGGTTCACCGCCAGCACGAACTGGGGGACCTCCAGCTGGTCGACCCTGCGCCACGCCGACGACTACCGGTACGCGACTCCCGTTGAGTCAGCCGACGCGGCGTGGTTCAAGGTGGACATCCCGAAGGCCGGCAACCACCGGGTCGAGGTGTGGCACCCGTCCAACTCCGGCTACAACAGCTCCACGCCGCACGTCATCGAGACCGCGGACGGCCGCCAGGTGGTACGGGTGGACCAGCGCGCGGCCGGCGGCGCCTGGCGGTCGCTCGGGGTCTTCAACCTGGCCGCGGGGGACCGGGACCTGGTGGCCGTGAGCAGGTGGACCACCACGTCCGGGTACGTGATCGCCGACGCGGTGCGGGTCACCAAGATCTGAGCGTGCCGACGGTCAGAGGTCGGGCAGGCGACCCGCGCGCGGGTCGCGGTGGCGAAGCACGCCCAGGCGGTGGAGAGTGAGACCATGACAGACGTGATGGAGAAGCCGTTCTTCTGGTGTGTGAAGCACAGCCGGGTGGAGAGCGGGGACGCGGTCTGTCCCGCACGGCGTCTGTTGGGGCCCTACCGCTCCCGGGACGAAGCCGAACACGCCCTGGAACGGGTGCGCCAGCGTAACGAGATCTGGGACGCCGAAGACGCCCGCTGGGGCGCCGACTGACCCGCCTCAGCCCCCGCTGCGGGGCGCTGGCTGGACCGGGCTCAACCGCTCGGCGGCAGTTTTCCGGGGTTCAGCAGGCGGTACGGGTCGTTGCGGCGAGCAGCCTCGCGGATCGTCTCCAGGCTGGGCCCGCCCAGCAGCCAGGTGTGCGGGTCGATCACGTCGATGCCGAGGTCGCGGAGCTGTCGCACGCCTTCGTACAGCCGCTCGGCGCTGTGGAACGTTGACAGCAGCAGCCCGCCGTAGCCGCGTGCACCCGACGCGGACGCGGGGCCGGGGGGCCGCACTCGCAGCCCGTCCAGGTGCACCATGGCGCCGGGGAGCGTCGCCCGGGCCTCGTCCAACCGTTCGGTCAAAGCGCCGCCGCCCAGTTGCAGGTGGCACAGGTCGGGCCGGGCCCGGCGGGCCCGCAGGGTGACGTGATTGAACGCGTACGTGGCAAGCAGCGCGGCCCCGTCCGGAAGGATCGCCTCCAGCCGACCGCCATGGTCGACGACCACGGTGCGGGCCGCTTCCACCGCGGAGCGGTCGACCACGGCGCGAAGACTGTGCCGCCCAGGCGGCATCGCCGGGTCAGGCGGGTACGTGGCGACCAGCGCCGGCTCGTCGACAGAGAGCAGCCGCGGCGCCGGCTCCAGCGCCATGATCTGCCGCCCCGCCTCGATCGCGGCCGCTTCGTCGGCGTACGAGGCGAAAAGACCCTGCCACTGCCGGGCCGGCGCCAGGCGCACCGTCGCGACCGTGATCAACCCGGTCACCCCGTACGCGTGCAGGTACGGCAAGCAGTCGGCCCCGGTGACCTGCTGCGGCTGGCAATCGTCGACGCAGGGCACCACCTCTAGTTGCCGCACGAAGCCGTCCCAGATCCAGCCGTGCTCGATGGAGCCGACACCACCCGCGCCGCCGGCGAGAAAGCCGCCGATCGCGCTGCCGGTGGTGGTGGGCATGATCGCGATTTCCTGGCCGTGCCGGCGAGCGGCCGCTTCGATCGCGGTGAAGGAGGCGCCTGCTTCGGCGCGCGCCCAGCCGTCGCCGATCTCGATGTGTTCGCACCGACTGGTGTCGATCACCGTGCCGCCGTCGAGCGGCGTCGCCTGGCCGTAGTTGCCGGTGCCGCGTCCACGTGGCGTGATGGGCGAGCGATGCCGCAGACAAAGCTGGGTCGCCGCAGTGATCTCGGCCGGGCTCTCGGGATAGACGACGAGGTCGGCGACCCGCTCCGGGAGCCGGCGGCTCAGGATGGGGGACAGGTGCGCGAAGTCGCGGGAGGCCGCCTGGCGGGCCGCCAGCCGGGTGCTCATCTTGCCTGGCCCCAGGGCGGAGCGCAGGTCGGCCTCGAGGGCGGCGACGTCCGGCCCCGCCGCCGGAGGGGCGCGGCCGGCCTCAGCGCCCGCGTCGGTCACGCCGACATGCCGATGGACGGGTCGATGAACTCGTTGCTGACCAGATCCTCGGGGCTCAGCTCAGCCTTCAACTCCTTGCGTTGCCCCTTGTAGATGGGCGCCACGATGTCGATCACGCGCTTGATCCGGCGTAGGTCGAACTCGCCCAGCGTGTCGTCGTCACCGTTGCTGGCGATCCCCAACTCGACCTGCTGATCGATGCTGAACTCAGCCTGCTCCACCGGGTACGGGTAGCCGACCTTGTACTCGTCCACCAGCTTGGAGATGAGCGCGTTGGACCGCTTCGGGTCCTTGACGTTGTCCACCTGCGCCTGCTGGATGATCGGCACCAGCTTGCGCAGGCACGGCGCCAGTTCCTGCTTGCGGTCCGCGCGGGTCACGATCGCCTCCGGGTAGATCGGGTAACCGGTGTCGTGGATCAGCTGGAACTCCACCGGCCGCTTCCACTGCGGGAGGGTCTTCTCGTACACGTACGGCTCGCTGGTGGCGAACCCCTGCTGGGCGATCTTGCCTTCTGAGGCCACGAAGCGGGACGGGCTGCCGTCGTACCCGCCGTCCACCTGGCTGCGGCGCAGCACGCCCGAGCCCACCAGGTAGTCCATGTACGTGGCGCCCTTGAAGTAGAGCACCGTGGTGTTGGTCTGCCCGATGTCGACGATGGAGTGGAACTCCGGGTGCGTTTTCGGATCCCACATGATCATGTACGGGGCGATCTCCAGCGGGCTGACCACCGCGACCACGGGCTGTTTCGCCGACAGGCCGATGGCGTCGTCGGTCGCCACCTGAGCCAGGTGGATCTTGTCGTCGGCGTACATCTGGGCGCCTGCGTTCTGGAACCCGATAGCGGGCCCGCCAGCCCGGATCTCGATGTCCACGCCAGTGTCCTTGCCCTTGGCCACAAGGGGGCCGGTGACGCTCTTGTGCTCGGCGTCGACCTGATAGCCGGCGCCGACCATGTGGTAGAGCGCTCCACTCTCGGCTTGCGGGAACCACGCGGCCTGCACCACGACCTTCTTGGGGCAGTCGCCCTTCAGGTTCAGGGCGCCGGCGCCTCGTGGGATGTCGGGGGTGTCAGCGGGCTCGGCGCCACCGGTGCAGCCGGTGGCAAGCGCCGCGACCAGCACCAAAGCGGCCGCGCGGGACCATGCTAGTGGGGCTTTCATGGTGGTATATCGCATTTTGGTGCTCCTGGGGGTACCGACCGGGTCGAGCCATGTTAAGCGGATCAGCGCTGATTCGCTGACTCGTGCCAATCGTTGACTCGATGGGCGAGTAGTCCGAACAGCCAGAACACCGCCAAGCCGAACAATGAGGAGAGGATCACAGCGGCGAACAGCTGCTCCGACTGCAGCCGTTGCCGGTAAAGATCGATCAGGATCCCGATCCCCGGCTGCCCCTGCTTGAAGAAAAAGTCACCCACGATGGCGCCGATCACCGACATCCCGGCCGAGATCCGCAACCCGGTGAAGATGGCCGGCAGCGCCGCGGGCAACTGCAGCTTGAGCAGCCTGGTCAGCCGGCTGGCGCGGTGCAGGTCGAACAGGTCGTGGTGGCTCTGGTCAGCCGATTGCAGGCCGAACAGGGTGTTCGCGGTGATCGGGAACAGCGCGATCAGCACGCAGACCAGCACCCGGCTGCCGAATCCGAAGCCGAACCAGAACCCGAACAATGGCACCAGAGCCAAGATCGGAATCGTCTGCAGCACCACCGCGTACGGGTAGATCGAGCGTTCTAACCAGCGGGCCTGGCTCATCGTGATCGCGGTGGCGACGCCGATGGCCGCCGCTGCGCACAGCCCGACCAGCGCCACCTGGGCCGAGAGCGCGAGCGCGGTCAGCAGCTCCGCCAGGTTGCTCCACGTCAGGAAGCCGACCTGCGCCACCGCGTGGGGGGGAGGCAGCAGGAACTGACGTCGCGGGCTCAGCAGCAGGTAGCTGACCCCGTACCAGGCGCAGACCGCGAGGAGCAGCACGATCGCCGGGGGCACGGCGACAGCCAACCGGGCAGGCGTCGCCTTCATCCGGCGCACACCGGCTCCTCGCCACGGGAATTCCCCTCGGCCCCAACGGCGGCTTCGGGCTGAGCCGTCTGCCCCAGGTGCGCCGAGATCTCCCGGGTCAACTCCACGAACTCCGAGGCGAACCGGATCTCCGGGGCTCTCGGGTAGTCGAACGGGATCCGCACGTCGGCGAGCAGCCGACCTGGACGCTCCGACATCACCAGCACCCTCCGGGACAGATACACCGCCTCGCTCACCGCGTGGGTCACCAGCACGGCGGCGAACCCTTCAGCGACGTGCAGCGCCTGCAGTTCGTCATTGAGCCGGGCCCGGGTGATCTCGTCCAGCGCCCCGAACGGCTCATCGAGCAGGAACAGGTCCGGCCGCAAGGTGAGCGCCCGAGCCAGCGACGCCCGCATCCGCATCCCGCCGGACAGGCTGGCTGGCCGGTGCTGGGCGAAATCCGCCAACCCGACCCTGGCCAGCGCCTCCCGCGCCAACCGGCGGCGTTCCACCCGCTTGACGCCCTGCAGCTCCGCGGACAACTCCACATTGCCCGCCAGCGTCCGCCACGGCAGCAGAGTGGGATCTTGGAACACGTACCCGAGATGATTCGCGTTGCGGGTCATCTCGCCGGAAGTGGGTTCGGCGAGCCCGCCCGCAATCCGTAACAAGGTGCTCTTGCCGCATCCCGACGGCCCGACCACCGCGATGAACTCGCCGGGTTGGACGGACAGCGTGACGTCCGACAAGGCGTGAACCTCCGCGCCGGCCCGGGGACGGTGTCGCTTGCTCACCCCCGCCAGCCGCAACACGGGCTGGCCCGCGTCAACCGACATCTGTCCTCCCTCCCACCTCGCCAGCCGGGGATGACCGCTGAGGTCAGCTGTCCCGACGGCTGCGATCATCGCAGGTCGTGGATTGCGGTGAGGCGCCCCGGCCGGGCAGCGTCCGGCGGTGAGACAAACACCTGCTCCACTGTGGTACGTGCCACCACCCGCCCCCGGTGGAACACCACCCGCTGGCTGCTGGCCGAAGCCACCGCCTCCCGAATCGAGTCGCCGCGGATCGCCATCAACTCCGCGGGTTGCCCCGCCGCCAGGCGCACCGCGGGCCGGCCCATCGCGACCCGCGCCGCCTCGCTCACCGCCGCGTACGCCTGCTCCGGAGAGTCGTGCCCCGCCATCACCATCAGCGAGGCCGTCTCCAGCGGGTCGGCCCGTCCCACGCTGTTGAACGGGTCCTGCACGTTGTCGCCCCCGGCAGCCACCACCGCTCCCGCCTCGCGCAGCGCGCGCACCGCTGTCAGCCCACGGGGCACGCCCACGCCATGCTCCCTGCCCTGGAGGTACAGATTGGTCTGCGGCAGGCACACCACCGCGATCTCCGCGGCCGCCACCCGCTCCGCGATCCGGCGTGCGGCCGCAGCTGACTGCACGCCGAGGCTGACGCAGTGGCTGGCCACGGCGCCATGGCGGAAGCCGGTCCTGGTCACGGCGTCAGCGAAGCCCGCCAAGGTGACCACTTCAGACTGCAGCGTCTCGTCCGTGTGCAGGTCGACGGGCAGGCTGTGTTCGGCCGCCAGCTTCAGCAACAGCTCATGGCAGCCGTACGGGTCCGGATCGCGGTACGGGCAGCCACCCACCACGTCCGCGCCCGCCGCGACCGCCTCGGCCAACAACGAGCGGTTCGCCGCTCCCGCGGCGCCGGTCAGCGGGCCAGCGAACGCGACCAGCTCGATCGTCATCACGTCCCGCAGCTGGTCGCGGACCTCGAGCAACGCGCTCAGGGAACGCAGCCCGATGCCGTCATCGACGTCCACATGGGTGCGTACGGTTGTCGCTCCGTGCGCGAGATACTTCCGGGCCGCCGCGACAGCCCGTTCGATCAGCTGCTCGCGTGCCATGGTGGACCGGTGCCGCAGCCACGCCGTCACCGCGCCCTCCAGGTCTCCGGTGGGGTTCGGCGCCGCCTCCGCCGTGAGCGCCTTGTCCAGGTGGGCGTGCGGCTCGACCGGAGCTGGCAGCAGCAGGTGCCCAGCGAGGCCAAGCTCATGATCGGCGGCAAGGGCGCCGGGGGTCACGATCTGGTCGATGCGCTCGCCACGCAGCCGCACATCAGCGACTGACCCGTCGGGCATGGTGACGCCGCGAAGCAGCAAGCTCTCGGGCTCAGGGCCTGGCCGGTCGTGGCGGAGCGGGCTCCCGGACTCCGGGCCCGGCTGGGGGGTGGTCATCGGGCGATCACGCCGCTTTTGAGCCGGGCCACGCCACCTCGACCCGCGCCAGCTCGCGAGGGTAGACAACGCGCGGCTGATCACCGTGCCACTGCTCCACAATCCCCGCGCACCCGGCGTTCTGTCCGTCCGCGCCGAACTGGATCCCGTCCCACGGCATGATCGTGTATTTACCGGGAAGCCGCATCGCGATCAGCGCCGAACGCATTTGGTGCGGCCGCGCCGATCCAGCGTCGTCCACCGCCATGGCGAGGGTGAGCACCGCCGTGAAGGCGCCGGCGGCGATGTCAGTCATGGGGGCGTCGTTGCGCTGCGAATAGAGTTCGGCGACACGTCGCGCGGCCGGATGCCGATCGGCGAGATCCGTTGACCAGGTCGCCGCGCGAAACATGTCGTCCGCGGCGGACCCGACCGCTTTGGCGAAGCCTGGACTGTCAAAACCGGGCCCCCAGGTGAGCACCGGTTGCCGGGCGCCGTCCAGGGCGCGGGTCAAGGTGAGCGCGTCGTCGGCAGTGGAGGCGCTGGTGAGCAGCACTTCTGGGTCGGCTGACTGCAGCCTGCGCACCTTGCGGGAAAGATTCGAGGCACCCGGCGGAAAGGCCACGTCGGCGACCAGGTGATAGCCAGCGTCGGCGGCGAGCCCCTCCATGGTGCGAGCCACCTGCTCACCATGCGAGTCGGCAGCGTGCAGCACTGCGATCCGCCGTGTCGGCTGCCCCTTCGAGCGCTGCCGCCCGAGGAATGACAGCAGCATCTCGCCGATTTTCCGACTGGTCGGCGCGGTGCGGAAAAACCAGTCGTGACCGAGCTGGGTGAGGTAGTCCGCCGAGTTGTGCCCGTCCACAAGCGGGATCCGCAGCATCTCCGATCGTTGGCTCACCGCGGCGGTCAGAGCGTCATCGCCTCCCGCCACCAGACCATGCGTCCGCTCTTCTCTGACCAGCTGGGCCGCCGCTTGCGCCGCGGTCCCCGGATCGCTTTTGGAATCCGACACCACGATCTTCACGGTCGCGCCGTCCAGCCCTGGCAGCCCGGCGCCGGCGGCGAGAGGCGCCGTGATGTCCTCGTCGAGGTCGTCGTTGACGAGCTGGGCGGCGAGCTTCGCGCCCCGCACCTGGTCCCGTCCCAGCTCGGCATTCGGGCCTGTGAGCGGGGCGATCACACCCAGTCGGATCTCGGACGGCGGGTCGGTCAGGTCCGTTTCGGTGGCACTGCAACCCGCGGTCGCGAGCAAAGTCAACAGGACGCCGAGACTCGTCACGCCACGCAGCAGTGCGCCCACTCGCGCCACCTCTTGTCCAGATGCGACTCTCCGCGACAGCGGTGAACACGCCACCGTGATGTTCGCGTACCCTAGCGTTGCCTTCAATACCGGCATCAACATACCTACATGCACGAACCAGCACTTTGTTACGGGTGTCCCCGCTCGTCTGGTGGGTGACAGGAGGAAGCAGGGCCTGTGGCAGCTTCGGGGGATCGTCGCAAACTCGCGGCGCACCGTGCTGCGGCGCCTTCCGCGGTCCGGTCATTCAGCCGTGTGCTGGGGGAGTTGCGCCGATTGCTGCGCCTGCGCAACTGGCGGGTGCGCACCAAATTGGTGGCCGTTCTCGCGATCCCCACCGTCGCCGTGCTCGCGGTGGGCGGCCTGGGCGTGTCCGGTTTGGTGGCCGACGCCGACGCGATGGATCGCTTTTCCCAGCACGTGACCCTCGGCAACCAGGTGACCGCGCTGGTCCACGAGCTGCAGCGGGAGCGCGGCCGTACCGCCGGAAGGTTGGTTGTCGCGGGCGAGGCGGGAGTGAGATCCGCCGCGCTCCGCACGATTGATGCCGAGGTCGAGGACGAGTGCGATGCGACGGACGACGCGATCGTCCGGTACCGCAAGGCCGCTCGCGCGCTCCGCGGCCGGTTCGGCGCCTCACAGCAGGCGTTGTTTGAGCGGGCGGGGCGGGCGCTGGCCGAGATCGGCCCGTTGCGCGCGGCCGTCACCGCAGGGTGGATCCGGCAGGGGGCGGTGTTCGACGAGTACACCCGGGTGATCAACGCGCTGCTTGCGGTATTGCCTGAGGCGGGCGCTGAGGATGAGACGCCGCTCGGGAAGAACATGCAAGCGCTGGGCGACCTGGCTCGTGCCAAGGAGCTGGCCGCCCAGATCAGAGGCAGGCTCTACGCGGTGGCTCACGCCGGGGTGTTCGGCTACGGGGAGTTCCAGGGCTTCGCGGAGCTTCGGGCGCAGCGTTTCGCCGCGCTGAACAGGTTCAAGCTCGCCGCCGGCGAACGGCACCTCCGCCGGTACGAGCGGGTGGTGCAAGGCCAGGCCACGCTGGCCGCGGAGCGGATCGAGCAGTCCGCGGTGGACCGTTCCCAGAACCCCCGCGTCGACATCGACCCGGAGCAGTGGTGGGCCGCCAGCACCACCGCGATCGAGCTTGTCCGCACCGCGGAGTCAGGTTTCATCGAAGCGCTCGCGATCGACGCCGGCGCGTTGAGCGACCAGTCCTGGCGGGCGTCCCTGTTCATCGCGTCGGGGACGCTGCTGGTGCTGATCAACGCGGCGCTGATCTCGCTTGTGGTGAGTCGTTCCATGGCTCTTGCGCTGCGCAGGCTGCGCCGGCACGCCCTGGAGGTGGCGTCGCATCGACTTCCCGCGGTGATCCAGCAGCTACGCACCACGCCGCACGGCGACCCGGTCGTGGACGTCCCCTCGACTCAGATCGACTCCAAGGACGAGATCGGGGAGGTGGCGGACTCGTTCGACACCGTGCATCGGGAAGCGGTGCGGCTGGCCGTGGAGCAGGCCGTGCTGCGTCGCAACGTCAGCGGGATGTTCGTCAACCTGGCCCGGCGCAGCCAGAGCGTGGTGGAACGCCAGATCACGTTGATCGACGAGCTTGAGCGACACGAGCAATCGCCGGAACAGCTGGGCCATCTGTTCCAGCTCGACCACCTCGCCACCCGGATGCGCCGGCACAACGAGAGCCTGCTGGTGCTGGCCGGCGGTGAGTCGAGGCGACACGGGAACGCGTCCGTGCCGTTGCGGCAGGTGGTGCTCGCCGCGATCGCGGAGATCGAGCAGTACCCCCGGGTGCGGCACCAGGTGGACCGAGACCTGGCCGTGGTGGGGCACGGGGTCACGGACCTGGTTCACCTGCTGGCGGAGCTGCTGGAGAACGCCACCCAGTTCTCGCCGCCGGACACTGAGGTGTGGGTCAACGCGCGTAGGCGGCCCGGCGATTGCGCCGCGATCATCTCGATCGAGGACCACGGCATGGGCATGACGTCCGTGGCCAGAGCCGAGGCGAACCGGATGCTCGCCGAACCGCCGATCCTGGACGTCTCGGTGTCCCATCGCATGGGCCTGTACGTGGTGAGCCACCTCGCCGCGCGGCATCAGATCGGGATCGAGCTCGGCCCCTCCGCCACCGGCGGTGTGATCGCGCTGGTGTGGCTGCCGGCTGGGGTGCTGGATCTGTCTGGACCGGCGGAGGAGGCAGCGGCAGCCGGCCCCTCCGGGCCCCAGTTCCACGGTACGGGCGGGGACGCTGCCGGGTCGTTGACCATGGCGTACCCCCGAGGGTTCACCTTGGACGCCCCCATGCCTCCGCCGCAGCGCCAGCCGCCGCCTGGAGCGAGCGGGGCGGCTCAGCCGGTCCCGGCGCCTGGGCCCCCCAGCGAGCCCGACCGCGGTCTGGTCACGGAGACCAGCACCCCGATCTGGTGGTCGGAGAGCGGTCCGCCCGCGCCCGCCACCCCACCTCGGCCCCGAGTGGCGCCGCCACTGGCCACCAGCGAGGAAGGGTTGCCGCTGCGAGAGCCGATGGCGCTGCTTCCATGGCCAGCGCTGGTGCGCCCAGAGAAGCCTCACCGGCAAGCCGGCGACGACAACGAGGCGCCCCGTGACCTGCCTGACCGGGCTGTCACGGTGGGACTCGAGTTGAACCAAGCAGCCCCGGGAGACGAGATGCCCCGGGCACGACAGCCACACATGATCAATCGGGGGCCGGACACGAAAGGCGAGGGACAGTGACGGTGGCCGAACAAGCGCGGGAGCTGGGCTGGCTGGTGAACAGCTTCGCCGAGCGCACCCCGGGCGTGACACATGCGACGGTCGTCTCCTCCGACGGCCTGCTGATCTCACGCTCCGACCGGCTTCCTCAAGACGGCGCCGATCAGCTCGCCGCGCTGTCCTCCAGCTTGGCCAGCATCGCCGAGGGCGCCGCCCGGATGTTCGAGGGGGACGGGGTCAGGCAGACGATCGTGGAGATGGGACGTGGCTACTGCATCGTGGCCCCGATCCGGGACGGATCTCTGCTCTCCGTGCTCGCGGTTCAGGATTGTGACACCCGAGTGGTGAGTTACGAGATGAGCCGCCTGGTGGAACAGGCCGGCGAACTGCTCACGCCAGCCGTGCGCGCGAAGCTGCAGGACGCGGCCCGGTACGGCTATCACAGTTAGCCCTGGCCAAGAGTGTCCCGGAAATCGCGAGTCCTAGGATGACCGGATGCCGAACGAGTCGCCCCTGGACGTGTCCGCGCTGTCGTTGGCGATCCTCGGCGGCACCGGTGATCAGGGGCGCGGGTTGGCGTACCGGTTCGCGCGGGCCGGGTTGCGGGTGCTGATCGGCTCCCGCGACGCCGCTCGGGGTGTCGCGACCGCCTCAGAGCTGCTCGAGTTGCCCGGCGCGGATGCGGGTCACGTCACCGGGGGGGCGAACGCCACCGTCAGCGCGGCCGCTGATCTAGTGATCGCGGCGGTGCCGTACGGGGGGCATGCCGCGACGCTGGAAGAGGTTCGCACGGAGCTGACCGGCAAGATCGTTGTGGACTGCGTCAACCCGCTCGGTTTTGACAAGCAGGGCCCGTACCCGCTGCAGGTCCCGGAGGGCAGTGCGGCGCAGCAAGCGGCGGCGCTGTTGCCGCAGTCTCGGGTGGTGGCGGCGTTTCACCACATCAGCGCCGTGTTGCTGGCCGATCCGGAGGTGCCGGAGATCGACACCGACGTGCTGGTGCTGGGCGACGACCGTGAGGCGGTCGACACCGTGATCGCGCTGGCGGGGCGGGTGCCCAGGATGCGCGGCATCTACGCTGG
>JBOGDL010000492.1:0-7735 GCA_050701815.1 Micromonosporaceae bacterium | reverse complement strand
GTGGCGAACACCAGGTGCCGCAGCGTCTGGATGAACGACCATTCGGCGTCCACGGACTCGTGCAGCAGCTCCGGGTCAAGGCCACGGGCACGTTCAACCGTGCCGCCCCAGAGTCGCTCGACCACGTCCCACGCCTCGCGGAAACCAGCGGGGTCGGTCGGGCGCATCTTGGCCCGCTCGGGATGGCGCCGGTCAAGCTCGGCGTTCACGAAGCCGCTGACTTCGACCCCGTTGACCGTCAGCGTCCCGAGCTCGCCGTAGATGTCGACGTTGTTCACGTACACGCCGCGCATCACGACGTTCCGAAGATCCACGTCCCGGAGCTGAGCGTCGGCCAGGTCAGCGCTGCGGAACTCGGCGCCGTTGAGATCGACGCGCAACAATCGCGATCCGGTTAGCTTGACTCGCTCGAACCGGGAGCCGCTGAGGTCTTCTTCGATGAAGTCGGCCATGCATGACAATAGCCTGACCTGGGGTTCTAGGGTGCGTCGTCGCCGGTTCATGTGTCGACGCGGGCGCCGCTCGCCTTGGCTGGGCCGAGCAGGCGCTGCAGCAGCTTTGTGTCGCCAGGCCAGACGGCGAGCAACACCTCGCGCGGCACCTGGCGACCCGCGTAGCGCAGGGCGAGGGCGACGACCACGATGTCGTCGAGCGGTCCGATGATCGGGATGAACTCCGGGATCAGATCGATCGGGCTGGCCACCCACAGGGCGGCGATCAGCACGGCGACCTTGGCGCGTCGCGGCACCCGTGGGTCTCGCCGCAGCTTGCGTACGGCGGTGAGGCAGTCGGGGATGAACCCGGCGAGGTCACGGAGGATCCCGGGTGGAAGCCGTCTGGCCAGCAGCCACAGGGCGCCCCAGCTGGCGACGATCAGCGCTGCGGCGATCGCGAGGCCGGCCAACCAGTCAAGCGCCCATTCACCCATCAGGTGCTCCCTTCCTGCCCCACGCCGGCTGCTCCCGCCGCTGGCGGGTGCGTGCCCGAGGGGTCGCCCAATGGCGCCTGCTCGCCGGACGGGCTGCCCGATGGCGCTTGCTTGCCCAGCGGGGCGTGCACTGCCCGGTACACCTCCTCGGCGTACTCCTCAAGAACCGCGGTGCAGCGTTGAAGGTGCTCATCGGCGTGCGCGCCAGCTGCCACACCAAACGCGTCCCGGGCCCTGAGCTCGCGCTGCCAGCGGCGTAGCCGCTCGAGGCTCTGCTCCTCCTCGTCCAGTTCGGCGAGGGTGAGTTTGCCGATCCTGCGTTCCTTGGCGATTTCGGCTTCGTACTTGCGGCATTCGGCGACGAACTCGGTCCACTCCGCGCTGCGGGCGTCGTTGAACTCGCTTTCCAGCTGCGCCAGGGTCGCCGTGCCGCGGGGCTGGCCGTCGAAGAGCAGCACGTTGCCGCCGCTGCGGCGAACCAACTCTGACACCCGCTCGACCCCGGTCACGAACACCGCCGCGGCGGGCACTGCCCACAGGCCCGCCCCCAGAGAGAGGGCGCCGACTCTGCGCAACTCGCGCCACACCGCCACCCGGTGCCGGGACGGGCCGCCCCCTGGCAACCGGACCAGCAGCAGAATCCAGGACACGACCACCTGCCACTTCTCGCTTGTTACGCTGGCCATTGTAATAGCTGTTACTCACGTGCCGGCTCTGACCGCGCAAACCAACGCGCAGTCGACTCCCCTCGCGGGCAGGCCCTAGCCTCGCGTACAAGTCCTGGTGTGGCGGACGGGCCCTGGCCTCGCGGCAGGGTCCTGGCGGAGGAACGCAGGGATGGGTGACATTCTCGATCCGATCACCGGGCTAGCCAGCCCATGGGCGTACCTGGTGGTGGGCCTGCTGGCAGCGGCGGAGACCGCGGCCTTCATCGGACTGGCGGTGCCGGGGGAGGCCGCGATGCTGCTCGGAGGGCTGCTGGCCTTCCACGGGCATGTCGATCTTCTGGTGATGATGGCCGTCGCCGCGCTCGGCGCGATCGCAGGCGACACGATCAGCTTCCAACTCGGCCGCGCGTACGGCGACCGGCTCAAGCGCAGCCGGCTCGGTCGCCACGTAGGCGAGAAACGCTGGGCACGCGGGCAAGCTCAGCTACAGCGGCGAGGCGGGCGGGCGGTCTTCGCCGGACGGTTCATCAGCGTGCTGCGTACGATCGTGCCCGCGCTCGCCGGGATCGCCCGCATGCCCTACCGGGTGTTTCTGCCGTGGGACATCGCCGGCGCTCTGCTCTGGGCGCCAGGGTTTGTGCTGGCCGGCTACCTGGCTGGCGGGTCGTACCAGCTCGTGGAACGCGTCGCCGGAGGGGCCAGCCTGTTCCTGCTCGCCCTCGCCATCGTGCTTGCCGCGATCGCGTGGCCCGTACGGTGGATCTCCCGCCATCCCGAGCGGGTCCGGGCGCTGTACGGCAGGCAGATCTCCCGCCCCGGCGTGATCCGGCTGCGCGAGCGCTACCAGCCCCAGTTGGCTTTCCTCACCAACCGGCTCCACCCTGAAGCCGCGCTCGGCCTGTCGTTGACGGTGACCCTGCTGGCCCTGACCGGCGCCGGGTGGGCGTTCGGCGCCGTGCTTGAAGACGTCATCGCCCGCGACGAACTCTTCACCTTGAACCAGCCTGTCGCCCGGTTCGTCGTCACGCATCGCGAGCCGTGGCTCACCACCGTCCTGCAGGTGGTCACCGCAATCGGGTCGATCACGGTCCTGGTCCCGTTGATCGGGATGGTGGGGCTGGCCTGGTGGCGACGGGACGGCAGCTGGCGTCCCCTCGGCATGCTCGCCGCCGCGTACGTGGGCGCCGCAGTGCTGTCCAACAGCATCAAACTGCTCATCGGTGAGCACCGCCCACCCGCCGTCACCGACCTCGCCCACGCCACCGGCTATGCGTTCCCGTCAGGACACACCACCGCGGCTGCCGCCGTTTACGGAATGCTCGCCATCCTGGTCGCCGCCAGCACCCCAACCTGGAGCCACAAGGTCAGCCTCTGCGCCGCCGCGACCGCTCTCGTCGTGCTCGTCGGCGCCTCCCGCCTCTACCTCGGCGCCCACTGGCTCACCGACGTCCTCGGCGGCCTCACCCTTGGCGTCGTCTGGACGCTCACCCTGGTCGCGTTCGCTCGCTGGATTGCCGACACCTCGTCGAAGGCGCGGACCTGACTCTTAAGCGGAAATGCGCCGTGCAACCCGGGCACAGTGCCGTGACCGGGATAGCGGCTCGTCGAATTATTCTGTGGCTCGCCCTGTGTCGTGAGCGAGCCGAGGTGCCATGAGTTACGCAGCGCTGATCAGACCAGTGATCGATCGGGTGTACGCGGGATTCCGCAATGCGGGACGCGAGCGCATCCAGGCGGTGTACGAGGAGCACAACGTGCGTCCGGGCTTCGAGCTCAGCTTCTACTTCGGGTTGCTGGCCCGTCCGATGCCTGCCGACAGTTTCGCAGCGGCCACCACGTACTCCGGTTCTGACATGACCGAAGAGCTGGCTCAGGGCGTGGCGGAGGTCGACACCGACGGCACGTGGTGGCTGACGGGGCTGGGCCGTGAGTTGGCCCTCGCGGTGCAGCGAGCGTACGGCGAGGTGGCCGAGGAGTCCTGGGATCGGAAGCTGATCGCGACCATGCCCGGACTCGCCGTGGCGCCCCGGCTCGCGGAGCTGGTCGATCGGGTCCTGGTGGCGGGCCAGACCACAGGAGGGCCGGCATTCCGGGCGATGGCGCCGGTGTACGAGCCGCCCGACGCCACCCCGGCGCTGAGTCTGACCACCCGCCTCGGCGCGTTGCGTCACCACCGGGCCGACGCGCATCGGGCGGCCTGGGCAGCCGCGGGGCTCACCCTTGAGCAGTTGCGGGCGCTGCCGCCGGACAGCCCGCGGCGACGGGCCATCGAGGACGAGACCAACCGGCTGGACGAGCCCATCTATGGCGCGCTGTCGGCGTTCGAGCGCGACGAGTTCCTCGCCGGATTGGGAGCGCTACCGGGCTGACACAGCCGCGGCGCCGTCACTTTGTCGCCGCGGCGCGGCTTTCGATCGCTGTCTCGATGAGCTGGGTGACGTCGTCCGGGTGCGAGACCGCGTCGGCGACGCGCAGGCGAGCGGGCGCGCCGCCCGTATCGGAGGGTTAATGCAGGTCAGGCCCTATCTGTCAGGTTCTGGCGCCGAATCTTAGAAGTCGTCGTCGAAACTGACCGTGCCGGTGACGCCGACCTGGTATGCCGACACGCGGCGTTCGAAGAAGTTGGACAGCTCCTGCACGTCCTGCAGCTCCATGAACGCGAACGGGTTCTTCGCCCCGTACGCCGGCGGCAGGTCAAGTTGGGCCAGGCGCCGGTCGGCGACGTGCTCCAGGTACTGCCGCATGTCCGCCAGCGGCAACCCTGAGACGCCCTGCTCGAGCAGGTCCTCAGCGAACTGGAACTCACAATCGACGGCCTCGGTCAGCATGTCGCGGACCTGGTCGGCCATCTGCTCGTCAAACAAGTCGGGCTCTTCCTTGCGTACGGTGTCAACGACGTCGAACGCGAACGCCATGTGCATGGACTCATCCCGGAACACCCAGTTGGTGCCGGAGGCGAGACCGTGCAGCAGACCGCGAGAGCGCAGGAAGTAGACGTACGCGAAGGCGCCGTAGAAGAACAGCCCTTCGATGCACGCGGCGAAGCAGATCAGGTTGAGCAGGAAAGCGCGGCGGTCGTCGCGGGTGCGCAGCTCGCGCAGCTCGAAGATCGAGTCGACCCAACGGAAGCAGAACTCGGCCTTACGCCGGATCGACGGGATGCTCTCGATCGCGGCGAAGGCCGCGAACCGCTCTGTCTCGTCCGGGACGTACGTGTCGAGCAGGTTCAAGTAGAACTGGACGTGCACGGCTTCCTCGAACAGCTGCCGGGACAGGTACAGCCTGCCCTCCGGCGAATTGACATGCTGGTAGAGGTTCAGGACCAGATTGTTGGCGACGATGGTGTCGCCCGTGGCGAAGAAGGCGACCAGCCGGCTGACAAGGTGCCGCTCCGCCGAGGTCAGCTTCGCCAGGTCGGCGAGGTCAGAGTGCAGGTCGACCTCTTCCACGGTCCAGGTGTTCTTGATGGAGTCGCGGAAGCGTTCGAAAAACTGCGGGTAGCGCATCGGGCGCAGGGTCAGGTCCATGCCAGGGTCAAGCAGCATGGGCGGTGGCACGTTGTCGGTCATGGTGAATCCTCGCTGTCGTGTCACTGGCAGGCGTCGCAGGCTTCTGGGTTCTCCAGCGAGCAGGCGATCACCTCATCGACCGCCGGGACGGCGCCCCGCGTTGGCGTGAGGGCCACGGTCGCCTGTTGGATCCGGGTGGCCGGGCGGGATCGCAGGTAGTACGTGGTTTTCAGCCCGGCTTTCCAGGCGTGCAGGTACATCGAGCTGAGCTTGCCGATAGTGGGTGCCGCCATGAACAGGTTCAGGGACTGGCTCTGATCCACGTAGGGGCCACGGGCGGCGGCCATGTCGATCAACGCTCGTTGCGGCAGCTCCCAGGCCGTGCGGAACAGCAGCCGGACATCGTCGGGCAACGCGTCGATGCCCTGCACTGAGCCCTCGGCGCGTTTGATCGCGGCGCGGATCTGCTCCGTCCACAGGCCGCGAGCTTTCAGCTCAGTCACCAGAGCGGTGTTGATCTGGACGAACTCTCCAGAAAGGGTCTCGCGTTTGAACAGGTTGGACACCTGCGGCTCGATGCACTCGTAACAGCCGGCGATGGACGCGATGGTCGCGGTCGGCGCGATCGCGACCAGCAGCGAGTTACGCAGCCCATGCGCGCCGATGTGCTTGCGCAGCGCCGCCCACCGGTCGGTCTGGGTCGGCGTCACGCCCCACAGGTCAGGTTGAAGGTCCCCCTTCGCGGCGCGAGTCTGGTCGTACGCGGGGTGCGGCCCGAACTGCTCCGCCAACTCCGCCGAGGTCTCCAGAGCGGCGAGGTAGATCTCCTCGGCGATCCGAGTCGACAGCTGCCTCGCCGCCGGGGAGTCGAACGGCAGCCGCAACGCGAAAAACACATCCTGCAGACCCATCACGCCCAGGCCGATTGGCCGCCACCGCGGGTTGGACGCGGCAGCCTGAACGCTGGGGTAGTAGTTGATGTCGATCACCCGGTCCAGGAACACCACCGCGGTGCGGACGGTCTGCCGCAGCCGGGCCCAGTCGATGCCGTCGCCGGCCAGATCGGCGCTCTGGTGCGCGGCGAGGTTGATCGAGCCCAGGTTGCACACCGCGGTCTCGGTGTGGGAGGAGACCTCGATGATCTCGGTGCACAGGTTCGACAGGTGCACCACGTCACCAGGCTGGCCGGTCTGATTGCACAGCCGGTTGGAGGGGTCCTTGAAGGTCATCCAGCCGTTGCCGGTCTGCGCCAGGGTGCGCATCATTCGCCCGTACAGGTCCCGGGCCTTCACCTGACGGACGTGGCGACCGTCCGCTTCCGCCTGCCGGTACGCCGCGTCGAAGCTCTCACCCCACAGGTCCGGCAACTCCGGCACGTCGTGAGGGTCGAACAGCGACCACATCCCGTCGGCCTCCACGCGGCGCATGAACTCATCCGGGATCCAGTTGGCCAAGTTCAGGTTGTGGGTGCGGCGGGCGTCCTCGCCGGTGTTGTCCCGCAGCTCGAGGAACTCCTCGATATCCGGGTGCCACGGCTCCAGGTACACGCATGCCGCCCCTTTACGCCGGCCGCCCTGGTTCACCGCCGCCACACTCGCGTCAAGGGTGCGCAGCCAAGGCACGATGCCGTTCGACTGGCCGTTGGTGCCACGTATCAACGCGCCCCGCGAACGCACCCGCGACCACGCGATCCCGATCCCGCCGGCGAACTTGGACAGCTTGGCGACCTGGGCGTAACGCTCGTAGATCGAGTCCAGCTCGTCCCGGGGAGAGTCGACCAGGAAACACGACGACATCTGGGTGTGCCCGGTGCCCGAGTTGAACAGCGTCGGCGAGCTGGGCAGGTACGCCAGCGACGACATCAAACGGTAGAACTCGATCACTTCAGCCGGTGTGCGTGAGAGCCCACACGCCACCCGCAGCAGCCAGTGCTGCGGCGTCTCCACGGCCAACCGGGTCGTCGGGTGCCGCAGCAGGTACCGGTCGTAGACCGTACGCAGGCCAAAGTACTCGAACCGCAGGTCACCGTTCGGGTCTACGGCGTCGTCGAGCTTACGGGCGTTGGCCGCGACGAACTCGGCCGTGGCATCGCCGATCAGTCCTTGGGCGTGGCCCAGCCGGATCGACTGGCTGAACGATGCGATCCCCTGACCCCGTACCTCTTTGTCTATGTATCCCGACAGCAGCCGCGCCGCCAGCTTCGAGTACTGGGGCTCCTCGCCGATCATGTCGGCGGCGGTCTGAATCGACAACCGGTCCAACTCCGCGGTGCTCGCCCCGTCGTAGAGGCCGCTGATCGTCTTCGTCGCCACCCGCAACGGGTCAACGTCGTCGAGATCCTCGGCCCAGCGCTCCACCGCACGAACGATCTTGCTGACGTCGACCGGCTCGGTCGCGCCGCTTCGCTTGCGGACCCGCATCCGCACCTGCCGCTGCGCCGACTCGCTGTCGCCGCCGTCACCGGCCGGATCTTCTGTGGCCTGGGCCTGGGTGATCGTCACCTGTCGCTCCTCATTCGCCTGGAAAAGAAGCCGCACGCGAACAGAACGGGCGCAGACGCACACCACGCGAAGGTGTCGCCGCAGCCGTCAGCCGTCCCGCGCAGCCTCAGACCGTCGCGCGCCAGGTGG
>JBOGDL010000491.1:0-2998 GCA_050701815.1 Micromonosporaceae bacterium | reverse complement strand
CGGAATCGGGACGAAGCCGATGAGCTGCTGCTTCGCTACCCGGATGACGCGTCGGTGATGGCCTACATCGGCCGCTCCGGATGGAACACCGTACGACTCGGCGGCGCGGTGCCGGACGACGAGATCTACGAGCTGGTCGACGCGTCGTACGACACCGTGGTCAGCAAGCTCCCCAAGTCCAAGCGTCCGCAACCGTGACCGTCGAAACCTGACCCGCGAGGCCGCCAGTGTCCTGGACAGGGCGCTAGGGGCAGTTGACCCATTCTTCTTCGCCGTCGGCGAAGAGCTGGCGCTTCCAGATCGGCAGTCGCGCCTTGACCTCATCGACCAGCCGCCGGCAGGCGTCGAACGCCTCCGCCCGATGCGGACATGCCACCGCAGCCGCCAACGCGGTGTCCCCGATGCCGAGCAGCCCGATCCGGTGGCTCACCGCCACCGCCTGCACGTGAGGGTCCTTGGCGAGGTCAGAGGCCACCTCGGCCAGCACCGCTCCGGCGCTCGGGTGCCCTTCGTACTCCAGTTCCTTGACTTCGCGACCGTGGTCGTGATCACGTACCACGCCTGCGAACGACACCACCGCGCCTGCCGCCGGGACAGCGACCAGCCGCTCATGTTCGGCCAGGTCGAGCGGACTCATGGTGACCTGCGCCTTCACCACGCCAGTCATGGCAGCGCCTCACAATCCCGGTTGACGGTGCGCCTCACTTTAAATCAGCGTCCAGTCGCTCTCCGGCGCCAAGCTCTCCGGCGCGCAACGGCAGGGGTGCCAGGTCCACCACATCACCCGCAGCCCCGGACGTGTTGGGGTTGATCACCGCGAACCCGTCCGCGCCGGCGACGCCGCGCAGCATCGCTGACCCGGCATGCGGCAGCGGGTACGCGACACCGTCCGGATCGATCCGCACCAGCGCCAGGTGGGTGTGATCGCCCCGCCCCTCCACGGCAGCCCCCAGGCGCACCCGCTGCAGAGTCGGGAGCGGACGCCCGGCCAGCCCGGCCAGGAGCGGCGTCACCAGCGACACCAACGCCACCACAGCTGACTGCGGGTTGCCCGGCAGCCCCGCCACCCAGCGCACCGGAAGGCCGTCACGAGCGGGGATCCGAGCCAGCAGCATCGGGAAGCCGGGCCGGGCCCGTACGGTGTTGATCACGTACTCGGCGCCCAGCTCGGCCAGCGCCGGGTGCAGGTGATCCACCGGTCCGTGCATGGTGCCACCGGTGGTGCACACCAGATCCGCCGCGTCAAGCGCCGACTGGATGGCCGACACGTGAGCCTGCAGAGTGTCCTCGACGGGGCCGAGCGGAGCGAAACCGGACGCCGGGGCGGCGCCCAACCGCCGCAGCCACGCCGGCATTGACGGGCCCAGACTGTCCCGCACCCGCCCCTCACCAGGCGGGCCCGACACGGCGAGCTCGTCACCGAACACCAGGACCGCCGCGGTCGGCCTGCGTCGAATCACCAGCTCGTCGTACCCGCAGGAAGCGGCAAGGCCGATCAGACCCGGTGTCACCAGAGTCCCGCTCGGCGCCAGCACTTCTCCCTTGGACGCCTCTTCGCCCGCGTCCCGCCAATCCCGGCGCGCCCGCGGCTGACCCGTCACGTGACCGGGGGTCGGGGTCTCCGAGTGCTCGACGCGGATCAGCTGCTCAATGCCCTCGGGCGTCATCGCGCCGGTGGCGATCTCCATCGCCTCGCCGTCCCGCAGCGGCGGGGGGACGCTGCCCGCGAGAACCTGGCCCACGATCCGCCACGGTCCCGCGCCTCGCACCGCGAAACCGTCCACGCTGGAGGTGGGAAAAGCGGGTAGGTCGGTGAGCGTGACCAGCGGCTCCGCCAGTACGGCGCCGTCGGCATCGGACAGCGCCACTGGTGTCGCTTCCCGCTGAGCCTGGGCCCCGACGCGGTGCGCCTCTGCCCGCGCGGCCCTCCATTCAGGGGCGGTGAGCGTCATCTGTCCTCAACATCGGCGAGAGAAGTCGGGTGGTCCGCGTGATTCGGGTCGACGTGACCCGCTCCGGGGCCGGCTGGATGGTCGCCGCCATGAAGCTGGTCAACAGCGTGCGACAGGATCGGGCTGAGCACCGCGAGGCCATCGCGCGCCCCACCCTTTGAGCCTGGCAAGTTCACGATGAGGGTACGCCCGGCCACCCCGCAAACGCCGCGGGACAGCGCGGCGGCGTGCGTCTTGTTCATCCCGTACGCGCGCAACGCCTCGGCGATGCCGGGGATCTCGTAGTCGCACACCCGCCGGGTGGCCTCCGGAGTCCGGTCGGTCGGCGAGATGCCGGTGCCGCCGCTGGTGAGCACGCAATCGACGGCGTCTGCCACGGCGGCACGCAGTGCCTGCTCCACGGGGTCGCCATCGGGCACCACGACGGGGTCGTCGACCTGGCACCCGAGATCGCGCAGCCCGCTCACCAGGATGGGGCCGCTGGTGTCGTCGTACACGCCGGTGGCGGCCCGATTGGACGCCACGACCACCCGCGCTCGGATCACTCGCCCCGCTCCCACAGGCCCGTCTTCCCGCCCTCTTTACGGAGCACCCGCACGCTGTCCAGGCTGGCCGCCGGGTCCACGGCCTTGATCATGTCGATCAGCGTCAGGCCGGCCACGGTCACCGACGTCAACGCCTCCATCTCGACGCCGGTGCGATCCGCGGTGCGCGTGGTCGCCACGATCTCCACCGAATCCCGTTGTGGCGACAGCTCGACGGCAACCTTGTGCAGGGCGATCGGATGGCACAGCGGGATCAGGTCCGGGGTCCGTTTGGCCCCCATGATCCCGGCGATTCGGGCCGTGGCCAGCGCATCGCCCTTGGCCAGGCCGCCGGCGCGTAACAGGTCGACCACCTCAGCAGTGGTACGCACGGCGCCTGCGGCAACAGCGCTACGGACGGTGGGCTGCTTAGCGGACACGTCCACCATGCGCGCCGCACCAGCTTCGTCGATGTGGGTCAACCGGACTTCTGACACATGTTGAAGCGTACGCCGCTGACAG
>JBOGDL010000490.1:0-19282 GCA_050701815.1 Micromonosporaceae bacterium | reverse complement strand
GAGGACGCGCCGCGCTCACGGCGCTGGCTCTCATCGTGGTGGTCGCGGCGGCGTTGATCGCATGGATGTCCGCGCCACGCGCCGAGCCGGTCGCCGCGCCGATCCCTGACATGGCCGCCTCCCGTCCCAAGTACCCTGCCGACCGGGCGACCGGGAGTGTCGTGGTGTCAGTGGCTGGCCGAGTACGCAAACCCGGCCTGGTGACGCTACAGCCCGGGGCTCGCGTCGCCGACGCGATCGAGGCGGCCGGGGGACTGCTGCCCGGGGCCAAGGTCGGCTATCTCAACCTGGCCCGCAAGGTGACCGACGGCGAGATGATCCTGGTCGGGGTCACCCCACCGCCCGACGCCGGAGCCGGTCCCGCGGCCCCTGGGGGCGGGCTCGCCGCGAAGATCAGCTTGAACACCGCCAGCGTCACGCAATTGGAGACGCTTCCAGGCGTGGGTCCGGTGCTCGCCGGCAACATCGTGAGCTACCGCACCGACCATGGTGGCTTTCGCTCTGTGGGCGATCTTCGCCAAGTCACCGGGATCGGTCCCGCCCGCTATGAACAGCTCAAAGACCTGGTGACGGTGTGAGCGACGCTCGCGCCGCAAACACCGCGTCCGGGCCGGACTTGCGAGCGGCGGCGCCCGCGCTCGGCGCCTGGCTCACCGCGCTCTGGGCGCTGCACCTGTCCCCAGGTCAGGCGCTGGGAATCGTCGTCACAGCAGGGTTGATGTGTGGGGCCTGCTGGCACCTGTCTCGGCGGCGGATCATCAGACTCCCCCAGCTTCCTGTGACGCTCACGCTAGGGCTGCTGCTGGGCGCCGTCAGCGCAGGCGCGGCCACCGCGGCGCACACGTTCGCTCGGGACGCAGAACCCCTGGCCGGGCTCACCCGCATGAACGCGAGCATCGACGCCGACGTGACAGTCGCGGACGATCCTCGCCAGGTCCGCGGCGACGGTTCCGTGCGCAGCCGGGTCTGGCTGGTCAAAGCAACGCTGCAGCGCTTCCGACCAGTCGAGCATGGTGAGGGGCAGCCGCACACCCGGGTACGGGCAAGGGTGCTGATCCTGAGCCAGCACTCCGGCTGGAGAGGCGCCCTGCCCGGACAACAGATGCGTGTGACCGGCCGACTGGAGCCGACGCGAGGCGGTGACCTGCGCGCTGCCGTCCTGTCCGTCACCCAGGCGCCGCAACCACGTGGCGCCCCGCCGCTGCTGCAACGCGCCGCTGGCTCCCTCCGTGACGGCTTGCAACGAGCGACGGATCCGCTGCCCGACGAGACTGGCGGACTTCTCCCCGGCCTCGCGGTCGGCGACGTGAGTCAGCTGGAGCCTACGGTCGAAGAAGACTTCAAAGCCACCGGAATGACGCATTTGACCGCTGTTAGCGGCAGTAACGTCGCGATCATCGTCGGCGCCGTGCTCCTCTTGACCGCCTGGGGTCGGGCGGGCCCACGTACGGCGGCGGTCCTGTCGTTGCTCGCGCTGGTCGGGTTCGTGATCCTGGCTCGTCCCTCCCCGAGCGTGCTGCGCGCCGCGGTGATGGGCGCCCTGGCGCTGGTGGCGCTCGCGTCGGGCCGACCCCGAGCTGCTGTGCCTGGGCTCGCGATAGCGGTGTGGCTGCTGGTGGTGATCGATCCGGAGCTCGCGGCGGACTTCGGTTTCGCCCTTTCGGTGCTGGCCACCGCCGGTCTGTTGCTGTTGGCGCCCCGGTGGCGGGACGCGCTCCTACGCCGGCGGGTCCCCCGTGGAATCGCTGAGGCGCTCGCGGCCCCGGTCGCAGCACAGGTCGCATGTGCTCCGGTGATCGCTGCGATGACCGGCTCCATCAGCGTCTCCTCGGCGCCGGCCAACCTGCTTGCCGCACCCGCAGTGGCGCCAGCGACGATCGCCGGGGTTTCCGCGGCCGCGATCTCGCCAGTGTGGCCGCAGGGGGCGGAGTTTCTGGCGTGGTTGGGCAGTTGGCCAGCCGGCTGGCTGGTGGCAGTCGCACGCTGGGGCGCTGCGGTTCCGGGCGGCGTGGTGAGTTGGCCGGGAGGCGCCTGGGGTGGATGCGTGCTGGCGGCATCGTTGACTGCGTTGCTGGTGTTGTGTCGCAGTGTCATGGCCCGGCGGGTGCTCGCGGTGACTGTGACCGCGGCGCTGCTGGGCGCGCTTGGCGCCCGTACGGTGGCGCCGGGCTGGCCCCCGTACGGGTGGGTGCTGGTCGCGTGTGACGTCGGACAGGGCGACGCGCTGGCGCTGCACGCTGGTCCCGGCCAGGCCGTGGTGGTGGACGCCGGACCCGACCCGGCAGCTGTTGACCGGTGCTTGGACCGGCTCGACGTCACGGTGATCCCGCTCCTGGTGATCACGCACCACCATGCCGATCACGTGTCGGGGCTCGACGGTGTGGTACGTGGGCGGCGCGTGGCCGCCTTCGCAGCGCCCGAGTTCGAGCAGCCGCGCCACGGCCCCGCCTCCAAGGCGGGCTTCGAGGCCCGGGGCATCGCGGCGGTGGCGCCGCGGCCAGGATGGCGGCAGCGGATCGGACCACTGAGCATCGAGATCCTTGGCCCCGATGGCGTCGTCACAGGCTCCCGATCCGACTCCAACAACAACTCGCTGATCCTGCGGGTCACAGCACGCGGGATCACCATGCTGCTGGCGGGCGACGCCGAGGTTGACCGGCAGCAAGCGATGCTGTCTCACGGTGAGCCAGTGCGAGCGGACGTCTTGAAGGTGGCGCACCACGGCTCCGCATTCCAGGATCCCGAGTTCCTGGAAGCTGTTGATCCGATCGTCGCGGTCGTCTCGGTGGGCGCCGACAACGAGTACGGCCACCCCAAGCCGTCCCTGATTCAGCGGCTCCTGGTGGGCGGCGCACGGGTGTGCCGCACCGATCTGGATGGTGACATCGCGGTGAGCCGTTCAGCCGATGGTCTCGCGGTCATCGCACGCGGCCCGCAGCCCACGACTGGTCACTGATCGCTTGGTTCGGCCCTTTCCTTGACGGCCGGCATCCCGGTGCCACACCGGCGCGGGCGCCGGGAACGGGTTGGCTCAGCATGCCAGCGCCGATGGCGCGCTCAGCCACAGAACTGCCAGGCGACGGCGCGGCGGCCCCTTACTCGTGCCGGTGCACCACGGCAGCCACCAAGCCATGCCCCACATGGGCGCCAACAGCCGCGCCCACCTCACTGATGTGCGCCTGTTTCAAGCCTGGGAGCCGTTTGCGCAGCTGGTCGACGAGTTCTTCGGCCCGCTGCAGACTGTCCAGGTGATGCACAGCAAGATCAACAGCCCCGTCTCCGGCGGTCTCCACGGCGAGTTCCTCGATCCTCGCCAGCGCTCTTCCCGCGGTGCGCACCTTCTCTTTCACCAGCACTTGGCCGTCGTCGACATGCAGGATCGGCTTGACCGCCAACGCGGTGCCGAGGAGCGCCTCCCCGGCGCTGATCCGGCCGCCCCGACGAAGGAACTCCAGCGTGTCCACGTAAAAGAAAATGCTGGTACGCCCGATCGCTTCCTCGGCGGCCAGCTGCACCTCTTCGAGTCCCGCCTTGCCCGCGGCCGCCTCGGCGGCGGCAAGCACCGGGAATCCGAGACCCATGCCGGTGGACTGCGAGTCGACAACTGCGACTCGACCCGCGCAGCCGTCGGCGGCGAGCTGAGCCGCTTCAAGGGTGCCGGACAAAGCACCTGACACGTGCACCGACACCACGCCTGAGGCGCCGTTGTCGAGCAAGGTGGCGTACGCCGTGGAGAACTCCTCCGGAGAAGGGCGGGACGTCGTGACCCGCCCGCGCCGGTCGCGCAATGCCCGCGAGACATCGGCCGGCGTGAAATCCACGCCCTCCTGACCTGGCTCACCATCAACGATCACGTGCATCGGGACCACGTGGATCCGGTGCGCATCGACCAACGCGTCCGGCAGGTACGCGGTGGAATCGGTCACCACCACGATGCGGTCGGGGTGCTGGGGACTCATGGATTCGATCCCACCACAGAACCCCCCACTCGCGCGTCATCGCTTTGGACCGCTGTGCGGCCAAGGTCAAGACGCAGGCTACCGCCGTTTCTGCACGTCAGTCACACGGAACGGGATGCCCTGCTGGCAAGTGGTGATCATGTCGGGCTCTTCCGAGCCGTGGACAACCACATCGGCGCCGTCCTTGATCATGGCCTTGTCACCACCGACGAGGTTGTACGTCTTCCCGCCGGCCTGCAGGAGCATGCAGCCAGCCTCGACGCCCGCCTCCACCGTGCCCTCAAGCTTCATCGCGCCGTCCTCACCTGACTTGTCTGAACCACCCGGACCGGCCGAAGGCGTGCCGGTGTCTGCTGATGGTGACGGTGACGTGGCAGGCGAACTCGCCTTCGTGCCCGATGGAGCGGCACGCTCAGACGGATCCGACCCACAGGCGGTGATCCCACCAAGGGCCACCATCACGACGATCAACACAGCAACACGGAGCCACGAAACCCACATCATGACCCTTCTGACGGCGCAGCGCCGCCCTGGGTTCCCGCCGCGTCCGAATCCACCTTCGCATTGGGCGCCCATCCTGACTCTGAGCGGATCCCCGCGCCCGACAGCAGACCGACGTTGTGCCTGGTCAGCTCCCAACCACGGGGCTGCTGGCGCAGCTCGCTCCAATGGCAGTTGCCCAGCGGGCCGAGGGAGCGCACCACCTGCGCCGGCCAATCCATCAGGATGCCGATTCCGTGCCGCGCGGCGCCGCCGTGGCTGACCACCACGACCAGGCCACCCTCCGCCACCTGATCAACCGCGTCCAGCAGCCCGTCACCGACCCGCTTCGCGACCTCCTCGGGGCTTTCCACCCCGCACTCCGGAATTGACTCACCAGCACGCCAGCGTCGGTACTGCTCTGGCCACTGCTTGGTGATCTCGCGGCGGGTCAGGCCCTCCCACTCACCGTAGTGCCGCTC
Source organism: Micromonosporaceae bacterium (assembly GCA_050701815.1). Classification (GTDB taxonomy): domain Bacteria; phylum Actinomycetota; class Actinomycetes; order Mycobacteriales; family Micromonosporaceae; genus WHSM01. The sequence goes on along the minus strand of JBOGDL010000490.1, from coordinate 14,361 downwards.
CCGGAGCCGGCTGTCCGCATGGACCGGCAAGTCGGTGATAGCAGCCAACGCCGCGGCCGTGTCCGCAGCTCGGCGCAGGTCGCTGGAAATCAGCCGGGTGGGGCGTTCAGCGGCGAGCAGTTCCGCCGCGGCGTTCGCCTGCGAACTGCCCACAGCGTCGAGGGCGACGTCGGTTTGCCCCTGAAATCGATTCTGCTGGTTCCAACCGGTCTGGCCATGTCGCCAGATGATCAGGCGGGTCACCCTCGCGTTACCTCAGAGCCCGATCCGGCGATCGCGGCCGCAGGCTGGTCCCGGTCCGTGAACGGGATCACCGGACAGTCTTTCCACAGCCTGTCCAGGGCGTAGTACTCACGTTCCTCAGCGTGCTGGACATGGACGACGATGTCGACGTAGTCGAGCAACACCCACCGCCCGGCACGGGCGCCCTCACGGCGAGCCGGCTTGGCTTGAATGTCCCGTAGCCGCTCCTCGATCGCGTCGACCACAGCGTGCACCTGCCGCTCGTTGGGCGCGGACGCGAGCATGAAGATGTCGGTGATAGCCATCTGGTCACCGACATCGATGATCCGGATGTCGTCGGCCTTCTTGTCTGCCGCCGCCTGAGCGGCCGTCAGCGCGAGTTCTCGAGCGCGGTCAGATGCGGGCACCTGGCTCCCTTCTGTGCTCCGACTTCGTTCCTAGCCTCTCACGCCGACCCGACATTGCCCTTAGCCAGCGCGAGTTCGTACGGTTTTGAATGGTTTAGCACGGAGGGTCCGATGACCTCACCGGGTCTACGCACCCCACCGCTAATCCAGCCCAACTCCCCGGTACAGGCGGCGTTTGGCGATGTACTGCACCACTCCGTCGGGCACCAGGTACCACACGGGCTGCCCGGACGCGACTCGCGACCGGCAGTCGCTGGAGGAGATGGCCATCGCCGGCACCGGCACCAGCGACGTGGCGTCCCGGGGCAGGTGGGTGTCCGACAACTCGTACCCCGGGCGGGTCACCCCGATGAAATGCGCCAGCGCGAAAGCCTCATCCAGGTCCTTCCAGGACAGGATCGCCTCCAACGCGTCAGCGCCAGTGATGAAGTACAGCTCCGCCTCTGGCCCGTGCTCAGCGCGCAGGTCTCGAAGCGTGTCCACCGTGTACGTCGGCCCGCCGCGATCGATGTCGACACGGCTGACGTGAAACTGAGGATTCGAGGCGGTGGCGATGACCGTCATCAGGTAGCGGTCTTCGGCGGGGCTGACGTACCGGCCCAGCTTCTGCCAAGGCTGCCCAGTCGGGACAAAGATCACCTCGGCCAAGCCGAACCGGTTCGCCACCTCGCTGGCTGCCACCAGATGGCCGTGATGGATCGGGTCGAAGGTGCCCCCCATCACTCCGATCTTGCGGCTGCGCTCCACCGAAAAGATCCTACGCGCTGGCACGTGCCCGAACTGCTCGGCGCATCTCGTCCAGTTCGTCACCGACGGTCCGCGCAACCGCGGGCCGCAGATCGTCCCGGCCGAGCATCTTCTCCGCCATCGTCACCACCACGGGGCTGGCCGCGTAGCCGGGGAAACCAACCCTTCCCAGGATCCGGTCAATCTCCGGGCTGTTGCGACGAGCTGTTATCTCAGGCAGCTCGGTGAAGTAGCGCGCCACGTAGTCCTCAAGCACGTCGGCATGCTCCGGTTGCCAGAAACCCTCCACGGTCGCGAACAGGGTCTGCGCGGCCAGCGAACCGTGCGCAATCGTCTCCCAGGTCCGCGCTTTCGAGGCAGGGTCGCTCAAGGCGGCGCGGCAGCGAGCCGCACCCTGCTGCCCCTCGTCACTCGGGTCTGCCGCCAACTCCGCGTCGATCTCGACCTCACCCACTGCGCCCAGCACCGCAAGCCGCAGCAGGATCGCCCACCGCAGGTCGGAGCCGATCGTGAGCCCTGTAGGCACACCCTCCCCGGTCAACCAGCCACGCACCAACGCCAGATCCTGGGGATCCAAGGCGCACCGCGCCATCCCCCGCGCCGCTGTCAGCTGCCGGCTGCCGCCCGGCTCGGCTGCCTGCAGCAACTCGCGGCAGGCACCGGCCAGTTGGGCCAGCGCGGCGTCGCGCTGCTGCGGCGGCGTGTACCAGCTGGCGGCGGGGGACAGGGCGTTATGCAGCACGCCGCCGAGGGTGCCGATCGCGGTCTCATGCGGGAGGTGCGCACGTGTCAACGTGAAGTACTCAGCCACCGGCAGCTCGCCGTCACGCACCATGTCCCAGGCTGCGCACCAGATCAGCGCCCGGGTCAGCGGGTCCTCAACCCGGGACAGCTGCTGGGTCAATGTCGTCCAGGAGTCTGGGTCGAAACGGACCTTGGCGTACGTCAGATCCTCATCGTTGAGCAGCAGCAGCGCCGGTCGTTTCACACCCGCCAGCTCTGGCACCGCCACCCGGCTGCCGTCCGCGACGGGATCCAGATCCACCGTCAGCTGCCGTTGCCGCCGGAGTGCCCCGCCGGCGGAGTCGGCGTCGTACAGGCCGATCGCGATCCGGTGCGGACGCAGCGTTGGGTACGCCTCAGGCGCGCTCTGCTCGACTTCGACGCTCTCCAGTTGACCGTCCGCGTCTGCCGACACCACTGGCCGCAGCGTGTTCAGTTGGGGTTTGGTGAGCCATGACCGCGCCCACGCCTGCAGGTCCCGATCGGTGTGCCGGGACAGCGCGTCCAAGAGATCAGCCAGGGTCGCGTTGCCGTGCTGGTGACGAGCGAAGTAGTCGTTGAGCCCGGCGAAGAAGACGTCGTCGCCCAGCCAGGTCACCAGCTGCCGCAGCACCGAGGCGCCCTTGGCGTACGAAATGCCGTCGAAGTTCAGCATCGCCTGTGCGGTGTCGTTGACCTCGCTGGCGATCGGGTGGGTGGAGGGGCGCTGGTCGGCGGCGTACCCCCAGGTCTTACGGGTGAGGCTGAACGTGGTCCACGCCTCGGTGAAGCGGGTCACCTCCGTGGTCACCCGGTGGCCCATGTACTCGGCGAACGACTCGTTCAGCCACAGGTCGTCCCACCAGCGCAGCGTGACCAGGTCGCCGAACCACATGTGCGCCATCTCGTGCGCCAGCACCATCGCGCGCACTTCGCGTTGGGCCTCGGTCGGCGCGGACCGGAACACCAGGCCATCCCGGAACACCACGCAGCCAGGGTTCTCCATCGCGCCCGCGTTGAACTCGGGGACGAACACCTGGTCGTACTTCCCGTACGGGTAACGCAGCGCGAACAGCTCGTGGTAGCGGTCAAGGCACTGGCGGGTGACGGTGAACAGCTCGTCCACGTCCGGGTCCAGGTGCGCGGCGAGCGATCGCCGGCAGTGCAGCCCGAGCGGCACGCCATCATGCTCCGAGTGCACGGAGTGGTACGGGCCCGCCGCCAAGGTCACAAAGTACGTGGCCAGCGGCGCCGTCTCGGCCATCTCCCATCGGCCGGGCGACACCTGAGTCGCGGCACCGTTGCCGATCACCGTCCAACCCTCGGGCGCGGTGACTTTGAGGCGCACGGGCGCTTTCAGATCCGGCTGGTCGAAGCAGGCGAAGATGCGTTGCGCGAAGTCCATGCACGACTGGGCGTACAGGTAGGTCTCGCCGTCGGCAGGGTCGACGAAGTGGTGCAGACCCTCTCCGGTGCGCGAGTACGGCATGTCCGCCTCGACCAGCAACTCGTTGTCTGACGCCAGGTCGGACAGCGGAATCCGCCCGTCAACACATTGGTCGAGATCGATCTCCACGCCGTTGAGCGCCGCGCGGCGCAGTCGTGTCGGGGTCAGCTCTGCGAACGAGCTTTCGCCCGGCTCGGCGCAGCTGAATGCGACTCGTGTGGCAGAGCCGAACTCCTGGTCGCCCCGGGTGAGATCGAGATCTATGTCGTACGAGCGGACGTCGAGCAACTCTGCTCGGCGCTTCGCCTCGGCGTGGGTCAGCATTGACATCCCGCAATCTTGACCGATCAATGCCCGCCTGTCTGCACCAGGCGCCCTGCCAACGGCCCTGCGCGCTATGACGTGATCAACTACGCGGACGGATTCACGGACGCGGCGCGCAAAGCGTCCTGTGAGACCTCTGCTGGGTCGGCCAGGAACCGGGACGGCTCCAGGTTGGGCTCGGGGACGAGGCCGAAGATCTGCTCGGCGCTCTCCCAGGTGAGGAAGACCAGCTGCGCGTCGTCATCGGTGACCGCGACATAGTCGGTGCGGGGCAGCAACGTCGGTTTCCCGAACGCGAGGGTGCCGACGGAGAAGATGCTGGCGTCAGCTCGGCCGGAGAGCATCACGCTGCCGGTCCGATGCGGCGAGCCCGCCTCCTCAAGCCAACGCTTCTGCCTGCCGTACTCGGCTGCCGCGAGCACCCGCTCAGCCCGGCCCACGGGCACGTGAAGTGGGTGCCCGGCCGGCGCCGTGTACGGCAGCACCCGGCCCGCGTCGGTCACGGTGTACGCCATCGGCGAGACCGGGCGGGACGCTTGCCCGTACTCCTCTTCGGCCATCTCGAACAGGCTCGCCAGCACCGAGGGTTCGTCCGGGGCGATCAACAACGTGGACCCGTCCGGCACGAAAGCCACCGGCCTGGCGCCCAGGTGCTGCCCGAAGCCGGCGAGCCAGCTGTCGAGCATCAGCTGAGCCACGAAATGGGTTCGGCCGTCGTCCACCAGCCGCAGCACCCTGGGACTGTTCAGCGCCGAGAACTGGGGTCGCGTGGCCTGGCTGGCAAGGTGTCGCCTCGCCGCGTCGAGGACCGTCTCGGCCGACACGTCCCATTGGCTCAGCTGCTCGATGGAAACCTGGGTGCTGCTGTCGTCCAACACCACGATCTCAGCCAGGTACGGGTAGGCGTGCCGCCACAAGGCGCCGGACTCCGGCTCCCGGTTCGGCGGCAGCGCCGCGGTGATGCCGCGCAGCGCCGGCCGTACCAGCGACTTCGCCTCTTCCCAGGTGTCAGGCAGCGCGGTGGGCTCCACCGCGGCGTCGACAAAGCTCTGCAACGCCTTGCCGCGATTGGCGGCGTCGCCGAGCCCCCACTCCTGATAGAGATCGGTGAGCCCAGCCCAGACCGGGGGGCCGCCGTTCGGCCGAACCGAGATCGCGAACTGCTCCCGGTCGTACCACGCGTCGTCAGTCCGACCGTCAGCTCGAAACAGCTCGAGCAGCTCGGTGGCGAACCGATCCTGCGGCGAGTCGCCGCGCCTAGCGAGCAGTGACATGCCTCCCCCGCCGTCCTAGCGGCTCAAAACAGCTTGCGGCAGAGTACTTTAGGCGCCCGGACTTCGCCGGATGCCAGCAGGGGAGTCTCCCATCACAATTCGTCACTATCCGTATCATGATCGGGATCCGAGTCTTTCTCCTGACTCCCGGCGCCCGCCTCGCGGGATTGCTCCTCATCGAAGCTGGCGGCCCGTGCCTCGCGGCGGGCCCGACGGGCGTCCAGCCGCTCCGCCGCTCCGGTCCGACTGGACGGGTCCAACCGGTAGTCCTCACCCCGGGAGCCCGGGGTGAAGCGGTCCCCGGCGTACACCGTCGGCTCCCATTCGAACTCGATCGACCCGATCCGAACCAGGCAACCCGGCTCGGCGCCCAGCTTGGTCAACTCATCTTCAACGCCAATTCGGGCTAACCGGTCAGCAAGGTAACCAACCGCCTCGGAGTTGGAGAAGTCGGTCTGACGTACCCACCGCTCGGGTTTGCCGCCGCGCACCACGTACGCGCCGTCGCGCCTCTCCTCAACCGTGAAACCGGACTCATCCACGGCCGCCGGACGGAGCACGATCCGGGTGGCCTGAGGCGCCGGCAGCTCCGCACGGTGACGCTCCACCGCCTGCGCCAGCGCGTACGTGAACTCCTTCAACCCTTCCCGAGTTACCGCGCTGAGACTGAACACCGGCAACCCGCGCGCCTGCAGGTCCGCGCGCACCAGCTCGGAGAGGTCGCGAGCGTCGGGCACGTCGATCTTGTTCAGCGCGACCACTCGGGGCGCGTCCTCAAGCCCGCCGTACGCGGTCAGCTCCCGCTCGATCGCGTCCAGGTCGCTGATCGGATCCCGGCCCGGCTCCAGGGTCGCGCAGTCGATCACATGCACCAGTAGCGCGCACCGCTCCACGTGACGCAGGAAGGTCAACCCCAGACCCTTCCCCTCCGCGGCGCCCTCGATCAGCCCGGGCACGTCAGCCACCGTGAACCCGGTCTCCCCGACCCGCACTACACCCAGGTTGGGCGACAACGTGGTGAACGGGTAGTCGGCGATCTTCGGCCGAGCTGCCGACAGCACCGAGATCAGCGACGACTTTCCCGCGCTGGGGTATCCCACCAGGCCCACGTCCGCGACGCTCTTGAGCTCCAGCACCACGTCCAGCTGGTCACCAGGCTCCCCCAGCTCCGAGAACCCCGGGGCCCTGCGGCGGGTGTTGGCCAGCGCGGCGTTGCCCCGCCCGCCGCGTCCGCCGGCGGCTGCCACGTACGTGGTGCCGGCGCCCACCAGATCGGCGAGTGTCTCACCATCGGGGGTCTGCACCACCGTGCCGTCTGGCACCCGCAGCACCAGGTCCGCGCCTTGAGCGCCGTTGCGGTTCGAGCCTTGGCCACCGGCGCCGTTGGAGGCCTTGACGTGCGGCCGGAAGTGGAAGTCCAGCAGGGTGTGCACCCCTGGGTCCACCGTGAGCAGCACGTCGCCGCCCGCCCCGCCGTTGCCGCCGTCGGGCCCGCCGAATGGCTTGAACTTCTCCCGGTGGATCGACGTGCAGCCATGTCCGCCATTGCCAGCCTTGACATGCAGCACGACCCGGTCAACAAACGTTGTCACAGTCGAATCCTTTTGCCGGATACAACAAAAACGGGCCGGGTCACGCCCGGCCCGTTTTGCGAAATCTACGTCTGGCTCAGCTCTCTGCCGAGACGATGCTCACGGTCTTGCGGCCGCGCTTGACGCCGAACTGAACCCGGCCCGGGGCCAAGGCGAACAGCGTGTCGTCTCCGCCACGGCCGACCGCGCCGCCCGGGTGGAACTTGGTGCCCCGCTGCCGAATCAGGATCTCGCCCGCGTTCACCAGTTGGCCGCCGAAGCGCTTCACGCCGAGCCGCTGGGAGTTGGAGTCACGCCCGTTCCGCGAGCTCGATGCGCCCTTCTTATGTGCCATCTCGGCTGTCCCTCACTCTCGCCCGGCAAGCCCGGGTCACTTGCTGCTTGCGATGCCGGTGACCTTCACCTGAGTACGTGACTGCCGGTGGCCCTGCCGCTTGTGGTACCCGGTCTTGTTCTTGAACTTGTGAATCTTGATCTTGGGCCCCTTGCCGTGGCCCACCACCTCGCCGGTGACGGTGACCGACGCCAGCTTGGCCGCGTCGGTCGTCACGGTGACGCTGTCACCGTCGCCGTCAACCAGGAGCACAGCCCGCAGGCTGACCTCGTCACCTGGCTCGACCGAGAGTCGCTCGACCTCGATCACATCGCCCTCGGCGACCTTGTACTGCTTGCCGCCGGTCTTGACGATCGCGTACATCGGACGCAGGTCTCCTGTCGTGGCTCGTGGATAGCTTGAGATCTTGTCGCTCGCGTTGCGTTGTCTTGATCAACTATCGCAACTGACTGGCGCGCAACAAGATATGGCGTAGGTGAGTACGCCATCGGCAAGCGTACGCCATCAAAAAGTCCGCCATCAAACCGGGGCTGACTCACTGCTCATGGCTGCGGTTGGCTGATCCGCGGCGCCTTTACCCCGGCCGTTTCTGGCTTCGGACGCCTCCCGCCCCGAGGAGCCAGCGCGGTCGGCGCCGGCATCGGCGTCGGGCGCAGTGTCAGAGTCACCAGCGTCCGCGTCGCTCGCCTCCGCGTCGCTGTGCTGCTCCGAGTCGGATGGCTTGGCCTGGGCGGGCACCTCCACACCCGCGACCTCGACCTCGCCGTTGCCACTGGCGGCCGCCACCCGCTTCACCTCTGCGGCTGCCGACTTGGGCTCCGACTTGCCGGCGACGGCCTCGGTGTCGACGATCACGCCCCGGCCGCGGCAGTGCTCGCAGGTCTCGCTGAACGCGTCCAGCAGGCCCTGGCCCACCCGCTTGCGGGTCATCTGGACCAGACCCAGGGACGTGATCTCCGTGACCTGATGCTTGGTGCGGTCCCTACCCAGGCACTCGGTGAGCCGCCGGAGCACCAACTCCCGGTTGGACTCCAGCACCATGTCGATGAAGTCGATCACGATGATCCCGCCGATGTCGCGCAACCGCAGCTGGTGCACGATCTCCTCGGCCGCCTCCAGGTTGTTCCTGGTGACCGTCTCCTCCAGGTTGCCGCCGCGCCCGGTGAACTTGCCGGTGTTGACGTCGATGACGGTCATCGCCTCGGTGCGGTCGATCACCAGATGGCCACCCGACGGCAGATACACCTTGCGGTCCAAGGCCTTGAGCATCTGCTCGTCCACCCGCATCTCGTGGAACAGATCGGTCTGGTCGACGTGACGCCGCAGCCGGCCGGTCAGCTCAGGTGACACCTGCGCCAGATAGGGCTCCACCAGCCCCCAGGCGCGGTCGCCCTGCACCACAAGCTCTTGGAAGTCCTCGTTGAACACGTCCCGGACCACGCGGATCACCAGTTCTGGCTCCTCGTAGACCAAGGTCGGCGGCTTGGCGCCCTTCGCCTTCCCCTCGATGCTCTCCCACTTGTCCTGCAGCCGGCTCACGTCCCGGGAGAGCTCCTCCTCCGAGGCGCCCTCGGCGGCGGTGCGGACGATCACGCCAGCGCTCTCCGGCACCAGCTTCTTGAGCGTGTCACGCAGCCGCCGACGCTCGGTGTCGGGGAGTTTCCGGCTGATCCCGGATGCGTTTCCGTGCGGCACGTACACCAGATGCCGGCCGGAGAGGGAGATGTGGCTGGTCAGCCGGGCGCCCTTGTGGCCGACCGGGTCCTTGGTGACCTGCACCAGCACGGAGTCGCCTGGCTTGAGCGCCTGTTCGATGGTACGGGTGCGCCCCTCCAGCCTCGCGACGTCCCAGTTCACCTCGCCGGCGTACAGGACGGCGTTGCGGCCGCGACCGATGTCGATGAACGCCGCTTCCATGCTCGGCAGCACGTTCTGCACCTTGCCCAGGTACACGTTGCCGGCCATGGTCTGGCTGGACTGCTGGGACACGTAGTGCTCGACCAGCACGCCGTCCTCCAGCACGCCGATCTGGGTGCGGTCGCCGACGCTGCGGATCGCCATCACCCGGTTCACCGACTCGCGCCGCGCCAGGAACTCCGACTCGGTCAGGATCGGCGGGCGGGTGCGCCGCTGCTCCCGACCGTCCCGCCGACGCTGCCGCTTCGCCTCCAGCCTGGTCGAGCCAGCCACGCCTTGCACTTCGTCCCTGCCGGGCCGGGACTCGCGAACCTTGACCACGGTCTGCGCTGGGTCATCACCCGCCGGCTCCGAGTCGGCCCCACCCTTACGCCGACGCCGCCGTCGACGCCTTACGCTGCTGGTCTCCTCCGTAGGGCTCTCGGGCGCTTCGCTGTCGTCCGAGGTTGCCGCGTCCGAATCCTCGGCGCTGCCGTCCTCGAACTCCTCGCCGCCCTTGCCACGCCCGCGACCACGCCGCCCGCGCCGACGACGCCGGCGCGCACTGCCGGACTCCTCGTCCTCGTCGGACTGCGGCGGGGCCTCGGCAGCGGCCTCGTCGGCCTCCGCGGTGTCATCCCGCTTGGCCTTGGCCTTGCCACGTCGCTTCGAGGCGGCCTTCGGCTCCGCCTCCGCCTCGGCCTCGGCTTCCGCGCTCGCCGGCGCATCGTCCTCGGCCGCCTTTCGGCGGGACCTGCGGCGGGTCGGCTTCTCAGCGGCCTCGGGCTCCTCGGGCGGGTTGTCGCGCTCACCCGCACGGGTTGACTTGGCACGCTCAGCGGTCTTCGTCGACTCGCGGCTGGAACGGGTCCGGCGCCGGGAAGCCGGCCGCTCCGGCTCGGTGTCCTCCGAGCTGGAGCCCTGCTGCTTCGGCGGGACCTCGGGGGCCACGAATAACACCGACGGAGCGCTGTTCTTGCTGGTGGAACTGTTCTTAGCGGTCTCCGGCGCTGCCTTGTCCTCGGCGCCGGACCCGCCCTGTGGCTCGTTTTCGAGCATGAGGACGTACTCCAGTCTGCCGTCCCCGGGCGCGGTTGCGCAGCCACGCAGGAACGGTCTTATCTCAGTGCGGCCCCGCAGGACCGCTGCAAGTCTTCCATTCCAGGCCCCTCGCGGAGCCGGACCGTCATCAGACGATCACCGGTGAGGTGTTCTTGGGCGATCCACCGAAAGCGGGTCGGCGATGTCGCCTTGCTCGGTGAGCGTGCCCTGCGCCAGCCGAATCGCCCGTACGAGCGGCGGCGGCTCCAGGTCGGCCACAGTACGCAGGCCGGCAAGAACCTCATCGGGCCGTACGGACGGTGTCACGTGCCGTACGACAAGGTCGAGTATCGCATACGGCCCCGCGGCGTCACCGGCAGGCGCACCCAAAGGACCAGCAAAACCGGAGCTTTCTGCTGTTTCTGGCCATTCGTCACTAACCACGCAGCGGATCACCGGACCACGGGAATCGAGCGTCCGGCGCCCCTGCTTGGTGACCCGCTCCACCGGCACTTCCGCCATGCCGAGGAACGTGTCCACGGCCGCCCTCAGCGCCGAAGGCTCCACCCCCGGCAGCAGCAGCCGCCAGTGCGAGGCCTCGATCCGGTCAGCCAACGACCCCACGGCGCCGACCACCGCCTCCACCACATCCACCCCGGGAGGGAGCGCGGCGTCGAGCGCCTCGCGCAACTCCTCCGGGGGCATGGGGCGCCTCAGGCCCAGCTCGGCGTACTCGGCCTCGCTCGCCACCCCGGTTGGCGCGGCGCCCACGTACGAGATCTTGGGGTGCGGCGAAAATCCAGCCGAGTACGCGATCGGAATCTCGGCGCGACGCACGGCGCGCTCCAACGCGCGCGCGAAATCGCGGTGTGACGTGAACCTCAACCGCCCCCGCTTGGCGTACCGGATCCGGACCCGCTGGACCACAGGCTCCTGCGGCCGGTCCGGCGACGGGCTTCGCTTTCCGATCTTCGTGCTCCCCTCACACCACGGTCAGCGGCAACAGCGTGCGGCCGGTGGGACCGATCTGGATCTCAGTGTCCATTGCCGGGCACACGCCGCAGTCGAAACACGGCGTCCACCGGCAGTCATCCTGCTCCGCGCCTGACAGCGAGTCCTGCCAGTCCGCCCACAGCCATTCCTTGTCCAGTCCGGAGTCCAGATGATCCCAGGGCAGCACCTCGTGCTCACCCCGGCCCCGGGTGGTGTACCAGTCCAGCGACACCCCGAATGGACCCAACGTCTCGGCGGCGGCGTCCACCCAGCGCTGGTAGGAGAAGTGCTCGTTCCAGCCGTCGAAACGGCCGCCCTGCTCCCACACCCGGCGGATCACCGTGGCCACCCGCCGGTCGCCGCGGGAGAGCAGGCCCTCGATCACAGACGGCTGGCCGTCGTGGTAGCGGTAGCCGATCGCGCGGCCCAGCGAACGATCCGAGTTGATCTCTTGTTTCAGCAGCTTCAGCCGCCGGTCGACGGTCTCCGGGTCCGCCTGGGCGGCCCACTGGAACGGGGTGTGCGGCTTGGGCACGAAGCCGCCGATGGAGACCGTGCAGCGGATGTCCTTCGAGCCGGTCGCCTCCCGTCCGGCCCTGATCACGTTGTGCGCCAACCGCGCGATCTGCAGCACGTCCTCGTCGGTCTCGGTGGGCAGCCCGCACATGAAGTACAGCTTCACCTGCCGCCAGCCGCCGGCGTACGCGGTGACCACGGTGCGGATCAGATCGTCCTCGCTGACCATCTTGTTGATCACCCGGCGGATCCGCTCCGAGCCGCCCTCGGGCGCGAATGTCAGGCCGCTGCGCCGCCCGTTCCGAGACAGCTCCTGCGCCAGGGTCACGTTGAACGCGTCCACCCGGGTCGAGGGCAGCGACAGCGAGACGTTCTCGCCCTGATACCGGTCGGCGAGCCCGGAGCACACGTCGCCGATCTCGCTGTGATCGGCGCTGGACAGCGACAGCAGGCCGACCTCGTCGAAGCCGGACTGCTTGATGCCGTTGTCGACCATCTCCCCGATCGTCGTGATCGAGCGCTCCCGCACCGGTCGGGTGATCATTCCGGCCTGACAGAACCGGCAGCCGCGGGTGCAGCCCCGGAAGATCTCCACCGCGTACCGCTCATGCACCGACTCGGCGAGCGGCACCACCGGCTTTTTCGGGTACGGCCACGCGTCCAGGTCCATTGTGGTGCGCTTGCGGACCTGGAACGGCACATCGGGACGGTTCGGCGCCACCCGCTGGATCCGGCCATCGGGCAGGTATTCCACGTCGTAGAAGCGAGGCACGTACACCGACTCGGTGCGCGCCAGCCGCAGCAGCAACTCGTCCCGGCCGCCAGGCCGCCCGGCGGCCTTCCATTCCCGGACGATGCCGGTGATCTCCAGCACCGCCTCTTCGCCGTCACCGAGCACCGCGGCGTCGATGAACTCGGCGATCGGCTCCGGGTTGAACGCGGCATGCCCGCCCGCGATCACCACCGGGTGCTCCTCGCCCCGGTCCGCGGCGGACAGCGGGATCTGAGCCAGGTCCAGCGCGGTGAGCAGGTTGGTGTAGCCCATCTCCGTGGCGAACGAGATCCCGAACAGGTCGAACGCCGCCACCGGGCGGTGTCCGTCCACCGTGAACTGCGGCACGCCATGCTCTCGCATCAGCGCCTCGAGGTCCGGCCACACCGCGTACGTGCGCTCGGCCAGCACGTCCTCGCGCTCGTTGAGCACCTCGTAGAGGATCTGCACCCCCTGGTTGGGTTGCCCCACCTCGTACGCGTCGGGGTACATCAAGCACCAACGGACAGCCGCGGAATCCCACTCCTTGACCACCGAATTGAGCTCGCCGCCAACGTACTGAATCGGCTTGCTCACTTTCGGTAGCAACGGTTCCAGCTGCTCGTAAACGGACTTGATGCTCATCCCCACCTCACACCGAGGCTTCCGGCGACAACTCAACGCCATCGGCCGGCAGCCGTCGTTCCTGTGGTCACAATCGTGTTGCGGGTGAAACCGGTGCTTCTCGTCTTCCGGACGCCCGTGTCGTGTCCTGGTCGTAGGCTCCGGCACGTGCGTGTGGCACCCACCCATTAGCGTTCCAGGGTACGCGGCCGGAGGCCGCCGCTCGCCAGGCCCGGCGATGTCCGCGCGATGTCAATGGCGACCGGCGGGTGTGAAGCGGACCAGGGCCTGTCAGCACCCTGCCGCCATGCCAGTTGGCGCCCCACGTGACTGGCTGTGTCAAAGTAAGCTTTGGCGCTGACAAATCCCTAGTCGTGGCGCCTCTGGGACTGGTGAGACAGTTCCTGGACGTAAGCGGGCAATACAACCCCAGAACCAACTCGGGTGCAGAACGATTCCTGTTCTTAAGGAGGCCGAAAGTGACGGGACCACAACAACCGCCGTATGGCGGCCAGGGTGGTCAGTGGTCTGGCGGCGGCGAGTGGCAGCCCCCGTCGGAACACACCCAGTACGGTCCGCCCCCCGAGGGTGGTCCCGGCAGCTACGACCAGCCACAGGCGTACGAGCAGCCACAGTCCTACGAGCAGCCCGGCTACGCGCAGCCTGGATACAGCGACCAGTACTCAGCGCCCCCCAGCTACTCAGAGCCGTACTCGGGCCCCCCCGGGTACGACCCCAACGCGGGGCCTCCGCCGATGCCGGCGCCGGTCCCGAGCCAGTCCAACCCGGTGCCGTGGATCATCGGCGGTGTCGGCGGTCTGGTGGTCCTGGTCCTGCTGGTCGTGGTCGCCTTCGTGGTGCTCAGCGGCGGCAGCAGCGACGACACCGGGGGGCCCGGGGGCGGGGCCACCACTGGCGGCGGCAGCACCGAGGCCGCCCCCGAGGGTGGGTACTCGCTCGACAATGTGTCCAACGCCTGCGACCTGGTCGACCCCGCAGGCATCGAGGAGTGGGCGGGCGACCAGACCAAGGACCCGGAGAACAAAGAAGACAAGGGCTCCGACTACTACGCGTACGTCAGCTGCTCTGCCGAATTCGAGGACGACAGCAGCGAATACGGCAACACCACGAGCTTCACGTTGACGGCGTCGACCTCAGAGACCTCGGAAACCGCCAAGGACACCTACGAGGACCGAGAGAAGTCGGCCAAGGGGAAGACGGGATCGGGCCGTGAAAGCGGCGACGTGACCGGGGTCGGCGAGGACGGCTACTTCGCGAGCGAGGTGACCGAGTACTCCACTTTCAACTCCGTCACGTACGAGATGTCAGTGGTGGACAGCAACCTCGTGCTGGAGTGCCGGATCTACAGCTACCTCAAGCCCGGCGACACGGACACCGAGCCGATCAAGG
>JBOGDL010000489.1:0-15120 GCA_050701815.1 Micromonosporaceae bacterium | reverse complement strand
GCGGGTCTGGACCAGCACCGGATGCCACGGCGACTCACCGAGCGGTACGGTCCCTCCGCCGGGCAGGAACCGCTGCCATCCCGTCCGGTTCCTCGCGTGCACCGGGTGGTCCCACAGGCTCGCGGCGACACCCGGGAACCCGGTGTCCTGGATCGACATCAGGACCGGCGCGTCGGGATCGGCGTCGCCGGTACCGAGGGTCCGCAGCGCGGCGTACGTGACGTCGGCGAGCCGGCCCGACTCATCCGGTGAGTCCGTGCGGCCGTACAGCAGCACGCTCTCGTGGCCTCGCGGATCAGGCATGTGGCGAACGTGGGACATCGCGATGAACGCCGTGGATTCCATGCGACCGAAGCCGCCGCCGGGCGTCGCGCCCGTGGCCACATGACGCGCGGTACGCAGCGACGCCACGACACGTACCCCGGAGTGCTGGCCGACCCAGAACACGTCCGCGACGTCGGGACGCGTCAGGAGCTGGTCCAGCTCCGGCACCCCCACGACTCCGCTGAGCACCACCACGAACCCAGACTCGCTCCGGGTGTTCTGGTCCAACACCCCCAGGGTGCGGTCCAGTGCGTCGGACGCGTGGTCGGCGTCGACGAGTTCGTCGCCGAGCACGATCGTGGCCATCGAATCGTCGCTGTGGTAGTGGTCGAACCAACCGAGGGTGCGCCACCGCTCGCGCGTCGCCGGCACCCCCATCACCCAGCCACGCTGGTACCCGGAGGCCCGCCAGTCGCCTGGCGGCGGCCCCGTCATCGCCGGTTCGAACCCGGTGTCGTCCCGGGATTCCTCGTCCGCGGCCGTGCTCTCGGCGTCGGTCCCGCCGTCGCTGGTGTCGCTGTCCTGGAGCCGGAAGATCCGCCGGCTGCCGATCTGGTCGGGGCGCTGCGGCGGGTCGAGGATCGCGCGGGCGATCGACGCCGACTCCGGGGCGTGCCCGAACGCCTCCGGTACCTCCCGGCCGGTCGGGTCGACCACCAGCGCGACCACGTCGAGATCGGGCTCGCGAGGGTCACGGTCGGCGGTCCCGTCCCGCAACCCGTCGATCACGGCTGACCACTCCGCCGGTACGGTGACCGGCCGGTCCAGATGGTCCGGGTCGAGGTACAACAGCCCGTCGCTGGAGTGGTGCAACGCGAACGCGTGCCCCGGTCCGGTACGCCGCCGGAGCTGGATGAACGCCGTGCCGCCGACGGCGGGCACCGCCTGCTCCAGCGCCTCCCAGGACGCCGGGCGGCGCCACCCGCGGCGGCTGGCGAACTGCCGCTGCTCGGCGCGTGCCCCTCGGGTCCCGACCGCCGTGTCGTCCTGCGGCTCGGAAGCGCGTACCCGGGTGAAGGAGTTCCCGCCCGGGTACAGCCCGGTGGCCAGCGCGTGAAGCTGCCGCGCGCACCGCGGGTCGAACTCGTCGTCGGTCAGCGCCCCGGACCGCTCCGGCTGCTTGCCGGCCGGCTCGGTGGCGGACACCTGGGCAACGATCCCCACCACTTCGCTTCGGTCGTACCGCACCGCCGGCACCGGCAGCGTCGTGGTGGTGGTCAGGCCGGGCCTGGGCCTGAGCAGGCCGGCGAGCGAACCGGGCGCGTACCGCTGCTCGGCTCTCCTGGTACGCGGCGGCGGCGCCTTCTCCAGGTCTTCGAAGATCTTGATGGCGTCGTGCTCGAACAGGTACAGGTACACCGTCGAGGTGGTCTCGGTGCCCTCCCGCGGCGCCGGCGTACCGTGCCACAGCACGTTCTCCTTCCACGTGCGCGAGACCAGCCTGAAGTCCAGTTCGGCCCGGACCAGCCAGATCCTGCCGGTCTGCTTGGTGTGCGACTCGTCGCGGGTGCCGCGCTGCACGTCCTGCCCAGCGGACAGCGCGGTCGACACGCCGCCGGTCTCGCTCACGCCGCTGGTATGCGCGCCGCCGTCCGAGTTCGGGCTCGCCCCGTCGACGGTGTCCGTACGGGTCGTCGGCGCCAGGTCGGCGGAGGTGGCGCGGCCGATCCCGGCGCCGGAGCTGGACTTGCTGAGCTGTTCGCGTTTGAGGTAGTGGCCGAGCGCCATCGTGCTGAAATCGCGCAGCTTGACCGGGTCCCGCAGCCGGCCCTTCACCCTGAGGTCCTGGAACAGATCCGCGACCAGACCGGGTTCGAACAGGCCGGAGAAGTCGTACCCGTCGGGATCCTGGGTGATCCGGTCGAGGTTCGCCCGTACGGCGTGCGCGCCGACGAACCACGACACGGTCTGGCCGTTGCGGGTCGCCTCCTGCAGCGCCAGGTCGCCCACCGCCCGCTGGGCCGCGTCGAGCAGCCGGTCGAGCCCGGTGAAGCCCTCGGGGTAGTACTTCACCGGCAGCTTGAACCGGCCCTTCGGCGGGTCGCCGTGGATGCCGTACCGGCCGTGGGCGCCCTGCGCCGGGTCACTGAGGCTCTTCGGCAGCCGCCACGTCATCGAACCCGGCACGGCCTGCACCGCGCGGCTCGACCGGCTGGTGCGCTGGCGCACCGTGCGCAACGCGTCCTCGGCGGCCTGGAAGCCTCTGGTGTACACGTTGCTGACCGGCCGCCCCGGCACCGGGGTCCGGGTCACCTCGGCGATGATGTCGAAGTCGACACTGAAGTCCCGGTTGCCGCTCCAGTCGAAGACCGTACGGGTGCTGGTGACGGTGTCCGCTGTGGTGGTGGCGACGCTCCGGTTGTCGGTACGGCTGTGGCTCGCTCCTCCGGCCAGCGTCGTCAGGTGGTCCGCGCCGGGATCCTGGCCGCCCGGGGTGCCACCGCCGGACACCCGTGCGCTCCAGGTACGGCCCCGGGTGTTCGTCCACGTGGTGCTGCGGGAGTGGTTGGCGTACGCGTAGTTCTCCATGCCCGCTCTGCTCTCGGTGCCGAGCGGGCGCGGGTTGCGCAGCGGACCGGCCTTGAGCTTGATCATCACCAGTTCGGCGCCGACCATGCCACGCGGGTTGACGAACGCCAGCCGTAGCCCGCTGCCGAACAGGTCGTCGATCAGAGCCCGTAGCCCGGGAGTGGAGTACTGGTCACCGATCTGGCGCAGCAGCCCCAGGACCGAGGAGACGCTCCTGTCGCGTACCGCCTCGGGGGCGACCTGGCGGAGCAGGCCGCGAATCACCTGTGGCAGCGACCTGGCCAGCTCGATCCGCTCGGCGGCGCCGAATCCGAGGATCGCCGCGTCCGGGCCGAGCATGTGTTCGGGGAGGCCGGGTGCGGCCGGCGCACCGCTCGCCAGCTTCGCCGGGAACGCCGGGGCGGCATCCGGCTCCGGCACGGCGAACCGGAGCCCCGGCGCCCCGGAGAACCGCCGGCTCGCCCCCGCCGCCACGGTGTCGGGGAGCTTCAGGCTCCCGGAGCGGTAGGCGTCGAGCAGGTCGGCGACGACGTCGTCGCTGAGGCTGAGGTGGCCGGCGGCGTACCGTGCGGCGAGTTTGCCCACCAGGGCGACGGGCAGGGCATCGGCTCCCGACAGGTGGCCGCGCAGGGCGTCGCCGACCTCGCTGTCGAACATCGGCCAGCGGCCGGCGGCGTAGTCCCGTAGCTGTTCCACGGTGGACCTGGGCGACGGACGTTCCCAGAACAGGCGTCCCACCAGATCCATCGGCAGATCGAGCCGGCCTCCCAGCGACGCCTCGACGATCAGGTCGATGGCCGCGTCGTCGACGGGGAAGTTCCCGGCCAGGTACCGCCGCAGCGCGTCCGCCACCACCGACGAGCCCGGCAGCCGCTCCGGGTCGTAGAGGAACCGTTCGAGCAGGTCCCGAGCGTGCTGGTCGGCGTCGGGCATCGCCCACTCGGTCGGCATCCACCGGTTGTCCAGGGCGGTCGCCACGTCCTCTGGTAGCCGCACGTGCGCCCGGACCCGGTCGACCAGGTCCACCGGAAGGTCCAGGTCCCTCGCCGCCTGGGACCGCAGGATGCCGGCGAGGGTTTCCGGGGAGAGGGTCAGGTCCCCGGCGAAGTGCCGGCCGAGCACCGTGGCGACGGTGTCGGTGGACAGGGCGAGCCGACCGGCGGCGAACCGGTCCAGCAACGCGGTGACCGTGCCGATGGGCAGGTCACGCGGGCCGTTCTGGTCCGCCCAGAGCGCCTCCTCGACCACCGGGTCCGGCACGTCGAGGCCGTCCTCCAGGTGCAGCCGCAGCATGTCGGACTCGCGGATCCAGAACCAGTACCCGTCGGGTTCCTCGACGTACTCGACCCGGAGCGCGTCGCTGCCGTCGACCAGGCGGTTCCGCTTCACGCCCAGGCCCTTGACGGCGAACAGCGCGTCGGCGCTGAACTGGTACATCCGTCCGAAGTGCAGCGAGAGCCGCTCCACCGCCGAGTCCGTCCCCCGCCAGCGGGTGCCCTGCCGGGTGCTGGACTCGGAGAAGGCCACACCGGGCTGGCCGCCCGGAGCGCCCGCGACGTCGCCCTCCACGCCGAGGGCCTGCCACGAGCTCTCCCATCCGGAGCCGTCGCTGGAGCTGTGGCCCGCCCGGTCCATACCAAAGTTGATCTTGCCGGAGACAAACGACGGGCCGGTACGGGCGCGGTACCGCGGCTTGCCGAGGTTGAGACCGAGTTCGAGCTGACCGTGGTCGTCGCGTACCCAGCCCTCCTTGAAAAGGTGGTCGATGGTGTACAGGCCGTCGCTGATCTGCTCGACGTGGGACCGTACGTTCTCCACGTTGCCGAACGCGCGGGCCAGCGACCACGGCGCCTTGCCCGGCGTGGTCAGCGTCGCCGGCAGCACCCGCCGGAACGCGTCGGAGAGGTTCGACGTGGCGATCGTGTCGGTCACGACGTACCCGACCCGTTGGAAGATCGACCGGTAGCCGTCCGGACGTTCCCGGGGCGCGTCGAAGTCGTGCGGCGGCAGGGTCTGCGGGGTGTCGGAGCTGACGTCGTCGAGCAGTTTCAGCACCACGCTCTGGTCCGGTACGTCCACCTGCGCGATCTGCTCGCCGCGCTCGTGGATCCGGGCGTCCAGGTCGTACCCGAACTGGTACGACAGCGCCGTGTCGTGACTCTCCAGCAGCTCCACGTTGTTGACCACCGACCCGGAGCGGATCCCGCGCCCGTACCGCCAGCGAAGCTTGCCGAGCCAGTTGGGCAGCCGGATCTTGACCGGCCCCACCGTGATCGTGCCGGGCAGCACGCCGACTCCCGCACTGACCTCCCGGGTGTTGGTCAGGCTCCGCGCGCCTCCGGGCGCGTCCGAGGAGATCCACAGGTTCACCACGTGGAAGTGCCGGGAGCTGTCCACCACCGTCCAACCGTTGGGGCGCAGCCGCACCCCGACGTCGACCTCGATGCTCCTCGGCTGGTTCTTCCACCACGGACCCCGCTTCCCGTCAGGGTGTTCCAGCAGTACCGGGATCCGGTTCTGCATCGCCGGCTCGAACTGCGCGGTCAGCCCGCGTCGCGAGATGGTGTTCGTCAGCTTCGTCAGGTTGTCGAACTGCCGCGACAGGCGCCGCCGCCCGTCCTGGTCGCGGGGGGTGGCGTACCGGCCGGTCCGCGGGTCGCGGGCGGGCAGGTAGCCACGCGCTTCCAGCGCCGGGTAGATCCGCTCCAGCAGCTCCTCCGCGCCGGTCAGGTCCTCCACGACCGACAAGCCGATGCCGCGGTTCGCCAGCACCATCGCGGGGGGATGGCGTACCGGCCCGCCCGCCTGACCCGCCACCAGCCGTTCCCGGTCCGCGGCCGCCCGCGCCGAACGCAGCCGGGCGGTGCGTTCCACCGGAATGCCGTGCGTGACGGCGTCCGGTTCGCGGATCCGCAACTGCGCGCCGCCCGGCACCGGCCGGCCGACCTTCGGCGGCTCGGAGCCCACCAGCGACTGGTAGCTGAGCGTGGAGGTCGCCTTCACGTCGTAGCCGAGGGTCTGTCCGGCGAAGCGGCCGACCGTGACGCCCAGGCCGATCCCGCCGGCCGACAGGCTGTCCTGGACGGTACGGTCCTGGCGTACGCCGACCTTCAGCCCGAATCCGAACAGGTCACTCAGGAACACCCCGAGCTGCGTCAGGATCCCGCCGCCGCTCTGCTGTTCCAGGCTGCTGGACCCGGCCGCCTTGACCGCGTCGACGTGAACGTCCTCCAACAGCCCGTGGTAGGTCCCGGCGCCGATCCGCTGCCAGTCGGAGAGCTGGGTACGCTGCCGCAGCACGCCGCGCACCAGGCCGTCCTCGCCGGCGAGCACCAGCTCCGCGCCCTCGCCGCCGGTCGCCGTACCGAGAATCGACGACTGGTTGGACGCGTCGAAGAAGCGACGCAGCGCGTACCGCGTCCTGCTGCCCACCGGCGCGTGTTCCGGCCCGATCAGACGCAGCGCCTCGGCGAACAGGTCCTCGTTTCCGGAGTACCGCTCCGCCATGAAGTTCTTCGGCAGTCTCGCCGGGGTGGCGGTCCGTACGAACTTCTCGGCCTGCGTGCGGTGGGCGTAGTACTGCGGCGTCCACAGCGTCAGTCCGCCAGGCGACGGGACCGGCTCCACGACGTCCCGAACGTCCTCGCCGTCCCTGCCGGCCCTGGTTACCGTGGCGCTCCACTCCAGGTCCCACGCCACCAGCGACGACGGCCCCCGGTTGTCGCTGACCTGACTGGTGAACGCGGTGTTGTCCGAGGTCGCCGTCACCGCGGTCTTGTTGGCGCCGAACGTCACTGACGGGGTGACCGTCACGGTGCGCAGCACCTCGTCCGTGCCGAGACCGATGCCGATCGGCGCCCCGAGCGTCATCGACGACCCCGACGCCAGGCTCCGCGAGGTGTCGGACCACTCGCCGTCGTGGATGCCCGTGACACCCTGGTGGCCCCTGGTCGGCGGCTTCGGCACCGGTCGCGGGTTCGTACGCGCCACCGTGATGAGCACTTCGCGGGCGTCCTCGCCGGTGCCGTACGTCAACAGCACACCGTCGCGGCTGGCCTTCGGGTACCCGATCCGCAGCGCCTGCTCGAACTCGGTCAACGAGGGCAGCCCGCTCCGCGCCGGCATCAGCTCCCGCAGTCGCCGGTGCAGCTCCGCGATGCCGTCCAGGCGTTCCGGGATGCCGTAGTCGACCGGCTTCCCGTCGCCCCACGTGGTGGTCCCGGCAGGCTGGGTGTCGGCATCCGCCGGATGCGCGTCACCGCGCGACGGCCCGGCCTCGGCGGGACCGCTCGTGGCCTGGCTCTCCCCGACGAACAGCGACGGATGGCTCGGCAGCGACGTTGAGGGCATGCTCATGGAGAACGTCGGGCCGGCGAAGGTCGAGGGCATCGACGGCGCCGCCGCCCCCGAGGCGACAGTGGGTACGCCGGAGGCGAGGGACCTGGGCTGGCCCGAGTCGCCAGGCGACGTGGGACCCCCTGGGCCGGTGGTCTCCGGTGGCTCGGTCTCGTCGACCTCGGTGATGGATGCCAGGGCGGACCGGCCCGGCCCGGCGATCTCGCCCGCGTGCCTGCGGATCGCGACCAGGTCGCTGACGATCTGCTCCTCGATCTCGGCACGACGCAGCGCCGCCTCTTCCGCCTTCAGGCGCAGCATCGCGGGCGATGTCGCACTCAGGCGTTCGCCGCGGGCCCGCCGCCACAGCAGTTGGCGATGCTCGTCCCCCGCGGCGATCCAGTCACGCGTGAACCGGTCGCGTACGGCGCGGTCCGCCGGGGTCGACGCCCTGACGCCGGGCACGTGCTCAGCCACCAGACCCGCCGCCCTGTGGTACGCCCTGGTGCCACGACGGCGCGCCGAGCGCCGTACTCGCTGCAGCTCCCGGGTGGCCCTGCCCCGATCGGCGAGCCGTGAGACGTACTCCCGGTGCAGTTTCGCCTCCCGCGCCGCTGTCTTCTCCGCTGGCGCGGCCGCCCGCCGTACCGCCTCCAGTCGCGCGGCGAACCCGACGAAGTCCGGGTCGTCGACGATCGACACCGGTACGGTGAACCCCGCCTCCCGCTCCGCCTCGGCGAACGCCCTCGCTGCCCGCTCCGTGGACCTGGCCCGCTCGGCCAGCTCGTCCAACCGGTGGTTGAGGTCAGGCTTCGTCGCGTCGGGGGGCAGCGACGCGAGCAGGTCGACCATCGTGATCACCCGCCACGTGGTCAGCTCGGCGTCGCGTACCACCGAACCGGTGTGGAGCTTCGGGAACGTCGCATCCGGACCCATGCCGAGCAGATCGGCCAGAACCTTGTCGGGGGCATCCGTCGACGTGAGGTGAGTGGCGGGCGGCACGGTGAGCGGCGCCGACAGTGGTGCCGGTTCGGGCGTCGGACTCGCCAGCTGCGGGTTCCCGGTCGCGTCGGAGGAATCGTCCTCCCGTGGCAGCGGGGCGGTTGTGGTGGTGTGGCCGGGTGGTGGTTCGGGTGGTGGTGACCGTCGCGTGGTCGAGGTGCCGGTCGCGGAGTCGTCGGTGGGGGGTGGCGCGTTGGGGAGGTTGCTGGTCGCGGTGTGCATTCCCCATTGCCTCGCGGCGTCGGCCTGTACGTGGGAGACCAGTTCCCGAAGCCCCTGCTCGGCCTGGGTGAGCGTCTCGCGGGTTTCCGGGGTGGAGTGGGCGCCCTCGACGCTGACCGCGTGGGTGTACCTGATGACGGCGAGGTGCACGTTCTCGTTGTGGGACAGCCGGAAGGCGTCGTCATCAGGGGAGATGTAGTAGCGGACGCTGCCGGGGTCGCCGCTACGGGCGGCGCGGTTCTCGGCCTGGATGTCGATGTCGCGGGAGACGCCGGAGCGGGCCGTGACGCGTACGTGCAGGCCGCCGGCGGCTTTCGACTCGTTGCTGACCGGGATGTCCACGCCGCGGGCGCCCTGCATGTTGATCACCAGGACGTGGCCGAGTTCGCCGGCCTTGTCGACGACGTCGCGGAAGGCCGCCTCACGGTTGGCGCCCTGCTCTAGGAACCACCTGGCGTCGATCGCGGTGTGCGGGGTGTTTCGCTGGGTGAGCTGTTCGGACAGTTGCGCCACCAGGTCGTTGCGGTGGGCGAGGATCAGTTGCGGTTGTCTGGTGCCGGTGGTCCGCATCTGGTAGACGTCGTCGGCGATCGCGCCGAGTTTCCCGCCGGTGTCCGCGCTGACGTGGTCGTCACCGGTGCTCAGGCGCGACTGGTAGTAGCGGGGGATTTCCGCGATCTCGGCGGACAGACCCATCTTCTGGAAGTGCTGGCCCTTGCCCAGCGCGGTGCCGGAGGCGCCGACGATCCTGCCGAAGGTCTCCTTGGCGTACAACTGCTGGGCGGTGATGCTCCGGTTGGTCTCCGCGTCGTCGCGGAGCTGCAGGTCGTGTTTGGCCTCGATCGCCTGCGCGAGTCCACCGTTCCACCGGCTCTCCGACGAGGTCTCCGGGTCGTAGAGGACCTCGTGTGTGGTCTGGTCGATGATGAAGATCTTGCCGTTGTGCCTGACGTAGTGGACGTCTTCCTGGTACTCCCACCGCGCGGTGGCGGCCATGTCGAGCCTGGTGTGCTCGTCCTTTGACAGCGGCCGGCCGAGTGCCTGTTCGACCTTGCGTATCCCGTCATCGGTCAGTTTCGCCGGCCCGCCGGCCTGGCCGGGCCGCCGGCCGAAGTCGGCATCGGTGACCGTGCCGTCGCCGAGGCTGTCGGTGAGCAGGTCCTTCGCCCACACCACCTGCTGGACGACGTTCGCCGGCGCCATGCCGCGTACCCCGTCGCTGATGATGTAGCTGGTGTTGGAGTACAGGAAGGCCTCGTCGATCTCGTCGACGCTGACGTCGACGACGCTGCTGCCGGATTCCTTCTGACCAGGCACCAGACCCTTCTTCAGGTCGCTGAAGGCGACGTCCTGGTGGGTGCCGACGAAGATGGTCGGCACCCCGGGCACCGGTTCCGGCGGCGTGGCGTCCGGGTTCATCCGGTGTACGGCGAACCCGAGCGGCGCGAGCAGCCGGTGGTAGCGCTCGAACTCCCGGTCGGCCAGGTTGCCACGGGTGGTGATGACCTGTACGGCGTCGACACCGTCGCGTACCGACTGTCGCGCCGCGTCGACCAGGAACAGCCACGACTTGCCCTCGCCGGCGGCCATGTTGACCACCTGGCCGCCGGTGAACGCGTTCGACGCGGCGAGCTGGGTCCACCGCAACGCCACGCCCTCGTAGCGGCGCACCGCCTCGTGGATCGCGGCGATCGCGTCGCCGGGGGTGCCGTCACGCAGCAGGTCCCGCAACGCGTCCCGGTCCAGGTTCACCAGGCGCTGTGATTCGGGGACGGCCGGACCGGAGCGGGCCTCGATGTCGTAGAGCACCCGAGCGGTGTCGTGTGCCTGATTCGCGCTGGCCAGCCACGCTTCGTACGCCACCGAGGACACCGGCGCCGGCGTCTGGGTCCAGCCCCCGTCGGCGGTACGCAGGAACGTACGCGGGTCGGTCAGCCGGGCCCCGTCGGGCCCCCTGACCTCGCGATAAGCGACCGCTTCCCCGGTGATCTCGTCGCGGACGACCTCGTTCTCCGGGGCCAGCACCACGCTGGTCCCGCCCACCAGCGCGAGGTTCACCGGCTGGTCTGTCTTCGTGACGATCAGCTCGCCAGCGTTGCCCCGGCCCCTCGACCAGGTGCCGTCCAGGCCGCGTTCGTAGCTGACCCCGTCCGGCAACACCAGGTGGCGCAGATCGCCCGAGCCGTCGATCACCGCCTTGGACCCCTCGGGCACGTGGACGGTCACCGGCTCGCCGTGGACGTCGCGGCTGTCCTCGAACGATCCGTCGTGCTGCGAGACGTACCAGCCGTCGGGCTCGCGTACCCACTGCGCACCGGCGGTGACGTGGCTGGTGGGTGGCGCGGCGAGTGGTGTCGGATCCGGCGTTGCCTGGACTGTTTCCCAGGCCTGCGGCCGGACACCTGTGGTCTCGGTGGGCAACGGGACACCGGCCCGCCCGCTCGACGTGGCGGCGGACCCTCGGGTGGACGAGGCGGCGGTGGTCGACGGGGACGGCTCCGTTGGCTTGCTCGGCCCGCCGGCATGGCCCGGGACGCGAGTGGGTTGCGGTGTCGTGGCCGGTTCGACGCCGCGTGAACCGGTCTGCGGTGTCACCGGTCGCTGCGCCTCGCTTGGCTGCGCCACCGGCTGCTGCGCGACCGGCTGGGTCGTCGCGGGTGACGGCGTAGGCGCCGGTTGGGCGACCTGCGGCCCGGTCGACGTCGGTACGCCGGGCACGGTCGTGGGACCCTGCCGCCCCGCCTGTGGCTGGCCAGTCTGCGTGGCGCCGGTCTGCGTGGAGCTGGTCTGGGTGGAACCAGTCTGGTTTGGACCGGTCTGCGTGGAGCCGGTCTGGCTCGGGCCGGTCGACGTGGAACCAGGCTGCGGGCTGAGGTTCTGTGTGCCGACCGGCTGCGGTCCGGTGACGGCGGAGCCCGTGGATGTCGTCGACGGCGCGGCGGACGTTCCCGTACCGCTGGGCGGCGGCACCGTCGGATTGCCGCCGGTCGTCCCCGCCGGTACGGCCGGACCGTCCACATTGCCGGCTTTGGTGGGGTCAGTCACGCTGGTCGGGCTGGTCGGTGGGGTGGTCGGCGGCGTGGTTGCGGGTGTGGTGCCGCCGGAGCTGGAGCTGGTGGGCGTACCGGCGCCGCTGGTCGGTGTGCTGTAACCCGAGGACGGATCGGGGATCGTGAGAGACGGCCGTCCGGACGCCGGGATGTCGTGGCCCACCGGGTCCCGGTCGGGTACGCCGACCGGCCCGGAGCCGGACGGCTGCCCGCCGGAGGAGGTCGAGGGTGGACCACCACCGGCGACCGGCGCATTCGGATCCCGCTGGGGCGGCGCGTCGACCGGACCGCTGGACGACGGGTCGGTGTCCAGGGAGCGCCCACCGTCGGGCGTGGGATCGGGAACGGTGCTGGAATTCGGCGGGGGCGAGTCCGGGTCATACGTCGGGGGTGGATCGCCCTCGGGCTTGTCACGGGAGCCCGCGATCTTCTCCCCGTAGTGCCCTCCGACCCCTTCGAAGACGCCGGAGAGGGCACCGGAGGTCACCGCCGCCCCGCTGGCCTTGAACTCGCCGTCCGTGATCTTGTTCGCCGTGCCCTCGGTGAGGAACTCGGTGCCGCCCTCGACACCCACCTCCGAGACGAGGTGGGCGGCCTTCTCCAGGCGTGGCGGCGGTGGCGGTGTCGGTACGGCGTTGCGGGCGAGTCCCTCAGCGCCGGACTCGACGACGTCCTCGACGGCTTCCTTGGCGAAGCGCCTGGCCAGGCCCTGCAGCGCGGGCGCGGCGCCGAGCCCGAGCCCGAAGCCGAGGCCGCCGCCCAGCGCGCCGATCCAGGCGGACGTACTCACCTGCTTCCAGTCGATCGAGGTCCGGTCGCCGTGTTTCATCTGCGCGAGCTGTACGACGACATCCATGATCACTTGCAGTCCGGTGCCGACCGCCCCGGCCACCAGGGCGCCCATGAGCAGCCTCACCAGTAGCAGCTTGACCAGCCTGCCGACGATGGCCGCGTCCGTGAGGAACCTCAACACGTTGGCGACACTCGGGAACGCCAGAGCTATCAGCAGCTCGACAAACAGCATCACCAGCGCGCCGTAGATCATCATCTTCACGTACTGGACCTGTACGCCGAGCTGGTTCGCGGCGTTGCCCTGCTTACGCAACATCTGGGCCGCGTCGAGGATGAGCTGCGGCGCGTCCTTCAGGCTGTCGAGCAGCGCCTCCTCGGTGGCGCCACCCGACGCGCCCCGACCCAGCCTCCGGATCCCGTTACGCAGCAGCGGCTCGGCCCCTTCGAGCCGGTCGGCCGCGTGTTCGATCACCTTGGCCAGCGCGATGATGCTGGTCTCGTTGGAACCGGGGAAATCCTCGCCCGAGGCGAATTTCATCAGCCCCTGCAGTTGCGGGTCGATGGACATCCCCATGACGGTGTCTCCAGGTCCTCGCGGTTGTCAGACGATCGGGCCGTTGTGGGAGTTGGGCCCGGCCTCTTTCGTGTTGTGGTCCTCGAGTCCCTCGAGGAGCTTCGCCAGGAAGTCGGCGGAGTCCGCGTCGCCCGTCGGCAGGTCCCGGGTCGCGATCAGCAGGTCAAACACCAGCGGGATGTTCTTCTCCTCCAGCTCGATCACGTGGTCGTCGATCTCGGATGTCCGCCGCGGCACCAGCGGCCCGAGGGCGGTGATGTCCGATCTGGTGCTCTCGATCAGCTCGCGCAGGTAGTCCATGT
Source organism: Micromonosporaceae bacterium (assembly GCA_050701815.1). GTDB lineage: Bacteria > Actinomycetota > Actinomycetes > Mycobacteriales > Micromonosporaceae > WHSM01. Next base: position 1,990 of record JBOGDL010000489.1, on the reverse strand, counting down.
ACGGGGCGAACACACTTCCGGTCAGCAGGTCGGTGTCGACCCGCAACGGCTCGGGGGGCATCAGCGGTCCTCCTTCCGGTCGTACGACTCGGCCACCTGCCACAGCGGGCCGTCCATCTGGCTGAGCTCCTCGACCAGCGCGTCGATCTCGCCCGAGTCGCCACCCAGCGCCTCCAGCAGCGGCCCGCTGTTCGGCATCGCGGTACGCATCAGGGTCGTCGCGCGCCGCACCGCCTGCTGGCGGGCGTCGGCGAGGGTCTCCACGAGCAGGCTGCCGAGTTCGGCGGGGGCCATGCTCCGGTACTTCTTCGTGGGGAACGTGATCTCGGTGACCTCGCCCTGGCCGTCCACGGTCACCTCGACGGCCCGGTTCTTCGCGGTCACGGTGGTCGTGCTGTCGGCCAGTTCCTCGCGGATCGAGTCGATCGCCGTCTGGCTGCGCTCGAAGTCGGCCATCACCTGGTCGATCCGGTCCTGCAACGGATTGCTCATCTGATCTCCTTCGTCACGTGGTACGCCGGCGAGGGCCGGTCTCCCGGGGGTCCCCCGGCCGCCGCGACGGCCCGGTACGGCGTACCTGCTCGCTGCTGCCGGGTTCGGGTACGTCCTCGCGTCCCACCACGGCGGGAGCGCAGTCGGGGTCGGTACCCCAGACGTCGCTCTCCTCGGTGAGCCAGGTGGAGCGTTCCCGTTCCCGCTCGTTGTTCTGGTTACCGCCCATGCCACCCATGCCACCCATCGGCGGCGGGTACCCGTGGGGGCCGGCCGCCCCGGTGGGCCCGGGCGAGGTGCTGGAGAGCCCGGTAATGCCGTTCCCGTTGCCGCCGAGGCCGCCCGGGAGGTCCCCGGACGTGGCGAGGTCCTCCGCGCCTGGCCCGGTCAGCAGCGACTGGCCGCCGGATCCCGAGAAGTCCGGGACCTCCAGGCCGGGAGGCTGGTAGCCGGGCGGGGGCGTACCGAGTGGACCGAGGGTGAATCCGCGGTCGGTGCCCGTCGAGGAGTACCCGCCGGTGGTGCCGTCCACCAGGCCCTCGCCGGTGCCGCCGTTGAGCCCGTTGAGGTCGGCGCCGCCGAAGCTAGGTCCGCCGCCAGTGCTGCTGAACACGTTGGGCAGGTTGCTCCCGCCGCTGCTGCCGTCACCGCCGGGGCCGTCACCGAGCGCACCCCTGGTGAACTCGGAGATCGGCGATCCTTTGGTGTCGTCGGTGGCGCCATCGCCGTCCGGTCCGAGGGGCCCGCCGGCGCCTTTGCCGCCCTTGGGCGGGTTCAGGCCGCTCAGGCCGCCGGTGCTGGTGAAGATGGGCCCGCCACCGCCGCCGGATCCGGTCGGGTCGAACGGTGAGCCGTCGAGTCCGCCCGTGCTGCTGGTGAAGGTCGGGAGGTCACTGCCACCGGTGACGCCGCCGGGACCCTCACCACCGCTGCCGGTGGTGCTCAACACGTCGGGCAGGTTGCTCCCGCCACCGGGGCCACCACCACCGCTGCCGGTGGTGCTGAACACCTCGGGCAGGCTGCTCCCGCCGCTGGGGCCGCCGCTGGGACCGCCACTCGGGCCGCCGTCGGGGCCGCCACCGCCGCCCTGGTTGAGGATCTCGGAAAGGTCGAGGCCGCCATCGCTGCCGCCACCGCTGCCGCCATCGCTGCCGCCACCGCCACCGCCGTTGTTCAGGATGTCGTCGAGGTCGAGGCCGCCACCGCCGTCGCCGCCACCACCGCCATTGTTCAGGATGTCGTCCAGGTCGAGGCCGCCTTCGCCATCGCCGCCGCCGGGGCCGTCCCCGATGCCGGGCGGCGGCAGGTGAGGCAGCGGCAGTACGGGACGCATCAGCGCCTGGTACGTGATGTTGAAACTGTCGATGAGCTTCTGGGTCGCGGCCAGCGAGTCCTGGTTCAGCTTGTCCAGGTGCGGTTTGTACGCGTTGATCATGTCCCTGCTGAGCTGCTGCCACCCGGCGTCCTGCATCAGGTTGTACGGCCCACCGAGACCCAC
>JBOGDL010000488.1:0-4177 GCA_050701815.1 Micromonosporaceae bacterium | reverse complement strand
GGCCCCAGCTTCAGCAGGTCGCGTTGCGCGGCGAGCAGGTTGCGCAGCGACCCGTGCGGGACCAGGACTCCCTTCGGACGCCCGGTCGACCCCGAGGTGTAGAAGACGTACGCGGTGTCAGCGGCGGCCACCTCAGACACCCGTTCCACCGACTCGCCGCCGCGAGGGCCCGGCGCGGTCTCGGCCGAGTCAGGGGCCGGCACGTCGTCCATGAGCAGCGTCCGGACCGGGCCGTCATGCAGCCCGTGCCGTCGCCCCGTCACCAACAGCACCGGCGCGGTGTCGTCGAGCACCAGCTCATGCCTGGCTCGGGGGTACTCCCGATCCAGCGGGACGCACGCCGCCCCGATCCGCAGCAACGCCAGCTCCACCGCCACCCAGTCGAGGTCCCGGTCGAGCAGCACACACACCCGATCGCCGCGGCGCGCCCCGCACCCGCGCAACCGAGCCACCTGATGATCGACCAGACGGTCCAGTTCGGCGTACGAGACCTCGCGGCCCTGACAGACCACGGCGACCGCGTCGGGGGTGCGGCTCGCCCAGTCGCGTACCAGCTCGTCGAGCCCCGGACCGGTCAGCTGAGCGCCCGACGTGTCGATCAACGCCACATCGCCGATCGGGATGTCGCGCTGCGGCCGTGCGGGATCCGCGGTCACCAGGGTGTGGCAGCAATCCAGCAGGGCTGATGCGGATTCGGCCGACCAGACACTGGTGTCGTAGTCCAGGGCGACGCTCTCGTCATCGACCACCAGCCAGAGCGCCGCGGCGTCTCGTGGGTACGCCTCCCGCACCGCGACACCCGCCACCGCGGGCAGGTCAACCGCCGGCGCCGTCGACCATTGCGCCGCGAGTTCAGCCAGGCTGATCGAGGCACGGCAGTCCACGGCGACGCTGCCGCGTGGGGTGGCGAGCGCGAACTCTCGTTGGCCGCTGTGCCGCGCCAACACCGCGGCGTACGCGGCGGGCCAGCGGTCCAGCTCCGGCGGCCGTACGACCCGGTGGCAGAGTCCTCGCGGCGCCCCGGGATGGCGACGCCCGATCGGCAGGTGCAGCACCTCAGCAGTCATAGCGTCACCGCCCGGGAGTCGCTGTCGCGCTTTGTTCCGCGCCCGCGCCGTCAGCGGTGACGCCGGCGTCGTCCCGGTCATCGGCGTCGGCTTGGCTGCCCGCGGCCGCAGAGCTATCCGCGTTGTCTGGGCTGTCCGGGTCGGCTGGTGGTTGCTGCCCGCCGGGCCCGTCACCGTCCTGCGGCCCCTCTGGCTGCGACACCAGCTTCACCAGCTGCGACGGCAGCAGCCACAGCACCGGCAACACGCCGCCGACCGCGCCGATCACCAGGGTCGGCCACAGTCCGAAGCTGTCACCGATCGCGCCCCCGATCAGGTAGCCGATCGGCACCGTGCCCCACACCAGGAACCGCATGCTCGCGTTCATCCGCCCCAGCAGCCGGTCCGGGGTGATGCCTTGCCGCAGGCTGACCTGGTTGATGTTGTAAATCGGGTTCGCCAGGCCCCAGATGAACATCGCGACCACCAGCGTCGGGACGGTCGCCACACCGAGGCTTGCGGCGGCGGGCACCAGCAGCAACACGGCGTTCCCGATCAGGATCGAGCCGGCGATGGTGCGACCCAGCCCGAACCAGCCGCTGCAGCGTTCCGCGACGAACGCGCCGAGCACCGAGCCGATGCTGGACAGCGCGAACGTCACACCGATCACCGCGGGGCTCAGCTCCAGCGACTCGGCCAGGTAGAGCACGTACACCGTGAACAGGATCCGACCGAACAGGTTGCTGGTGGCGGTGGTGGCGGCGATGGTGCGCAGCAACCGGCTCTGGAACACGAACCCCAGGCCTTCTTTCACCTCACGCAGCACGTTGCGGCCTCTCGGGTCCGGGGCGACCGGCGCCTCGCGGCGCTTGATCAGCGACAACCCCAGCGCGGAGCACAGGAACGACACCCCGTCGATCACCAGCACCACCGGCGCCGTCAACAGCTGGATCAGGACCCCCGCCAGCGCCGGCCCACCGACCTCGGCGATGGTGCTGGTGGCGGTCAGCTTGGCGTTGCCTTCGGTCAGCTGCTCCCGTTTCACCAGCGTCGGCAGATATGACTGGTACGCGATGTCGAAGAACAGTCCCAGCGTCCCGAACACGAACACGATCACGTACAGGTGCTCGATCCGCAGCAGGTCCAGCACCGCCAGCACCGGGATCACGCCGATGCACAGCGCCCGGATCAGGTCAGCGGCGATCATCACCGGGCGCCGCCGCACCCGGTCCACCCACACTCCGGCGATCAGGCCGAACAGCAGGAACGGTGCGAACTGGGCGGCGCCGAGAATCCCCAGCTCACCCGGTGTGGCGTCAAGCAGCAGGATCGCGGTGAGCGGCATCGCCAGCAGGGTGATCTGGTTGCCGATGTCGGACACGGCGTCGCCGGTCCACAGCTTGAGGAAGTCTCGGTTCTTCCACAGGGACATCAAAGGTTCCTCTTTCTCCGCTTGAGGGTGGTGTGTCGGGGTTCAGGTCAGGGCGGGTTGTGGATCGGCAGGGTCCAGAACCGCTGCCAGCGCCGCCGGGGTGCGGCTGGTGAACACGGTCTCCAGAGGCAGCTCGACGCCGAACGAGTCACGGAGCCGCCACGACAGGTGCACCGCGGCGAGCGAGTTGCCTCCGGCGTCGAAGAAGTCGTCGTCGGCGCCCACCTGGTCGACTTCGAGCACCTCGGCGAACACGCCAGCGACCTGCTTCTCCACATCGGTCTCGGGGGGTCGGTACGCGACTGTGGCACGACGGGCCCGGTCTCCGCTCTCCGCCGGTGGCTGCCACGGCGGCGGCAACGGCAGATCCGGCCTGCCCGCGGCGAGGGCGTCAAGGACAGCGCAGAAGTCTTCCTCGAGCCGCTGCACACCGGGCCGTGAGATCACCCCGCTGTCCACAGTGGTCCGCATCGTGAGAGTGTCAGTCGCCGTGACGGTCAGGGTGAGCGGGAACCCGGTGCGGACGGTGGGCCCGGCCGGACGCCATCGCTCGAACCGGGTGCGGGGGCCCAGAGCCGGCAGCTCCTGGTCCCCCGGGTAGTTCTGAAACACCAGGAGGGTGTCACACAGCGCCCGGGCCGCGTCCCGTCCGGCCCATTCCTGGATCTGGGCGGGCGAGCACCATTGGTGCTGCTTGGACCGGGCCGCGTCGCGTTGCAGTCCGGCCAACCAGCCGACGAGGTCGGCGCCAGGCTGCCCCACCCGCACCGGGAGGTTGTTGAGGAACGGGCCGACCGTTTCGGACGCCTCCGGCAGCTCGGCCGGGCGTCCGGCCACAGTGACCGCGAACACCGCCTCGGGCACGCCAGCGTAACGGGCCAGCAGCGCTCCCCAGGCGGCTCGCACCATCGTGGACAGCGTCACCCGGGCCGACCGGGAGCGCTCCCGGAGAGCGGCGACGGTCGCGGCGTCCAGCTCCCGCCGGGACTCGCGCAGCGCGCCGCTCCTGCGACGCCCGGGACGTGACAACGCCCCGGGAAAGCCAGCCCCCGCCGGAACCGACGCCAACGCCTGATTCCAGTGCTGTTCGGCGCCGTGGAAATCCTGATGCTCCAGCCATGCCAGGTAGCTGCCGAACTCGGGCGCCGGCTGTGACGGTCCGGCGCCGGCGTACGTCTCGGCCGCTTCCTGGAGCAGTTGTTCGGCTGACCAGCCGTCGACGATGAGATGGTGCATCCCGATCAGCAGGTGCCAGGCCTCGCCTGGCAGCCGGACCGCTGCCAGCCGGAGCAGCGGCGGGGCGGTGAGCTGGAACGCGGCGCGGCTGTCACTCGCGGCCAGCTTGGTGAGCCGGGCCTCGAGATCGTCCGAGTCCCGGTAGTCGAGCAGGGTCAGCGGCACGGTCGCGTCGCTGAGCACCACCTGGAGCGGCTCCTCCAGCCCCCGCCAGGCGAAACAGGTGCGAAGCGCGGTGTGCCGCGCCACCAGCGACTGCCACGCCGCGCGGTAACGTTCCGGCTCGAACGGGCCGCTCACCCGCAGCCCGTACTGCACGAAACAGGCGTCCGAGGTGGGCGCGCCGATGCTGTGCGCCAGCATCAGGTGCTGCATCGGCGTCAACCGGTACGCGGTGACGATGTCAGCGGTCACGTGGGGCTCCTTCCAGGCTGGCGCCCAGCGCGGCGCGGATTCGATCAGC